>NZ_JBKFBA010000001.1:293973-332432 GCF_053345925.1 Rhodococcus sp. C26F
GCCGGCGCCCGCGTCCCCGGCGGAGCCTGTCGAGGACGACGCGGCACGGGCGTCCGGAGCGGCGTCCGAAAGCGAACCCCTCCCCTCCCCAACCGGAGCGGTGTACCTCGAGATCCCGATCGACCGGATCGAGCCCAACCCGAAGCAGCCGCGGCAGGTCTTCGACGAGGAAGCGCTCGCCGAGCTCGTCCACTCCGTCCGCGAGTTCGGGCTCATGCAGCCGGTCGTGGTCCGCCGTCTCGAAGGCGACCGATTCCAGCTCGTGATGGGTGAGCGTCGCTGGCGTGCCGTCCAGGAGGCGGGCCTCGACACGATCCCCGCGATCGTCCGCGACACCGAGGACGAATCGCTGTTGCGCGACGCGCTGCTCGAGAACATCCACCGGGTGCAGCTCAACCCCCTCGAAGAGGCCGCGGCCTATCAGCAGTTGCTCGAGGAGTTCGAGGTCACCCACGAGGAACTCGCGAGTCGGCTCGGACGGTCGCGGCCGGTCATCACGAACATGATCCGGCTGCTCAAGTTGCCGGTCGCGGTGCAACGACGCGTGGCGGCCGGAGTGCTGTCGGCCGGGCACGCGCGTGCCTTGTTGGCGCTCGAGGCCGGTGCCGACGCTCAGGAGGCACTCGCCGCACGCATCGTCGCCGAGGGCCTGTCCGTGCGGGCGACGGAAGAAGCCGTCGTGCTCGCCAACCGCAACGACACCCCCGACGCTCCGCAGCAGAAGCGTCGGAAGCCCCTCCAGATGCCGGGGCTGCAGGACGTCGCGGAGCGCCTGTCGAACTCCTTCGACACGCGCGTGACCGTGAGCCTCGGCAAGCGCAAGGGCAAGATCGTGGTGGAGTTCGGTTCGGTCGACGACCTCGAACGCATCGTGAAGATGATGGAGTCTCAGACCGACATTTCTTGACTCCTCGTCGGAGCAGGACAACAGTCTGTAGACGAAAGACGTGGAGGCGAGCTATCCCGTGTCGACCCGAGTATCACCGCTCACGTTGAGTGGGATCGAGCAGTTGCCTGCTCATGCGCGACGGTGCGTGTTCTGGGAGCTGGATCCCACCTCATCGCCCGACGTTCAGCAATTCGCCGACCCCGAATTCGAGAAGGAAGCATGGCTGTCCATGGTCCTTCTCGAATGGGGGTCGTGCGGCCAGATCGCGACGATCGGCGACAAGGCCGCCGGGTGCGCGCTCTACGCTCCCCCGGGCATGGTTCCCCGCGCGCAGGCCTTCCCCACCGCGCCCGTCAGCGCCGACGCGATCCTGCTGACATCCATGCGGACCGAACCGCACGCGGACGAGCTGGATGTCGGAGCCGACCTCATCCGCGGTGTCGTTGCCGATCTCGTCCGTCGTAACGTCCGTGCCATCGAGGCCTTCGGGATCCGACGCACCGCCGACGTAGAAGCGAGCGATGTGCCGCACGCGACGGCCGCACTCGGGTGCTCCGACACGGAGTGCATGATCGACGCCGACTTCCTCGAGGACATGGGCTTCGAGGTCGTCGCCCCGCACTACCGCTACCCGCGGCTGCGTCTCGAGCTCGACCGCGACCACGAGTGGAAGTTCGCCGTGGAGGCCGCCCTCGATCGGCTCCTCGAGGAGTCCTCTCTCACCGTCGCGGATCTGACCGCAGGTTCGGCCGTCGGCGCCCACTGACGTACACCGGACACCGACGAAAAAAGACCGNCCGCAGACTCTGCGGGGCGGTCCTTTTCTCGTCTACGGGCCGGCTAGCGACTGTCGGAGATGGACAGCTCTTCGGCAAGCAACTCGGCGAAGGTGTACGTGCCGGTCGGCTGGTCGTCCTGGCCGAGCAGGTACAGCCGCTTCACCGCGATGAGGATCGCCTCGGCGATGATGTCGCGGCTGCGCGGATCGGCGAGCAGCGCGGCGTCCTGCTCGTTGGTGAGGTAACCGAGATCGATCTGCACCGTCGGCATGTTCGTCAGGCGCAGCAGATCCCAGGTGCGGCCGTGGCTACGGCAGTCCTGCAGGCTCGTGCGGGCGACGATCTCGCGCTGGATGTAGCCGGAGAGCACCTGGCCGATCATCGACTCGGACCCGTGCGAGTTGCCGTAGTGGAAGCTCGCGATGCCGTTCGCGGCGGGACTGCGACTCGCGTCGCACCGCAGCGAGATCATGAGGTCGGCACCGAACGCGTTGGACGTGCCCGCGCGTTCGACGTCGGTCGGATTCACGTGGTACGGCCGCGACAGGAAGGTCTCCATGCCCGTCGCCGCCATCCGGCCCTCGAGCCGACGCGCGAGATCCCACAGGATGTCGGCCTCGGAGATCGGGCCGTGGGGGCTCGGCACGATGATGCCGTGGGTGTTGCCGCCGAGACCCGGGTCGATGACGATGCGCTTGCCGCTGAGCTGCGGACCGGAGCGGCGCACGATCTCCTCCTCGGAGATCGCGTGGGGCGACCCGCCCGACACGCGCGTGCCGAGCAGTTCGAGCGAACGCAGTGTCTCGGCACCGCAGATGCCGTCGGAGGCGAGTCCGATCTCGCGCTGGAAGGAGCACAGACCCTCGTGGGTCTTCGGACCGAAGTAGCCGTCCACGCGGTCGACGTAGAAGCCGAGATCCTGCAGACGGGTCTGCAGGGCCGCGACGTCGTCGCCGTAGAGCGGAGCGGAGAGCTGATACATCAGGGTGCGCGCACCGAGCTTGTACGACGCTTCCTTCAGGGAACGGTAGGTCGCGGGGCCTACGATCCCGTCGACGAGCAGACCGCGCTGCTGCTGGAACGCGCGCACGGCTCCGTCGAGTTCACGATCGAAGGGGACGTCCGATCCCATCCAGTCGCCCGACTCCTCGGGCTCGTTGTGCAGGAAGCCCAGGCCGGCCAAGGTGCTCCGGATCTCGGCGACCGCCGGACCGTGGTCGCCGTGACGAAGAGGGCGCATGTATCGGGCCTTTCCGTGCTGACCGGATCGGTGCCCGGCGTGAGGGCTGGGCAGCATCGAACGGGGGTTGGATGAAGGATGTGCCCGTGAAGACGGGCTCACGGGCACATCCGAGAGGTTGATCCTGGGACGGTACTACAGGACGTCCGCGAGATCCCGAAGCAACGCCGCCTTGCCCTTGGCCCCCACGATCGTCTTCGTCGGCTTGCCACCGGAGAAGAGGATCATCGTGGGAATCGACATGACCTGGTAATCGCGTGCGGCCGACGGATTGGCGTCGATGTCGAGCTTGGCGACGGTCAGCTTGTCGCCGTGCTCGGCCGCGATCTCCTCGAGAACCGGAGCGACCATCTTGCACGGACCGCACCAGGTGGCCCAGAAGTCGACGAGGACGGGCTTCTCGGACTGCAGTACGTCCTCGACGAACGACGAGTCGGTGATGGTGACGGTGTTCTTGTCGGCCACGGATGTCTCCTGAATCTCGGGATGGAATGTGGAACGGGGTGGTGGATCAGGCCTCGGCGAGCGTGGGCGCCTCGACCTCGCGGTTCGCGACGAGCCACCGCTCCGCGTCGATGGACGCCGAGCATCCGGTGCCGGCGGCGGTGATCGCCTGGCGGTAGGTGTGGTCGACGAGGTCGCCCGCGGCGAAGACGCCCGGCACGGAGGTCGCGGTGGACGGCGCCGAGACCTTCACGTAGCCCTCATCGTCGAGGTCGACCTGACCCTTGACGAGCGAGCTGCGCGGGTCGTGGCCGACGGCGACGAACAAGCCGGTGACCGGCAGGTCGCTGCGCTCGCCGGTGACGGTGTCCTCGAGGACGAGGTTGGTGACGCTGTTCTCGCCCTGCACCTCGGCAACCTTCGCGTTGGTGACGAAGCGGATCTTCTCGTTGGCGCGGGCGCGCTCGAGCATGATCTTCGAGGCGCGGAACTCCTCGCGGCGGTGGATGAGGGTGACGCTGCGCGCGAAGCGCGTCAGGAAGGTCGCCTCCTCCATCGCGGAGTCGCCACCGCCGACGACGGCGATGTCCTGGTCGCGGAAGAAGAAGCCGTCGCAGGTCGCGCAGGCGGAAACGCCGCGGCCGAGCAGCTGCGACTCACCGGGCACACCGAGGTAACGCGGCTCGGCGCCCATCGCGAGGATGACGGCGTGGCTGCGGTAGGTCTCGCCGTTGGCGACGACCGTCTTGACCGCGCCCGTGAGGTCCATCTCGTCGACGTCCTCGGTGCGCAGATCGGCGCCGAAACGCAGTGCCTGCTCGCGCATCTGGTCCATGAGCTCCGGGCCCATGATCCCGTCCTTGAAGCCCGGGAAGTTCTCGACCTCGGTGGTGGTCATGAGCTCGCCACCGAACTGCGTTCCCTCGAAGACGAGCGGGGTGAGTTCGGCGCGGGCCGCGTAGACGGCGGCGGTGTATCCGGCCGGTCCCGAACCGACGATGATGAGGTCGTGAATCGTGGGCGAGGTCGTCATGCGGCGGAGCCTTCCGGTTGGGTGATCGGGGGCGCGAGGACTGCGGGCGATCCGGCCGAAACCGGACGGCAGCCTACAGATACTGTCAACACCAGGGTAAACGGTGTTGTTCCCCTTCCGCCGTGCGTCCCGCCACAGACGCCCTGTACGGACCGGTCGGTCGCCCGACCGGCCCGCCCCCGATGCGAACCGGGACGGTCTCAGACCGCGCCGGGCACGTCCCGAAGCGTCTCGCGGATCACACAACGCGTGCCCGTATAGATGGTCGGCATGCACTTGTTGCAGTGGATGCACAGACCTTCGTGTGCCGTCTTCTCCTCGAACTTGCGGACGAGATACGGATCACGCAGCAGCGCGCGGCCCATGGCGACGAACTCGAAGCCTTCGTCGAGCGCCGTCTCGATGGTGTCGAGCCGGTTGATGCCGCCGAGCAGGATCAGCGGGATCTTCAGTTCCTCCCGGAACTGCCGGGCCATGGGCAGGAAGAATGCCTCCTCGAACGGGAGCTTCGGGAAGATCTTCGGCCCGTAGACCTTCAGTCCCCAGCCGACGACCTTCGGCTGCGACGCCTGGAACTCCTTCATCGGGACGTCGCCGCGGAAGAAGTACATCCCGTTCAACAGCGAGCTCCCACCGGTGAGCTGCATGGCATGGATGGTGCCGTCGGACTCGATGAGCTTGGCCATGGGCAGCGACTCGTCGAGCCACAGACCCTGGGGCACGCCGTCGGTCATGTTGAACTTCGCGATGACGGCCACCCCCTCCCCCACTGCCGTGCGGACGGCCTCGAGCACGCGACGCGGGAAGGCAGTGCGGTTGGCGATGCTGCCGCCGTACTTGTCGGAGCGCTTGTTGAGATTCGGGCTCATGAAGGAGCTGAGCAGGTAGTTGTGTCCGAGGTGGACCTCGACGGCGTCGAATCCGGCCTCGACGGCGAAGCGCGCGGCGCGCGCGTAGTCCTCGACCACCCGATCGAGCTGCTCGAGTGTCGCGCCGCGGACGAGCCCCATGGCGGGGGCGCTGATGCGCGTGGACGGCGCGAGCGTCTTCATCTTGTTGGAGATCTGGTTGGCGACGAGTCCGGCGTGGCCGATCTGCGCGGAGGCCAGACCACCGGCGGCGTGCACGGCGTAGGTGAGCCGGGTCAGGCCGGGGACGGAGTCGGCGTCGAGCACGAGGGTGTCGCGGTGGACGCGGCCGTCGTGGGAGACCGAGCAGTACGCGACGGTCGTGAGGGCGGTGCCGCCGCGGGCGACCTCGGCGTGGAATTCGACGAGTTCGTCGCTGACGGCTCCCCGAGGCATGACCCCTTCGAAGGTCGCCGCCTTGACGATGCGGTTGCGGAGGGTGAGCGGCCCGAGTCGGGCCGGTTCGAACACGGTGGGTCGCGGCGAAGACATGCCCCTACTTTCGATGCCAGTGGTACCGTAATTACGCTTCGACTATAACGCTCGTCACACTCCGCGCCAGATCGATTCCCACTCGGTCCCGACATCACGGATCCCATGCCCAGCACCGCTCCGGGGCGCCCCCGCGACCCCCGAATAGACAACGACGTCCTCACCGCCACCCGCGAAATGCTCCGCTCCCACGGCTGGGACGGGCTGAGCCTGCGGGCGGTCGCCGCCCGCGCCGGCGTCGGCCGCGCCGCACTCACGCGTCGGTGGCCGACCAAAGCCCACCTCGTGCTCGACGCACTGCTCGGTTCCGCACCCGATCTGACGCCCTACGACGGCATCGATCGCAAGGGCTGGATCGAATGGGTGGTCACCGGGAGCATCGAGTTGTTCTCCCGGCCGGAGGTCCGCGCTGCGCTCCCGGGGCTTCTCGCGGCACTGCGGGACCACGACGACCTCCGCAACACGCTCTGGCGCACGTTCAGCGGCCCCAGCACCGCCCTGTTCGCCGACGGCGACGGCTCGGACGTCGAGATCGACGCCAAGGCCGTGCTCGTGATGGCAGCGGGGTCGGCGTTGTTCGCCGGCCTCATCGCCGCGGAGGACGACACACCCGCGCTGCGCGCACGGATCCTGGAACTGTTGTCGACCGTGGCGTAGCGCCGGACCCGAGCGCCGGAAGGTCAGCCGATCGTCTTGCGGACCAATATCTCGGGATCGTCTGCGTCGCAGTCGGTTCCGACCACCAGAGCGGTGAGCGCCGGTGCGTCCGGTCCGCTCAACAGGACGAGGACGGCATCGTCGCCGGCGTACCGCACCGCGCGTGAACCGATCGGTGACCGGCCTTCGAAACCGTTCGCGTCCAGGCATTCCCGGAGACGATCGGCTCCACCGAGGAGACCGGGATCGGTGTCGCCGATCATCGCCCGCAGGGTGGAAGGTTCGAACAGGGCCTCGTCCTCCGCTGCCGCGACGGGAACACCGGTCGGGTCGTCGCTACCGAAAGCGGTTCCGCGCACGACCACCACGAGCATCACCGCCACTGCGGCCGCGACCGCGGCACCGGCCACCGCCCACCGGCGACGCCGTGCGATCGGGGACGGTGTGGACCGGACATCGGACCGGTCGTCGGATCGATCCTCCGCGAGCGCGGCACCGATACGCGCGGCGATCTCGGGCGGAATCGATTCCTTCGGTGGGGCGTCGCGCAGGGCCGACAACCGCGCCTGCGTCGCGTCGAGCCGCGCCAGATACACGACGGCCTCGGGATCGCGGCGCACGCGCGGCCACAACCGGGCGGCGAGCTCCTCGTCGAGCACCCCGGCATGCAGATCGGCGAGCAACTCCGCGGAGTACGGCGGACGCATCTCGGCGGAGTTCGACGGACGCATCTCGTCCTCGTTCATGCGCGACTCTCCTCCGCGGTTCGGCATCCCTCACCAGAGTAAGACGGAGGAGGATCACGATCGGTTCCCCTCGGAGCGAAGGTCGTCGAGAAGAACTGCGAGCCGGCTCCGCGCGCGGGCACAGCGGCTCTTGACCGTTCCCTCCGGAACACCGAGACGTTGCGCCGCCTCCCGGACGGAGAAACCTTCCACATCCACCGCGACGACGGCTGCCCGCTGGTCGGGTGGCAGTGCGAACAGGGCGGATTCGATGTCGAGTGCGATCTCGGTGTCGTGGATGGGATCGCGCGGGGTACGCAGGTCGTGCGAATCGTCCTCGAACAGTGGGGCGGTCACGCGGACACGATTGCGGCGGATGCGATCGAGGCACGCGTTGACGACGATCGAGTGCAACCAGCTGCGGACCGCGGCGTCCTCCCGGAAACCCGAAGCCCTCCGGTGCGCCGAGAACAGTGCCTCCTGCAGCGCGTCGGCCGCGTCCTCGTTCGAGTAACTGGTCCGCCGCGCGACCTGCCACAGATGGTCGTGATGTCGTGCCAGCAAGGCGGAGAAGGCATGCCGATCGCCTGCGACGTGTGCTGCGAGCAGCTCGGCATCCGACACCACCCCATCGGACGCCACCCCGTCCGACACACTCCCGCCGTCGTCGACACCCCCGTCGGGCACGGCGATTTTTGCGATCCCCCCGAAAATTCGCACGCGCGGATGGTAGCCGATCCGGACGATTCCGCCCGGCTGTCCGCGGTCAGCGTGCGGCTTCGAATTCCACTTCGGAGAGGGAACTCTTGTTGCTTCCGCCGCTCGAGCTCAGATCGGTGATCCACACCAGCACGTGCGAGGTCTGGCCGTCCGCCTCGACCGGGATCGTGGTCTCACCGGAAGCCAGTGTGCCCGAACCGATCACCTGCGTCTGATCGAGCGACGTCGACTCGGACGGTGCGCTGCGCACCTCGACGACCGTGCCCGGCGTGTCGGTGGTGACCTTCACCGCGGACAGCTCCGACGCGTCGGCGAGCGTGAACAGAAGTCCGACACCGTTCTTCAGCGACGGGAACGGATCGAAGTAGGCATCGGTGCTCCACGAGGTGGACGGATCACCGTCGATCGCCTGCGACGCGGTGGCGGGCGAATCGGGTGTGCCCTGGGGCGAGAACACCGACACGGAGGTCGCGGAGACCGGAGCGCTCGCCGCGGGTCGCGGCGGCGCGGCCTCGGCCTGCTCGTCGCCCGCCCCGTCCTCGGCGGGTGCCTCGGCGGTGGGGGTCAGGCCGAACTCCTGGCTCGTCAGCGGGGCATCGTTGGCGTCGCCGGCGAGCAGGTTCGCGATCCACCATCCGATGAGCGCGAGCAGCAGCACGGTCGTGGCACCGAGCGCGGCCAGGGCGATGAGCATCCGCTGAGAATGCTTCTTCTTCTGTTCCAGCGCTTCGGGATCCGCGAGTGCATGCGTCTCCGCGGCGGCAGCGCGCTGCCCGATCCGCAGTGCCGGGATCATCTCGGTCTTCTGATCGACGACCGACGCCTGGTCGAGGATGTGCTGCACGGTCGCGGCGGTCCGGATACCGCCGTCCTCGGACAGGGCACGCACCGCGACCGCCGAGATCTCGAACGGCACGTCGGGACGCAGGACGCGCGGCTCCACCGGCACGCCGTCCTTGCGGTCGGGCTCCGGCATCCCGCCGACGGTGGCACCGCTGTGGTGCGGGACGGGAGCGCCGCCCGGAGCCGACGGCTCGCCGAGCGGCCATCGTCCGGTGATGAGTCCGTACAGACTCGCGCCGAGACCGCGCACGTCGGACATCGCGTCGGAATCGGAGAAGGTCGCGGGGAAGGCCAGCACGGCGTCGCCCGCCACGCTGATGCGGATGCGATCGGGATGGTCGATCGACAGGGCGCTGCCCGCACGGTGCGACGCCTCGGCGGCGGCCGCGAGCGCGCGGATCGCGCGTGCCGCACCGATCGGCGACGGCTCGGTGGTGGACATCTCCTTCAGCGACCGGCCGGGGGTCCACTCCGAGACGACGATGCCGCCCGAGCTGCCGCGCACCACGTCGAGGACGCGGGCGAGTCCGGGCGAATTGATACGACCGAGGCGCAGGGTGCGCGAGAGCACGGCCTGCGGCGAGTCGGGGCCGGTGCCGTCGGCCGCGCGCTGTTCCGCGTCGACGAAGGTCAGCGCGACCTCGCGATCGAGCTTGACGTCGAGCGCCTGCCAGAAACGCAGGCCGCGCGCGCCACCGTGCGGGGCGAGCAGACGGTAGCGACCGCCGGCGACCGAGGCACCGGCGATGAGATCGGGGCCCCGCATCGGACGGCGCGGCTGGGAGGCCGGGCCCGCGACACGCACCGGCGGGAGCTGCGGGGATCCGACGGGGATGACACCCGTGTCGAGGTTCGGATCGCGCGGCGGGCGCTGGCCGTCCTTGTCGGCAGACTTCTGCCGTGCGGCGGCATCGATGGTGGACTTGCCGGCAGCGTGGTCGTCGCTCACCCTCACTCCTTCGTTGTCGACTCGTCCACTTCCGGTGTGCAGACGCGGGTCGCCGCTGGGGGCCGCGAAGAACCGTGGTCGACGGCTCCCGGACCGTACCTGCTGCTGATCAGGGTACGGGAGTTGTCCGTGCGCATTGCTGCGACCGGGGACGTCCCTGATGGCGGGCATGACCTCTGTGATGGCGTCATAAGGTCCGACGCCGTACTCGCCGTAGTCGATACGCGGCAGGATGACGGTCTTCTCGGCATCCGATTCGGCGTAGCGCGGACGCGGGACGGGGGCGGGAGCCGGTGCCTCGTCGGAGGTGGTTCCGGTCTCGGGTTCGGAGGGGGCCTCCTCGACCGGGGCGGTGCCGCGCAGTGCCGCGACCTTCCGTCGCACGGCCGCTTCGATCGCGAGGATCTCGGGCACCTTGAGCAGGTACATCCCGACCAGCGCGACGAGCACCATCAGCACACCGTTGAGCCCGACCCGCACGAGCGAGCCGATGCCCCCGAAGCGGTCGGCGAGGACGTCGAGTTGCAGGAGACGGTCGGTGACGAGCACGACAACCGCCCCGGCGAGGGATGCGAGCACGACGTGCCAGACGGTGCGTCCGACGTTCGCCATCTGCAGGTTGCCGAGTGTGCGGTGCAGCAGATAGCCGCCGATGAACGCTCCGACGGCGAACGCGACGCCCGTGGCCGCGCCGAGGAGCAGCACCACCTGCTCGTCGTTCGCCGCGACGACGGGCGCCAGCGCGGACAGGCCGATCTTGACGGCGGTGATGCCGAGGATGATCCAGGTGGGGGTCCAGGCCTGTTCCCTGGCGTAGAACACGCGCAGGTGGATGAGCACCAGGGCGTACGGGATGAGCGTGAACGCCGACCAGCTCACCGCCTGGCCGAGGCGTTCGGCGTTGCTGCCGCCGAAGTTGCCGTAGCCGTACAGCGCGGCGCCGACCTGCGAACCCGCGATCGTCAGGAAGGTGACGATCGGGATGAGCGAGATCATGGTCAGGCGGGTCGCGACGGACAGGTCGTCGACGACGGCCGGGGTGTCGTCCGCGGCGGCGTTGCGACTCAGGCGCGGCATGATCGCGGTGAGCACGGTGACACCGAGGACGCCGTAGGGCAGCTGCAGCAACAGCCACGCGTTGTTGTAGATCGCCGGTCCGGCCTCGTCGGCCCCCGACGACACGCGTGTGGCGAAGACCATCCCGGCCTGGCTGATCAGCACGTACAGCACGATCGCGGCGGCCATGCCACCGAACTGCCGGAGCCGGTCGTCGAGACCCCACAGCGGCCTGAGATTGATGCCCTCGCGGCGCAGCGCGGGTACCAGGCACATCGCTTGCGTGATGACGCCGAGCAGCACACCGATGCCGAGGACGAGCAGTTTCGGATCGCTCATCCGCACCGGATCGAGGGTGATCTCGCCCGGCATCAGGTAGTAGATCACCAGCACGGTGAGCACCACGAGGTTGTTGCACACCGGGGCCCAGGCGCCCGGCTTGAACACCTGCCGGGTGTTGAGGATGCCCGTGAACAGGCCCGACAACCCGTAGAACATGATCGCGGGCAGGAGCAGGTACGACAGCGCCGTGGTCAGCGACGTCGAGACCTTGCCGGACTCGTCGAGGAAGACGTGGGTGGTCAGGACCGGGGCCGCGGCCACCGCGAGAACGGTCGCCGTGCCGAGCAGCACCAGCGCCGCGGTGAACAGTCGCCGGACGAAGGCCTCACCGCCGTCGGGGTCCTCCCGCTCGGCCCGCACCAGCACCGGCACGACGATCGAGGTCAGGACGGCGCCGAGCACCAGCTCGGAGATCATGTTGGGGATCTGGTGCGCGACGGTGAACGACGACGCGACGCTCGCACCGAGCAGGGTCAGGATGAGCAGCTGCTTGAGGAAGCCGGTGATGCGGCTGACCAGGGTCGCCACGGCGATGGAGCCGGTCGCCGCGAGCAGGCTCTGCGGCTTCCTGCGACCGGACGCGACGCCCGTCATGTCCGGCGAGGTGGTGGGAGAGTCCGACGGTCCCGGGTTCGGGTGTGTCTCCACGTCGTCCCGTGTGGAGTTCCCGGTCATTTCTCATACCCTTCGTCGGCTGGATCCGGCTCTCCCCGGAACCGGTGCAGAAGTCGTCTGCCCGCCAGGAACAGCAGGAGTGCTCCCGCACATCCCGTGACGACGGCGAGGATCTGGCCGTACGCATTGGAACGTACCGTCACCGTCGTCGAGCTGCCGAGAGGCAGGCCGGAGTCGGTGGTGAGTGCGAACTCCAACCGGAGGTTCCGCGAGTCGCTGATCTGAGCCGGCACCGTGAGGGTGCGGCTGCCGCGCGGCGGGAGCTGGGTCGGCCCGATGTCGGTGATGTCCACCGTGTCGGGCGCGTCCACCTGCAGCCGCACGGTGATGCCCACGGGCAGGTCGTTGCGCGCGGTGAGCAGCAGCGGACTCTGTTCGGACGTCAGGGTGTACACACCGCCGGTCGAGATGACCGTCACGGCGTCGTAGATGTCGTCGACGGCCTCCCGCACCTCGGCGGCGCGGTGCTCGCCGGTCGCGTAGGCACCGTCGGCGTCGGCACCGCGACGACCGGCCAGGCTCATCGCGCGCAGCAGGTCCTCGCGCAGCGGGGCGGTGAACTGCTGCGGGGTGAGCTGGGCCTGCGGGTCCTCGACCAGCGCCGTCTGGATCGCATCGAGGCGGCCGATCTGTTCCTCGGCCTCGGACACGACCGCGGCGGAGGCGCCGTCGGTGATCGCCTGCTCGGGATAGACCAGCAGCGAGGCCGTCGGGTCGTTCGCGGTGTTCGCGGCCGCGTCGACGAGCGCGGCGAGCGGGCGCGGCGTGGTCAGGCCCGAGCGGACGAGCGTGGAGAGCATCGACAGCACGGAGGCGGCGTCGTCGGGCGATGCCGACCAGTTCTGCGGCGGCGCGAACAGCACCGATCGGCCCGCGGCCGGCAGTGCCGCCCCGGTGACCTCGCTGACCGTCGGCACCATGGCCGGCCAGGCCAGCGCGCCGAGGGCATCCTGCAGGCGGGCCGTCGAGGAATCGCGGGAGAGGTCGTAGCGCGCCGAGGAGGGGACGAAGGACGGCGTCTGCGGGTCGGTGCCCATCCCGGCCAGTGCCGCGGACGCGGACGAGTCGAACAGGGCGGCGGTGAGGCCGGAGACACCGGAGATCCGGAAGCCGTTGCCGCCCGACGCGGTGGACGGCGTCGACGACGTGCCCGCGAGCAGGGCGCGTCCGCCCTCGACGGCGTTGTCGGACACCAGAGCGGTCACCGGGCCGTCGGCGGCGAGCATCGATCCGGTCTTCTCGGTGAGTACGCCGGAGTCGGGCCACATCACACCCGGGGTGGAGGTGACGCCGAGGATGGAGTCGACGATCGCCGCCGGTGATTCGAGCGCGGAGTCGGTCAGGGACGAGTCGGCGAGGTCACCGAGCGCGGTCAGGTCGACCTGCGCGAACGGCACGGCCATCGTGCAGGTCGTCGCCGCGAGGGCACGCAACCGCTCGAGCCAGGCGACCGCGGCATCCGTGCCCGAGCCCGGCCGCGCGTCGCCGGTCGGTTCGTTCGGATCCTCGACGACGAGATAGTCGCGCGTCATGTTCGCGACGGTCACGAGCAGGTCCGGGTCGATCGCCAGGCACAGTCCCTCGAGGACGCGGGGTTCGGTGCGGGCGGTGTCCTCGACGGCGCGCAGCAGACCGTCCAGCCTCCCGCCCTCGGCGAGCGAGGCCGCGAGGTCGTCGTCGACCAGGCGTACCGGCTCGGTGCCGGAACCGGCCACGCCGGCGGCGAGCCTCGGCCGATCGGCCAGCGGCCACAGCATCGTGACCGCGGCGGGGCGGGACACGTCGGGCGGCACGGCGGGGAACGCCTTCTCCTCGCTGTCGAGCAGGCCGTCGTCGGACGAGCGGGTCGTGCCCCGCGATCCGCCGTTGCCCGTCCCGCTTTCCTCGGTGAGCTCCGTGCCCTCGGTGAGCTCCGTGTCCTCGGTGACCTCGTCGCTCGCGGGAAGCGCGAGCACGGGCAGCAGGAAGCGTGCGTCGTCGAGGCGGGCCGCGCCGCCGTACTCGGGGACACCGTTGACGTTCACCAGCAGCGGGTAGACGCCGGGAGTGTCGATGTCGAGCGACGGCACGAGATCGGAGCGCAGCGGCAGTTCGAGTTCGAAGTCGGCACGTTCGCCCTGCCCCAGCCGGTCGGCGACCTCCTCGAACTCACCGACCGTGTCGAATCCGGCCTGGTCGAGGGACAGCGAGGTGCGCAGCGCTGCGGAGTCGGAGACCACCGGTGCGCGCTGCAGCCGCACCCAGACGTCCTCGACGTCCCGGTCGCCGATGTTCGCCACCGTGCCGCGGACCGTGACGACGGACTCGCTTGTGAGAGTCACCGTCTGCGGCGTCACCTCGTCGATGCTCAACTCGAGGAAGCGCGGCTCGTCGGGGTCGGTCTGGGCTGCGGCCGGGTTCGCCGTGGCCGTCGGGAGAAGAGTCGTCGGCAGAAGAGGCGTCACGCCTGCCGTTGTGAGGACGAGTACGAGCACGGCGAGCACCGCGGCGCCCGCCCGGGACACCACCACCGTCATCCGCGTGGGGCCCCCGGTTCGTCGGCATCGGGGAGTCGTGTGTGGTCCATCTCGGAGATGAGCTGATCGGCGATGTCGGCGAGCTTGCGTTCGTCGGCGTACGCCAGGCGGGTCCGCAGTTCGCGCAGCGGCACCCACGCCACCTCGGTGACCTCGACGTCCGCGTCGGAGAGTTCTCCGCCGAGATAACGCAGCAGGTAGTGGTGCACGGTCTTGTGGACCCGGCGACCCTCGGTGACGAACCAGTAGTCGATGCTGCCCAGCTCGGCGAGCACCGAGCTGCGCACTCCCGTCTCCTCGCGGACCTCGCGCATCGCGGTTTCCTCGGCGGTCTCACCCTGCTCGATGTGGCCCTTCGGCAACGACCACAGCAGGCGTCCCCGCCGGTCGGTGCGGCCGATCAGGGCTGCGCAGAGTTTCTCGGGCGGACCACCGAGTCCGTCGACCACCAGACCTCCTGCGGAGGTCTCGCGGACGGTCCGCATGCGAGGTCCGGGCGAAGCGGACGATCCGGGCGAAGCACCGTGTGCGGTCTTCTTTGCGCCCGCGCCACGCCGCCGCGAGCTGCGGCGGTTACGGTTGGCACGTTCGGCGGGCGACACCTCATAGATAGTAGATGGACCGACGTCGGTCCCGGCTCAACCACACGAACGCGCTGCTCGGTAAGGTGCAAAGACGTGAACTCCCCCACCGCAGACACCGACCGTCGTACCCGGCTGCTCGCCGGAGCCGAGGCCACTCTGCGCGATCTGTCCGACATCCTCGCCCCGCTGGGGGCGCGATTCGCCGAAGCCGGACACGAGCTGTATCTCGTCGGGGGCAGCGTGCGCGACGCGGTGCTCGGTCGCCTCGGCACCGACCTCGACTTCACCACCGACGCGCGTCCGGAGGTCGTGCAGGAGCTGCTGCGCGGATTCGTCGACCACCAGTGGGACACCGGCATCGACTTCGGGACGATCAGTGCGGTGAAGGGACTCGAGCAACTCGAGATCACCACCTTCCGCAGCGACGCCTACGACCGTGTCACGCGTCACCCCATCGTGAAGTACGGCACGAGTCTCGAGGACGATCTCGTGCGCCGCGACTTCACCGTCAACGCGATGGCCGTGCGGATCGGACCGGACGGTGCGGGTGAGTTCGTCGACCCGCTCGGCGGCATGGACTCCCTGCTCGCCGGCGTGCTCGACACCCCGGCGAAGCCCGAGGACTCCTTCCACGACGATCCGCTGCGCATGCTGCGCGCGGCGCGGTTCGTCTCCCAGCTCGGCTTCGCCCTCACCGAGCGCGTGCACACCGCGATCGTCTCGATGGCCGACGAGATCCTGCGGATCAGCGCCGAGCGGGTGCAGGCCGAGCTCGACAAGCTGATCCTCGGCGACTATCCGATCGAGGGCATCGACACGATGGTCGAGACCGGTCTCGCGCAGCGGGTGATCCCCGAGATCCCCGCGATGAAGCTCGAGATCGACGAGCACCACCAGCACAAGGACGTGTACTGGCACTCGCTGACCGTCCTGAAGCAGGCCATCGACCTCGAGGACGGCGATCCCGATCTCGTCCTGCGGTGGGCGGCGCTGCTGCACGACATCGGCAAGCCCGACACCAAACGCAACGAGCCGCAGGGCGGCGTCAGCTTCCATCACCACGAGGTGGTCGGAGCGAAGCTCGTGCGCAAGCGCATGCGCGCGCTCAAGTACTCGAAGCAGATGATCGAGGACGTCAGCCGTCTGGTCTTCCTGCACCTGCGCTTCCACGGCTACGGCAAGGGACAGTGGACGGATTCGGCCGTGCGCCGTTACGTGCACGACGCCGGGCCGCTGCTGCCGAAGCTCCACAAGCTGGTGCGCGCCGATTGCACGACCCGCAACAAGCGTCGTGCTGCCGCGCTGCAGGCCACCTACGACGGTCTCGAGGAACGGATCGAGCGGATCGCAGCCGAGGAGGATCTCGCCAAGGTCCGGCCCGACCTCGACGGCAACGCGATCATGGAACTGCTGGGTATCACCGCAGGTCCGACGGTCGGCAAGGCGTGGAACTTCCTCAAGGAACTGCGGCTCGACCGCGGTCCGCTCGAGCGCGACGAGGCCGAGGCCGCGCTGCTCGAGTGGTGGGCGGAACAGCAGAAGGCCTGACTCCGAACGTCTGATCTCACATCGCCGTGACGGCGGCGTGAGTCAGATGTCACCGCGTGCTCACCGCGGGTGACGCCACCGCAACACCGCTTCTCCAACATGGACACCGGCGTAGTCGAGACGGTGTCTAGGAGTTGCGGGATGCAGGACGAGATCACCACGGTGAAATCCACCTGCTCCTACTGCGGTGTGGGATGCGGGATGCTCCTCGACGTCGCCGTCGACCCGGAGACGGGTGACCGACGCGTGGTGAGGGCATACGGAGACAAGGATCACCCGACCAACAGGGGTCGGTTGTGCACGAAGGGCGCGACGAGCGCGGAGATGCTCGCGGCCGGGGGCCGGCTCGATACGGCGTGGATGCGTTTCGAGCGGGCGGCCGAGGTCGCCCCGCTCCCCTTCGACGATGCGATCGCCGAGACCGCGCGGCGCCTGAACGACATCGTCTCGGCCCACGGCTCCGACGCGGTGGCCCTCTACGTCTCGGGACAGATGTCGCTCGAGGCCCAGTATCTCGCGACGAAGCTCGCGAAGGGATACCTGCGCACCTCGCACATGGAATCGAACTCGAGACTGTGCATGGCCGGCGCCGCGACCGGGTACAAGCAGTCGCTCGGATCCGACGGCCCGCCCGGCTCGTACGAGGACTTCGACCACACCGACGTCTTCTTCGTGTCGGGTTCCAACATGGCCGACTGCCATCCCATCCTGTTCCTGCGCATGATGGATCGGGTCAAGGCGGGGGCGCGACTGATCGTCGTCGATCCGCGGCGCAGCGCGACCGCCGACAAGGCCGACCTGTTCCTGCAGATCGCGCCGGGCACCGACCTGGCGCTTCTCAACGGTCTGCTGCACCTGATCGTCGAGAACGGACACGTCGACCGCGACTTCGTCGAGGAGCACACCGACGGCTGGGACGCGATGGAGTCCTTCCTCGCCGACTACCCACCGCACGTCGTCGCCGAAGTCACCGGCCTGGCCGAGGCCGACATCCGCACCGCGGCGCAGTGGATCGGCGAGGCCGGGGAGTGGATGAGTTGCTGGACGATGGGTCTGAACCAGAGCAGCCACGGCACGTGGAACACCAACGCGATCTGCAATCTGCACCTCGCGACCGGGGCGATCTCCCGCACCGGCAGCGGGCCGTTCTCCCTCACCGGCCAGCCCAACGCCATGGGCGGCCGCGAGATGGGATACATGGGACCGGGTCTGCCCGGTCAGCGCAGTGTCCTCTCCGACGACGATCGCGCGTTCGTCGAGGATCGCTGGTCGCTGCCGCGCGGCACGCTGCGCACCGAGGTCGGCGCCGGCACCGTCGACATGTTCGAGCGCATGGCCGCCGGAGAGATCAAGGCGTGCTGGATCATCTGCACCAATCCCGTGGCGTCGATCGCGAATCGGAGCACCGTTCTCGAGGCACTCGAGAAGGCCGAGCTGGTGATCGTGCAGGACGTCTATCGCGAGACCGAAACCGCTTCGTACGCAGACGTTCTCCTACCCGCGGCTCTGTGGGCCGAATCCGAGTACATCACCGTCGGATCCGACCGCACCGTCAATCTTCTACAGCAGGCCGTCGAACCCGTCGGTGAGTCGCTGCCCGACTGGGAGATCATTGCGCGGGTCGCGCAGGAGATGGGTTTCGGCGACGCCTTCGACTATTCGAGTGCCGAGGAAATCTTCGAGGAGATCACCGGATTCGTGAATCCGCAGACCGGCTACGACCTGCGCGGCATGACCTACGACCGACTGCGGGAAGGGCCCGTGCAGTGGCCGTGCCCGCCGGAGTCGGCCGCGACACGGCACCCCGTCCGCTATCTCAACGACGGGACGAGCCGGACCCCGGTGGTGCGCGAAGACGGTTCCCGTCCGCGACTGGCGTTCGCGACCCCCGACGGCCGCGCCCGTTTCTTCCCTCGCCCGCACATGCCCGCCGCGGAAATGCCGGACGACGACCACCCCCTCGTCCTGAACACCGGACGCGTCCAGCACCAGTGGCACACCCTCACCAAGACCGGGAAGGTCGAGAAACTCACCAAACTGAATCCCGGACCGTTCGTCGAGATCAATCCCGATGATGCACAGCGACTGTCGATCGCCGACGGCGACCGGGTCGAGATCGCATCGCGGCGCGGTCGGGCCGTGCTGCCGGCCGTCGTCACCGACCGGGTGCTGCCCGGGAACTGCTTCGCGCCCTTCCACTGGAACGACCTCTTCGGCGACGATCTCGCCATCAACGCCGTGACGAACGACGCCGTCGACCCGGCATCCCTGCAGCCCGAATTCAAGGTCTGCGCCGTGTCGGTGGAGAAGGTCGCGGGTGAGGTCGAACCGGTGCTCGAGAGCGGTTCGGTGCTCGACCGTCTCGAGTCTGCGCTGGGACTCGAGACGATTCCCGCACCCACCTTCGACGACACCGAACGCGGTTATCTCGCAGGTCTTCTCGCCGGACTCAGGACGGCGGAGATCACTGCCGCGCCGACCCTTCCGCCGACCGCGCCGTTCCCGGCCGACAAGCGGGCATGGGTCGACGGACTGCTCGCCGGGATGTACGCGCACTCGGCCCCGGTTCCCGACGCGACGCCCACCGAGGCGGTGCCGGACGGGCCGGTCGTCGTGGTGGCCTGGGCGTCGCAGACGGGCAACGCCGAATCCTTCGCGGCGAGTTGCGCACAACGGCTCCGCGACGCCGGTCGGGCCGTGCGGCTGACGGGGCTGAACGAACTCGACGTCGCCGCGCTGGCCGACATCGACGACCTCGTGGTCGTCACGAGCACCTTCGGCGACGGCGACCCACCCGACAACGGCGGGTCGTTCTGGCGGTCGCTCGCGGCGGACACCGCGCCCGGACTGAACGGAACACGTTACGCAGTACTGGCTTTCGGCGACTCGAGCTACGACGATTTCTGCGGCTTCGGGCGCCGTGTCGACGACCGTCTGAGCACTCTCGGCGCGACCCGCCTGACCGAGCGCGTCGACTGCGAACCCGGAGAGGACGAGCGCGCGCAGAACTGGCTCGACGCCCTCGTACCGCTGCTGGGAGGCTCGACGACCCCGGTCGCATCGGCCGCTCCCGCTCCCGCGGCCCCCGCCTACACCCGCAACTCGCCGCTCGTCACCCGGATCACCCGCAACATTGCACTGAGCGGTGCGGGTTCGGCGAAGGACGTGCGTCAGTTCGGATTCGAGATCTTCGATCCCGCATTCGAATACGAGGCCGGCGACGCACTCGGGGTGATGCCGACGAACGGCCCGGAGGCCGTCGACGAATGGCTGCAGGTCACCGCCCTCGACCCGGAGACCGCCGTCGAACTCGGCGACCGTCCCACCGTGCCGCTGCGCGAGGCCGCGACCCGTCACCTCGACATCACCCGGGTGACACCGGAACTGCTCCGGTTCGTGCAGAAGCAGAGCGGCAGTGCCGAACTCGCGAAACTTCTGCGACCGGGCAACAAGATCGAGCTGCAGCAGTGGCTGTACGGGCGGCAGGCGATGGACGTCATCGCCGAGTACCCGTTCAAGACGCCCTGGGACGAGTGGAAGGACCTGCTCGGCCGTTTGCGTCCGCGCCTGTACTCGATCTCGTCGAGCCCGAAGACGAACCCGCGCGAGGTACAACTGACGGTGTCGGTGGTGCGCTACGAATTCGAGGGTCGCTCCCGGGCGGGTGTGTGCTCGTCGTTCCTCGCCGATCACAGCAAGGGCGTGGACATCCCGATCTTCGTGCAGCGCAACGAGCACTTCCGGCCACCGGCACCCGAGACCGACATGATCATGGTCGGTCCCGGTACGGGCATCGCACCGTTCCGCGGTTTCCTGCACGACCGTCGCGAGGCCGGACACACGGGCCGCAACTGGTTGTTCTTCGGCGACCAGCGATCCGAGACCGACTATCTATACCGCGACGAGATCGAGTCGATGCGCGCCGACGGTTTCCTCACCGAGCTGGGACTGGCCTTCTCCCGCGACCAGCGGCAGAAGATCTACGTGCAGGACCGGATGCGCGAGCATGGTGCGCAGGTGTGGAAGTGGCTGCAGAACGGTGCCCACTTCTACGTGTGCGGCGACGCCGGACGTATGGCGAAGGACGTCGACGCGGCCCTGCGCGAGGTGGTGCAGGCACACGGACGGCTCGACCGCGACGCCGCCGCGGCGTACGTCGAGCAGATGGCCGCCGACAAGCGGTACGTCCGCGACGTCTACTGATCTGCTTGTCGGTCCGCAGATGCGGATATAACGTGTCGTTCATGACGCATCTGCGGAGACACGCGTGACCTCCCTCCGGATCCGCGACGCCGCGTCGTTGCTGGGGGTCAGCGACGACACGGTCCGTCGCTGGATCGACCAGGGGCTGCTGCGCGCCTGCAAGGATTCCGCCGGACGCAAGACCGTCGACGGTCGCGAGCTGGCGGAGTTCGCCCGCGCTCAGGCCGATGCCGGTCCCGATCCGCTCGGGGTGGGCAGCTCCGCTCGCAATCGCTTCGTCGGGCTGGTTACGCGCGTCGTCTCCGACACCGTCATGTCGCAGGTTGAGATGCAGTGCGGTCCGCACCGCATCGTCTCGCTCATGAGCACCGAGGCCGTGAACGAACTCGGTCTCGAGCCGGGCAGCGTCGGGGTGGCCGTCGTCAAGGCGACCACCGTCATCGTCGAGACACCCGGAGCGACCGAATGAGGCGCCGGGCGCTCGCCGCGTTCGCTGCCGGTCTCACCGCTGCGGTACTGACGTCGTGCGGCACCGGTGGCAGTGACCCGGATGTCCTCACCGTCTATGCGGCGGCCTCGCTCCGGGCACCGTTCACCGAGATCGCCGAACGATTCGAGGAGGCGAACCCCGAAGTGACGGTGGAATTCTCGTTCGCCGGCTCGTCCGATCTCGAGACCCAACTCGAGCAGGGGGCACCCGCCGACGTCTTCGCCTCCGCCGACACCCGGACGATGGACGCCGCCGTCGCGGCCGGACTCGTTGCCGGTGAGCCGATCCCGTTCGCGACCAACACGCTCACGATCGTCACCGAACCGGGGAACCCGAAGAACGTCACCTCGTTCGACGATCTCACCGGCGACGGTCTCTCGGTGGTCGTGTGCGCACCCCGGGTGCCGTGCGGGGCGGCCACCGAGCGGCTCGAGGAGACCGCCGGTGTCGAGCTTGCGCCGGTGTCCGAGGAGTCGTCGGTGACCGACGTGCTCGGCAAGGTCACCTCCGGTCAGGCCGACGCCGGTCTGGTCTACGTCACGGACGCGATGGGGGCCGGTGAGAAGGTCGCCGTCGTCCCCGTCCCGGAAGCCGCGGAGATCGTCAACATCTATCCCGTTGCACCACTGTCGGATTCTCGCGATCCCGATCGCGCCGACGCCTTCGTGCGCTTCGTCACCGGTACGGGCGGTCGTGCCGTCCTGGCCGACGCAGGATTCGGTGCACCGTGACCGCGACGGGACTGCCCCGGTGGTTGTTCGTCCCCGCGGCACTCGGGTTGCTGTTCGTCGTCGTGCCCCTGGTGTCGATGCTGCTCACGGTCGACTGGACGACCTTCCCCTCGCTCGTGACATCCCCGGCGTCCCTCGACGCGCTCGTCCTGAGCCTGCGCACCTCCGTGGCCGCCACGATCCTGTGCATCCTGCTCGGCGTGCCTCTCGCAGTGATGCTGGCGCGCAGTAGCTTCCGGTGGATATCGGTGATCCGCGGGTTCGTCCTGCTGCCGCTCGTGCTGCCCCCGGTCGTGGGCGGTATCGCCCTGCTCTACACCTTCGGTCGTCGCGGACTGATCGGTGAGCACCTCGATGCGCTCGGGATCCACATCGCCTTCACCACCACCGCGGTCGTGCTCGCGCAGACCTTCGTCGCACTGCCCTTCCTCGTCACGAGTCTCGAAGGTGCGCTGCGCAGTGCGGGTTCACGCTACGAGGACGTCGCGGCGACACTCGGTGCGCGTCCCACGACGGTCTTCCGGCGCATCACCCTGCCCCTCGTGCTGCCCGGCCTGGTCTCCGGTTCGGTACTCGCATTCGCCCGCGCCCTGGGCGAATTCGGCGCGACCCTCACCTTCGCCGGCAGCCTCCAGGGTGTGACGCGCACGCTGCCGCTCGAGATCTATCTGCAGCGGGAAACCGATCCCGATGCCGCCGTCGCGCTGTCGCTCGTGTTGATCCTGGTGGCCGCCGTGATCGTCGTGGCCGTGTACTCGCGGCGGAAGGACCGGCCGCTGTGAGCCTGACGGTGCGGGCCCGGGTCGCCGCACGCGACGTCGACGTCGACCTCGAGGTCGCGCAGGGTGAGATCGTCGCGGTGCTCGGCCCCAACGGGGCCGGCAAGTCGACGCTGCTGGGTGTGGTCTCCGGTCTGCTGCGTCCCGATGCGGGTCGCGTGGAACTCGACGGTCGCGTCCTCACCGACACCGCGACCGGCATCGCCGTCGCACCGCACGACCGGTCGGTGGTGTTGCTCGCCCAGCAGGCCCTGCTCTTCCCGCACCTGACGGTCGCGGGCAACGTCGAGTTCGCACCACGCAGCGCGGGTGCGGGCCGGCGGGAGGCCCGTGCCCGCGCCGAGAGGTGGCTGAGGGAGGTCGACGCCGCAGATCTCACCGATCGTCGTCCGCACGAACTCTCGGGTGGACAGGCACAGCGGGTCGCGCTCGCGCGTGCCCTCGCAGCCGAACCGCACCTGTTGCTGCTCGACGAGCCGATGGCCGCGCTCGACGTCACCGCGACTCCGGTGCTGCGGTCGTTGCTGCGACGCGTCCTGCGCGACAGCGTGCGCACGGCCCTGCTCGTCACCCACGACCCGCTCGACGTGCTCGCCCTCGCCGATCGGGTCATCGTGATCGAGGCCGGTCGGATCGTCGAGGACGGCCCGGTACGCCGGGTGCTGACGCGACCGCGCAGCGCCTTCGCCGCGCGCATCGCGGGGACCAATCTCGTCACCGGAACCGTGCGAGGTGAGGCGCTGGAATCCGCGGAGGGCCTCGTCCACGGTCGGGTCCACGACGACTGCGTCCCGGGCACGGCCGCAGTCGCCGTCTTCGCGCCGTCGGCGGTCGCCGTCTACACCGACGCCCCGCACGGGAGCCCGCGCAACGCGCTGCGAGTGAGGATCGCGGAACTCGAGGCGCAGGGATCGACGGTGCTCGTGCGGTCGGATACGGGTATCGCCGCGGAGATCACGACGGCGGCACTCGCCGATCTCGATGTCCATCCGGGCGACTCCGTGTGGTTCGTCGTCAAGGCCACGGAGGTGGGAATCCACCCGGCCGCGCTGAGCGCGTGATCTCTACTGCCGCGTGCGGCGCACGACGAGCACGGCGACGAGCCCGATCAGGTAGACGACCCCACCTGCGACGGCCAGTTCGGGCGTGCGCCCGTCCGGGTCGATGAGGAAGGCCGCCACGACGATCGCGCCGAGGAAGGCGATGTTGAAGACGGTGTCCTGCAGCGCGAAGACCCGTCCTCGGCGCGCGTCGTCGATGTCGATCTGCATGGCGGCGTCGCCGGTGAGTTTGATGGTCTGACCGGCGAGGCCGAGCAGGAAGGCCGCGACGAGCAGCGGCCCGGCCGACACGGTGGTGACGAACGCGAACTGCACGATCGCGGCGGCGATCAACCCGACGGTGACGGTGCGCGGCCGGCCCAGTCGCGGGATCAGGATCGGTGCGAGCACCGCTGCGAGGAGCATGCCGGCGGCGGTGCAGGCGACCGCGACACCGAATCCGGAGAATCCCCCGAGCAGGTCGGAGTCTTTCTCGTCGGCGCGCAGGACGAGCACCATGATGAGTGTGTCGATGCCGAACACGATGCGGTGCGCGCCGATTCCGAGCATCGCGATCGTCACGCCCGGCGCTTCGAGGACGGCTCCCGCACCGGTCCGCAGACCCGACAGGACGGTGCGGATCACGGCGCGGGGACGTATTCCCTCGGGGCCGAGCGCATTCGCGGTGAATCCCGCTGCGGCGACCGCGCCGACGAGCGAGCCGCTCACTCCGAGAAGGACGGCCGTACCGGAGCCTGTGTCGCCCGCGCCCACGAATCCGATGGTCGCGACCGCCGTGGCGGCCCCGACCGCCGAGACACCCGAACCGACCGTCGCCAGAACGGAATTGACCGGGACGAGCCACGACTGGGCCACCACGTGTGGGAGCGAGGCCGAGACGCCTGCCAGGACGAATCTGCTCACGCCGACGGCGGCGAGCGCGAGCAGCATGAGCGGGGTCTGCGGTCCTCCGAGGAGCAACACGGCCGCGGCCGCCGCGATGAACACTCCACGGAGCAGATTGGCCCAGACGAGGACGAGACGCCGGTCCCACCGGTCGAGCAGGGCGCCGGCGAACGGACCGATCACCGAGTACGGCAACAGCAGCACGGCGAAGCCTGCCGCGATCGTCACGGGGTCGGTGTGACGCTCGGGGTTGAACAGGATCGCCCCGCCGAGTGCGGCCTGGAACAGTCCGTCGCCGAACTGGCTCGCGAACCGCACCCCGGTCAGTCGTACGAGACCCGGCGAGTTCCGCAGGGCGGTCGCGGTCGATCGCCACGCCCGCTGCCTGGACTGCTGCCCGGAGTCTCGCACAAGCACGACACTATCGGCTCCGCCACCATTCGACCGTGCGGGCGGCCGCCTCGTCGAGCGGGGTGGGTGACAGGCCGAGTACCTGTTCGGTGCGGGTCGAATCCATGACGAACGGAGCGTCGAACTGGTAGAGCATCTCCGCGAGTTCCTTCATGTCCCGGTTCACGACGCCGCCGGCCCGCACCAGCCAGGACGGGATCGTCCCCACCGCGGGCGCGGGCAGGCCGGCCGCCCGGGTGAAGGCTGTGGCGATCTCCCGCTGTGTCACGGCCGGTCCGGTGGGTGCGTGGATCACGGTGTTCCACACCGCCGGCTCCCCTGCTGCCGCGATCATCGCCGCAGCCAGGTCGGGAACGTAGGTGAACGAGTGCGGAAGGTCGGCCGAGCCGAGCACCCGCACCTTCTTCCCGGCGAGCACGGTGGGCACCATGCGTTCTCCGGCCATCGCGTTCAGTGCCCGCGGACCGAAGAAGTCCGATGCCACGACGCTCACCGTCGGGGCGCGATGGGCGGCGCGGGCGGCGAGGAGTTGCCGCCGGACACCGCGCTTGCCGGTGTCGGCCTCGCGGGGTGAGTCCTCGGTCATGACCCGGTCGGGCTCGCTGTACGAGTAGAGGCTCTCGGGGAAGACGACGACCGTCTTCTCCGACAGGTTCGCGGCGGCGTCGAGGACGACCCGCTCGGCGACTGGGAGTTCGCGTGCCCAGACATCGGCGCGGTAGGCCGACCCGTGGACGCACATGTGCACGGCGTCGGCAACAAGTCCGTCCTCGTCGACGAGGGCGGCGGCCACGGCCTCGGGGTCGGTGACGTCGACGCGCAGGCGTTCGATGCCCGCGCCTTCCGGTCCGCTGCCCGATCGGGTGAGAACGCGCACGCGATGTCCTTGTGCGGCAAGTTGTTCGGCGACGGTCCAGCCGACGGGTCCGGCTCCTGCGACCACCTGGAGATGCGACATGATTCCTCGCTTCGGAAAGTGTGAGCACTGCTCTCTGATGACTTCGACGATCCTCTGTGCAGCTGGGATTGTCAAGAGCACTGCTCTCGTTTGTTGACGGTGCTCTCTGTTCGACGCAGAATGGCCCGGTGACGACACCACGGGCGCGCGCACGCGCACAGACGATGGCCGACATCCTCCGGATCGGCCGCGAGCATCTCGGCACCCACGGAGCGGCGGCGCTGTCGCTGCGCGCCGTCGCCCGAGACCTGGGCGTCGTCTCTTCCGCCGTCTACCGCTACGTCTCGAGCCGCGACGAGCTGCTCACCCTGCTCGTCGTCGACGCCTACGACGAACTCGGCGACAGTGTCGACCGTGCCGTCGACGCGATCGACCCCTCCGACCACCGCGAACGGTTCCTCACCCTCGGTCGGGCCGTGCGCTCGTGGGCGCTGGCCGAACCGGCCCGCTACGGGCTGCTGTACGGCAGCCCGGTCCCCGGTTACGCCGCCCCCGCCGAGCGCACCACTGCCCCCGGTATCCGCGTGGTCCTGCGACTGGCCCGGATCGTGGACGAGGCCCACGCCGCGGGTGTATTGGACGACACGGCCGCTGCCCCACCCCCGGAGAGCCTGGGGGAACCACTGGGCCGGATCCGGGACGAGTTCTCCCTCACCGCCCCGGATTCCGTACTGGCACGCGGTCTCTGGGCATGGCCGTCGCTGTTCGGGTCCGTGAGCTTCGAGGTCTTCGGGCAGTACGGCCCCGACACTTTTCCGGACCGCGAGGTCCTGTTCGAACATCATCTCGCCTTGTTGGCACAGACCGTCGGGTTCCACCCCACGCGCCGGTGACGGCGGTGACAGAATGGCTGACGTGGCGCAGCATCAGGACGAACCCGAGGACCGCACCGCACCCTCGACACCCAGGGTGCGGGCCGGCAGCCTGCTCGTCTCCGCCACCGATCTCACCGAGCCGACCTTCCGCCGCACCGTCGTCTACATCATCGAGCACACCGATGCCGGCAGCTTCGGTGTCGTCCTGAACCGCATCAGCGACACCTCCGTCGACGCCATGCTGCCGCAATGGTCGTGGCTCGCCGCCGAACCGAAGACCCTGTTCGTAGGCGGTCCCGTCCACCGCAGTTCGGCGCTGTGCCTCGGCACGCTGCGGGTGGGGGCCGACATCACCGACGTCCCCGGCATCCGCCACGTCGACGGCCGAGTGGTGATGATCGACCTCGATGCCGATCCCGGGCACATCGCCCACTACGTCGAGGGTGTGCGGATCTTCGCGGGATACGCGGGGTGGAGCGCAGGTCAGCTCGACGGCGAACTACGCAACGACGACTGGATGGTGGTCTCGGCACTGCCCACCGATGTGCTCGCCCCCGCGCACCTCGACGTGTGGGCGAGGGTGCTGCGCCGGCAGCCGCTGCCGATGGCGTTGCTCGCGACGCACCCCATCGAGGTCGAGCGCAACTGAGCCCCCTCGGGCGACCGGGACCGGTCAGCGGGCGTCGGCGAGAGTGTTGAGCGCGCCGGCCATCTCCTCGGCCCTCGTTGCGGTCACGGTGAATTCGTGTCCCGAGGCCGTGGTCACCACGACGGCGGGCCCGGTGCGCGTGACCAGGCCGTACCGCTTGCCGCCCTTGGCCCGCAGGCCCCAGCCGCCCCAGTCCTGGAACGGGCGGGTCTCGGTGACCTTCGCGCCGACGATCTCGTCGAGGTCGTATCCGAGCGCGTCGGTGGCCAGATTCGACACCCGGATCCCGTCCGCGTCGACCACCACGGTGTAGCGGAGCAGACCCAGCACGAGCAGAGCGACGGGCGCGATCAAACCCAGCGGCCACCAGCTCTGCGTCGCACCGCACACGATGAGCGCGGGGATCAGGACGAGCAGCGACAGTCCCGCCGTCGTGCCCACACCGGTGCCCACCTGCTCGACGATCGGCAGTTCGGCACGACCGCGCGGCAGCGCCGGATCCGGAGCGGCGGTCGCCGCCTTCCGCTCCCGACCGTCGCGCAGGAGCCGTCCCCCGAACCAGCCCACCGCGATACCCACCCACATGCCGAGCACCGCCGGCCAGCCCTCCAACGCGGCCTGCGTGGCGTCGGTCGTGTCGAGCTGCCCCGCGAGACCGGCCAGGAACAGCGCGGTGATCGTGCCGGTGACCCCGAGACCGATCGCGAGCATGTAGCGGCGCATGAGCAGTTGCGCCTGCGCGAGCGCGGCGATCGCGCAGCACCCTCCCCCGACGAGCACGATCAGCAGGGCGGCGGTCCACGCCGAGGTCATGGGTGATCCGAACGAATCGGGTGTCGTGCCCGACCAGTGCGTGGCGATCTCCTCGGGCAATCGTGGGATCCACGAGCGGGTGAGCACGAGTACGGCCACGGCACACAGCAACGGAACGACCAGTCCGAGCAGCGCACCCACGGGGTCGACCTGACGCGTCGTCATGGGGGTCAGCCTAGGGTGCGGGCCTCCACCGGCGCCGTCCTCGTTCCGCTCTCGTCGAACCATCCGTCGGGTCGCAGGTCGCCACCGAACCGGGGTATGTACTCGGTACACGCGAGTCGCGAGACGAGGCTGCGCCGGCTGTTCACACCGGTCTTGGTGAAGATGTTCTTCAGGTGGTCCTGCACGGTGTACGGGCTGATGAACAACCGACTCGCGATCTCGTTGCGAGACCGTCCGGCGAGCACTTCGACGAGTACTTCCGATTCGCGTGGCGTCAGACCGTAGGCGGCGGTGACCAGCGTGACGATCTCGGGCAGGCGTGCCCGCTCGAAGGTCATGACGACGCGGCCGGTCTCGTCGAAGATCGCGGCGCGCAGTACGAGCCATTCGCCGTCGAGGGTGCGGACACGCACATCCGCGGGTACGGGTCGTGTTCTACGGACCTGACGGGCGATCACATGCGCCGGTCCGGGGCGCCCCCGAGCGGGACTCTCCCAGCCGAGGCGTTCGAAGAAGATCATCGCTGCGGCAGTGACGGAATCGAATTCGTCGTCCGCCCCGATGACCACCACGGCCGGACCCGAGCATTCGCAGGCGGTGCCCTCGACGACCGTGTTCCGTGTTCGTGCGGATGCGTGCCGGATCAACGTGGTGCGGAATCCGTTCGCGATATCGTCGAGAACGTCGTCGAGCATCGTGAGTTCGGCGTCGGAGAAACCTCGGCCCGACGCGCGGAGCAGATCACCGACACCCCAGCACCGACGGTCTCCGTCCCGGAAGACCAGCTGCACTTCGTGTCCCATGCCCAGATGCGACACGAGTTCGAGATAACGCCTGTTGCCGTATCCCGGTCCGCGGCCGGAGGGTTCTTCGATCCGCCGCACTCCGGACCGGTGCTGCATGAGCGCGTAGAGGCTGTCCGGATCGAGGTCCGGACCGTACTCGAACTCGATCGACAACCGGAGTACCTCGGCTGGATCGTCGAGGCCGCGGGTGGTGAAGCCGGTGGGAACCCCGACGGCCGGGTCCACGGGCGCGACACAACCACCGTCGTACGGAATGTAAGCGCCGAGCACATCCATCACGAACTCGCGGAACTGCGCCCCGTCCGCAGCCGCGGATGCTGCGTCGTGGATGCCTGCCCTCAACCGCTGCGCAGAGCGCATATCCCGAAGTATCCCCCTCGAATGTGGGATTGAGAACACCTCACGCGGCGACGAGGCTCCATGGACACGGGGACATTCATACGGAAGTCGAGGTACCCGCCATGACCACCACTCACGCCACGCCGTTGTCCGCCGAGGATCTGGAGGTCGTGCATCTGATCCACTCCGCTCTACGCCGGGACACCGAACGTCTCGCCGACTTCGCGCAGAAGTGGCGGACCGCCGATTCCGGCACGCACGATGCGCTGCTCCTCGGCTGGCACGGATTCAGCACCGAACTGCACACGCATCACTCCATCGAGGACGTCTACGTCTGGCCGTTCATGCGGCCACGCCTCGCACACGATGCGGGGGCGATGGAGGTGCTCGATGCGATGGAGGCCGAACATTCCGTGATCGACCCGGCGTTGGCGGAGATCGAGGCTGTGCTCGACGACCGGGAGACGGCGACCGAGCGGCTCGGCGGTCTGCTCGACGGTCTCGTCACGTCGCTGGGCGCTCACCTCGCGCACGAGGAACGCGACGCCTTCCCGCTGATCGAACAGTCCATCACCAAGGAGGAATGGCACGACATCTCGATGCGGGCGTTCGGGCAACTGGACAAACGCGAGGTCTCCGAAATGCTGCCCTATCTCTTCGAGGGAGCACCGAAGGACAGTGTGGCCACAGTGCTGAAGAGTCTCCCGGTACCGGTGCGGGTGCTCAACCGGTTCTGGTGGACACCGCGCTACGCACGGGAGCGCCGCTGGGCGTGAGGACTGCCGGTGGGAGGACCGTCAGGCGGTCGGCTCGCACGCCCCGCGCAGGCTGCACGCGCCGCACGAGGTACCGCAGCCGGCCGTCTCCTCCGGCTTCGTCGCCGCAGCGACCCGCGCTGCGACGGATCCGCCGGCTCCGGCGGTGATCAGGGCGGCCACCACGGTGACGACGACCGCGATGATCCCGGCGACGGTGGGCAGCGTCAGCGACGCGACACCACCGAGGGCGAGGAGCACCGCGGACCCGAGCATGCTGGGTGCGGCAACCTTGTTGGCCAGGGCGAACGCCTCGTCGTCACGCAGTGCGTCGGGGGTGCGCACACCGGCCCAGCGGTTGCGCGGGAGCTTGCCGGTCAGTGCCGCGACACCCACCGCGCCGACGACGAGAGCGAGCACGAAGAGCAGGACAGCGACGATGAGCACCCGACCAGGATACGCGGCCGGTGGTGCCACCGGTCTGCGCGGGTGCGGGCACGTTCTACCCTGGTGGGAGCACTCACACGCCCGGCCGAGTAGATAGTGATCACCGTGACCCGTCCCGAACAGACCTCCCAGCACGAACCCGGCAGCACTCCGCAGCATCGGTACACCGCCGAGCTCGCGGGGCGGATCGAGCAGCGCTGGCAGGAGCTCTGGCGCGAGCGCGGCACCTTCCACGCCCCCAATCCGGTGGGCGATCTCGCGGGCGAGGTGCCCTCCGACAAGCTGTTCGTGCAGGACATGTTCCCGTACCCCTCGGGCTCGGGTCTGCACGTGGGGCACCCGCTCGGATACATCGCCACCGACGTGTACGCGCGCTTCAACCGCATGCAGGGCCGCAACGTGCTGCACACCCTCGGTTACGACGCCTTCGGTCTGCCGGCCGAGCAGTACGCCGTGCAGACGGGCACGCACCCGCGCACGACCACCGAGGCCAACATCGGGAACATGAAGCGGCAGCTCTCCCGGCTGGGTCTCGGGCACGACGAGCGTCGCTCGGTCGCGACGACCGACGTCGACTTCTACCGCTGGACGCAGTGGATCTTCCTGACGATCTACAACGCCTGGTACGACCGCGAGGCCGGCCGGGCGCGTCGCATCTCCGAACTCGAGGCCGAATTCGCCGACGGCACGCGTCGTCTGGAGGACGGACGCGACTGGGCGTCGCTGTCGGAGGGTGAGCGCGCCGACGTCATCGACTCGTACCGCCTGGTCTACCGGTCGGATTCGCTCGTCAACTGGTGCCCGGGTCTGGGCACGGTGCTCGCCAACGAGGAGGTCACGGCCGACGGCCGCTCCGAGCGCGGCAACTTCCCGGTCTTCCGGAAGAACCTGCGCCAGTGGATGATGCGGATTACCGCCTACTCCGACCGCCTGATCGACGATCTCGAGCACCTGGACTGGACCGACAAGGTCAAGTCCATGCAGCGCAACTGGATCGGGCGCTCGCACGGCGCCCAGGTGAAGTTCGCCGTCGCCGACCACGATTCGGCGATCGAGGTGTTCACCACCCGGCCCGACACCCTGTTCGGTGCCAGCTACGTGACCCTCGCTCCCGAGCACGAACTCGTCGACCGGATCGTCGCCGCGTCCTGGCCCGAGGGCGTCGACCAGCGCTGGACCGGTGGCGCCGCCGATCCGGCTGCCGCGGTCGCGGCCTACCGCGCGTCGATCGCCGCGAAGTCCGATCTCGAGCGGCAGGAGTCGAAGGAGAAGACCGGTGTCTTCCTCGGCGCCTACGCCGTGAACCCGGTCAACGGCGAGCGACTGCCGATCTTCATCGCCGACTACGTCCTCACCGGCTACGGTACCGGCGCGATCATGGCCGTTCCCGGCCACGACCAGCGCGACTGGGAGTTCGCGACCGCCTTCGGTCTGCCCATCCGCGAGGTCATCTCCGGCGGCGACGTCACCGCCGAGGCGTACACCGGCGACGGTGTGCTGGTGAACTCCGGCCTGCTCGACGGTCTCGACGTCGCCGAGGCGAAGAAGACGATCGTCGCGAAGCTCGAGGAGGACGGCGCCGGACGCGGCACCATCCAGTACAAGCTGCGCGACTGGCTGTTCGCACGGCAGCGGTACTGGGGCGAGCCCTTCCCGATCGTCTACGACGAGCGGGGACGCGCCCATGCGCTGCCCGAATCCGCTCTGCCCGTGGAACTTCCGGAGGTCGAGGATTACGCGCCGGTCTCCTTCGATCCGGACGACGCCGATTCCGAACCGTCCCCGCCGCTCGCGAAGGCGGTGGATTGGATGAACGTCGAACTCGATCTCGGCGACGGCCTCGAGCGCTACACGCGCGACACCAACGTGATGCCGCAGTGGGCCGGCAGCTCGTGGTACCAGCTGCGCTACATCGACCCCACCAACTCGGAAGCCTTCTGTGACAAGGAGAACGAGGCGTACTGGACCGGCCCGCGGCCGGAACTGCACGGCCCGAACGACCCGGGTGGCGTCGATCTCTACGTCGGCGGTGTCGAGCACGCGGTGCTGCACCTGCTGTACGCGCGGTTCTGGCACAAGGTGCTCTTCGACCTCGGGTACGTCACCTCCTCGGAGCCGTACCGTCGCCTGTTCAACCAGGGTTACATCCAGGCCTACGCCTACACCGACTCGCGCGGTGTGTACGTGCCGGCCGAGGAGGTCGTCGAGCGCGACGGCACGTTCTACTGGACCGGCCCGGACGGTGAGCAGGAGGTCGCTCGCGAGTACGGGAAGATGGGCAAGTCGCTCAAGAACTCCGTCAGCCCCGACCAGATCTTCGACGAGTACGGCGCCGACACCCTGCGCGTCTACGAGATGTCGATGGGCCCGCTCGACCAGTCGCGTCCGTGGGCGACCAAGGACGTCGTCGGCGCGCACCGCTTCCTGCAGCGCGTGTGGCGTCTCGTCGTCGAGGAGGAGGGTGGCGCGCTGCGCGTCACCGACGACACCCCCGGCGACGACACGCTGCGGGCGCTCAACAAGACGGTCGCGGGCGTGTCCGACGACTTCACCCACCTGCGCGACAACACGGCGATCGCCAAGCTCATCGAGTACACGAACCACCTGACGAAGCAGTACCCGTCGGGTGCGCCGCGCAGCGCCGTCGAACCGCTGGTGCTCATGCTCGGCCCGGTCGCGCCGCACCTCGCCGAGGAGATGTGGTCGCGTCTCGGACACACCGAATCGCTTGCGCACGGACCGTTCCCGGTCGCCGACGAGAAGTGGCTCGTCGAGGACAGCGTCGAGTACCCGATCCAGGTCAACGGCAAGGTGCGCAGCCGCATCACCGTCCCGGCCGACGCCACGCCCGACGCGATCGAGGCCGCTGCGCTCGCGGACGAGAAGATCGCCGACCTGCTCGGCGGTGCCGCACCGCGCAAGGTGATCGTGGTTCCCGGCAAGATGGTCAATGTCGTGAAGTAGCAACCGCTTACGACGGACGAGACCCCGGTGCACAGGNTGCACCGGGGTCTCGTCGACTACAACCGGGATCAGGGGTGCTTGTGTTCGATCTTCTCGAACTCGGCGACCTCGCCCGCATCGTGCGCGCGCTCCTCCGCCTCCTTCGCCTCGAGCTGCTTGGCGACGGCATCCTTGAGGGAGACCTTGGCGGGCTCGGCGGCCTCCTCCTCGGCCTTGCGGATGCGCTCCTCGTCCTTCTTCTTCGCCGTCTCGGCGGCACGGCGCTTCGCTGCGGCCTCCTGATCGGCCTTCGCGGTCTCGGCGGCCTTCTTCTGCTCGGCTTCCTTCTCCGCCTGCTTCGCGCGTTCCTGTGCGCGCTCGCGGGCCTGCTGGACCTCCTTCTCGCGGTCGCGCCGTGCGGCTTCCTGCTCGGCCTCGGCCCGCTCACGCGTCCGGCGGAGTTCGGCGTCCGCCGCGCGCTTCTCGGCCGCGGCCTGGGCGTCGAGCTTCTCCGCGCGCTTCACCGCGTCGGCACGTTCGGTGGCGAGCGCCCCGCGCGTGGCGATCTCCTGGTCGTCGAGCACGCTGCCGACGATGCCGTCGAGCATGCCCAGCCCCCGCTCGTACATCAGGCGCGGCGGGGCGTCGGTGGGCAGGAACCGCAACTGTTGCTCGATCAACCCCAGTGGGAAGCGGGCGATCTTGTACTGCAGTCGCAGAACGCTCTTGGGCAGAGTGGTGAGGTTCATGGGCGCATCTCCAACTTCGATGGGGGTACAGCTCCGGTAGGGAATGTCGGTGGTGTTCGTCAGCGTTCCGGATCGTCGCTCAGGGCGCGTTCGAGGGCTTCGGCCTTGCGGCGTTCCTCTTCGGCCTGAAGGCGTGCACGTTCGGCGTCGTGGGAGGCTCGTCGGTGGTCCTCGTCGGCGGCCGCGACCTCTGCGGCGGCATCCGTGACCTGCTCGTTCTCCTCGCGACGTGCCTGTTGTTCGGCGGCTGTGGCCTCACGGGCGGCGTCGGATCGCCCTCGGACGATGTTCTCCTGATGTTCGAGGTCGGCGGCCTGTTTGCGGACCCGTGCCTCCCGCTCGGCCTGCGACTCGACGGCGTCGGTCCGCTGCTGCACGGCCTCGCGTTCCTGCTGTCCGGCCTCGCGGACGGCGTCGAGCTGCTCGACCGCCTCGTCGCTCTCGGCCTCGGCCATGTGCGAGAGGGTGTCGGCCTTCCTGGTCTGCCGGGCCTGCTCCTGCTCGAGACGGCCTTCGGTGGTGAGGGAGTCGTTGCCGGTCAGAGCGCCGGCGACCTCCTTCGCCTTACCGACCACGGTCTGCTTCAACCCGAGGCGTGCCTTGTCGGCCGGACCAGGGCGAGCCCTGTCGGATGCACCAGGGCGAGCCCTGTCGGATGCGTTGTCTTCGACCACGGTCATCTCCTTCCGTACGGGACACGAAGGGGACGGCCCCATGGCTTGGGGTAGCCAGACGCGGTCGGCTTCAATCCTCGAGAGTCTCGAGAGGGTGGATGTGCGCGCCGACGAAGTCGACGACATCGCCCAGGACCTCGTCCCGATTCGTCTCGTTGAAGATCTCGTGCCGCGCCTCGGGATAGGTCTTCGACGACGCCCCGCGACCTGCCAGCGACGACCATCCGGTGGCGGTGCCGTCGAGGGGAACCAGTCGATCGTCCTCGCCGTGCAACCACAGCACGGGCACGTCGTCGACGGCACCGGCGGCGGTGATCGTGTCGATGCAGGTCTTCAGCGCCTGCACGGTGGTGCGCTTGAACGGGCCGTGCCAGACGAGCGGGTCGGCCACGTAGGCGCGACCCACCTCGGGATCACGGGAGAGGGTGGACGGATCGATGGGGGTATCGGGGATCTCCTCGGCCGTGAGCAGGGCGTCGACGGCCGCCCACCTGCCGAGGACCGGGCCGGACAGGACGACCGCGGCCATTTCCGAGCCGTATCGCTGCGCGTACCGGGCGGCGATCATGCCACCCATCGAGTGTCCGACGAGCACGACCGGCAGGTCGGGATGCTCGCGTCGCGCCGTGAGATCGAGTAGGCGGAAGTCGTCGACCACCTTCTCGAAGTCGTCGATCAGGACGCGTTCGCCGTCGCTGAGACCGTGACCGATGTGGTCCACCGCGTAGACGGCGGCGCCGTCGGCGACGAGGCGCGCGGCCACGTATTCGTAGCGTCCGCAGTGCTCGCCGTAACCGTGGCACAACAACGCCACGTAGCGCGGGGCCTCGCCGACCCACGTGCGCGCTGCGAGGGCGCCGGCGTGTCCGTCGAGGGTGAAGGCGACAGCGTCGATCATCGGGTCTCCGATCGTTCCGGGTGATGGCGATGTCATCGTCCTCCGACGCGGGGTCTTCCGAGTGGGAATCGTGAGTGCATCCGCGGATCCGGCCCACTACCGTCGAATTGAAACGTGTTCCGGATTCGAACGAAGGAGACCTCATGGCACCGAGTCGGGACGCGATCCGCGCCACCGTCGAGAACTACGTGAAGTTCGTAACCTCGGGCACCGTCGATGACGTCCTCGCCCTGTACGCGCCGGGCGCGACGGTCGAGGATCCGGTCGGCACGCCCGTCCGCTCCACTGAGGCCGAGATCCGCGAGTTCTACGGAATGGTCGAACCGCTCGCGCAGACCGGTGAGGTGATCACCCTCAAGATCGCGGAGAACAACGCCGCTTTCGTGTTCCGCCTGGTCACGCACCTGGGTGAACAGGATCTGATCATGGAGGTCGTCGACGTGATGACCTTCGACGACGACGCGAGGATCACGAGCATGAGGGCGTTCTGGAGCCAGGAGGACATACAGACCGTTCCCGCCTCCTGATGGGCAGCCACATCGTCGAGGTCGATGGTTTCACGTGGAACATCGACGATCGGGGCGACGGGCCCGCGGTCGTCATGTGCCACGGATTCCCCGGCCTGGGGTACAGCTACCGGCACCAGTTCGCGCCGCTCGTCGACGCCGGATACCGTGCCGTCGCCCCCGACATGCCCGGCTACGGCCGGACCGACCGGCCCCGGGAGGTCGAGGAGTACACGAACGTCGCGGTCGCCGATCGCCTCGTCCGACTGCTCGACGTCCTCGGGATCGACAGTGCGGTCGTCCTCGGTCACGACTTCGGCGCGCCCGTCGCGTGGACGACGGCGCTGCGACATCCGGATCGCGTCGCCGGTCTCGTCCTGCTCGCCGTGCCCTACTCGCCCGACCGGATGCCGGCACGACCCAGCGAGATCTTCCGCGGTCTCGCCGACAAGCACTTCCTCCACCTCCACTACTTCCAGGAACCGGGGGTCGCGGAGGCGGAACTCGATCCCCGCCCGCGCGAATTCCTGCAGCGGCTGTTCTTCGCGCTGTCGGGCGGATACCGCTATCTCGACGTGTGGTCGCATCCGTCCGAGGGACACGGATATCTCGACGTGCTACTCACCGCTCCCGACCTGCCGTGGGACTGGCTCGACCACGACGAACTCGCGCATTACGCGGCCGAGTTCGCCCGCACCGGATTCGGTGGCGGTCTGTCCTGGTACCGCGCCTACGACGCCAACTGGGAGGCGTCGCGTCCCTACGAGGGCGCGAAGGTGCAGGTACCGACGCTGTTCGTGGCCGGCGACCGGGATCCCGTCGTCGCGATGTCGGGGTCGTCGACGCTCGAACGGATGCGTGCCTTCGTCCCCGATCTGCGCGGTGTCCACCTGCTCGAGGGCGCGGGGCATTTCGTGCAGATGGAACGTCGCGACGAGGTGAACGACCTTCTCCTGCGTTTCCTCTCCGGGATCCGGATACCGACGAGAACCGCCGAACAGCACTTTCACCGGCGATCATCGACCTAGCATGGCGGCGTGGCCAGCGACACGGTTCGTGGATTCGGTCTGGCACTCGCCCTGACGGTACTGGTGGCGGGTGCCTGCTCGTCGGGCGGTTCGGTCGAGACGACGACGCCCGTGCAACTGCATGTCGCGACCGCGCAGGACGACCCGTGGACGCCGCGTCTCGTGCCGCCGCAGGTGCCGGTCGCGGTGCCGCCACCTCCCCCCGAAGTCGTCGACGACGGCGGCGATCCGGTCACCGCGACCGCCGGAGCCCCGGCCGTCTCCGGTGATCGGCCCGCCCTCTACGGGGGCAGTCTCGACCGGCCCCTGTGCGACCGCGAAGCGCTCATCCTTCATCTGGAGGAGGATCCCGCCAAGGCCGAAGCGTGGCGTGGTGTCCTCGGCGTGCCCGACATCCGCGGCTACACCGACACCCTCACGGCGGTCCTGTTGCGCGCCGACACCCGGGTGACCATGCACGAATACCGCGACGGTGCCGCGCGGCCCGTGCAGTCGCTGCTCGAACGCGGCACGATCGTCCTCGTCGACGAACTCGGTGTTCCGCGCGTGCGGTGCGTGCGCGGCAATCCGCTGTCCGCGCCGGTGCTCACCGGCAACGACGAACTCGAAGGCCCGAAATGGCCCGGACTGAACGCCGAGCGGATGTTCGTCGTCCAGCCCGCCGCGACTGCCGTGCGGGAATTGGAGGTCGTCGACATCACGACCGGCGCGATGGTCCCCGTGCCGGTCGGTGAGGCCCTGCCGAAGACCACGGCTCCGGCCGCACCGGAGACCACGGAGGAAACCCGCCCGGAGACCGAGGCGCTGCAGGTACCCGTTCCCGCGCCGCGGCGCGATCCGGTGCCGGAAGCCGCGGCACCACCACCGCCTCCTCCCCCGGAATTGCCGCCTCAGCCTCCGCCCGCTCCGGAACCGCCGCCACCGCCACCGCCACCGCCGCCGGCTCCGGAACCC
>NZ_JBKFBA010000001.1:332442-438778 GCF_053345925.1 Rhodococcus sp. C26F
GCTCCGGCTCCGGCACCGGCACCCCCGCCGGCGCCGCGGGCTCCCGCGCCTCCGCCTCCGCAGATCCAGATCCAGATTCCGGGCGCTCCCCCGGTCGTGATCCCCCTGCCGTTCTGAGCCGTCAGCCCTTCTGAGTCGTCAGCCGTTCCGAGCCGTCAGCTCTTTCGAGTCGTCAGCGAGGACGCAGAACGACCTCGGTGGGGTGGGCGTCGACCGGCGCCTCGACGACCTGCCGCACCGCACGTGCCACCGTGCCGGGGCTGAGGAACTGCGACGGGTCGTACTCGCGGCCCTCCGACGCGACGATCGCGCGCTGCATGTCCGTGTCGATCCGGCCCGGGTGGATCGAGGTGACCCGCAGCGCGGGTTCCTCCTCCCGCAGCGCGTCGCCGAACGCCCGCAGTGCGAACTTGCTCGCGGCATAGGCACCCCACCCGGGGCGAACGCGCAGACCCGCCCCCGAGTTGATGAGCACCACGTGGCCGTTCGCGGCCCGCAGGGCCGGTAGCAACACCTGCGTCAGGGCGACGACGGCGACGACGTTCGCCTCGAACGTCTCGCGCCACTGCCGGGGCTCGCTGTCGGCGATCGTGCCCAGTTCGGCGACGCCCGCGTTGTGGACGAGCACGTCGAGCCGATCGATGTCGGCGGCGGCCGCGGCGACGGCGTCGTGATCGAGCAGGTCCACGGGCCACGGCGTGGCGTCGGGCAGTTCCTCGAGGATCGCATCGAGCGACTCGCGACGTCGGCCGCCGAGGAGCAGATCGTGGGTGGGAGCGAGTTCGTGGGCGATCGCGGCGCCGAGACCGCGACCCCCTCCGGTGACGAGAGCTGTGGGGCGCATGATCACGAGCCTAGGAAGCAGACGGTGGGGCGGCCACCGCACCGTGCTCGAGACCGGCCAGGATCTCGGCGAGCCGGTCGTCCGGTGGGGTCTCCACCGCCGGGTCGCGCGGGAACCGGAGTTCGAGGAACGCCTTGGGTCGCGACAGCACGTACTCGCGCGCCAGATTCCTCAGCCGCGTGCGCAGCCGCACTTCGTTCGCGGCTCGGACTCCGGCGATGTCGATGCCCGCCCGCCGGCACAACGCCACTGCGCGCGGAAGGTGGAAGGCCTGGGTCGTGATCAGCGCCTGCCGCACGCCGTAGGTGGCCACCGCACGCCGGGCGGTGTCGTAGGTGTCGAGACCGTACGGGTCGGCGACGATCCGTTCCCGGTTCACACCCTGCTCGACGAGATACGCGATCATCGCCTCGATCTCGTCGCCCGAGGTTCCGGCCCCGTCGCCCGAGACGAGCACGGCTTGCACCCGTCCCCGTTCCATCAACGCGACCGCGACGTCGAGGCGGCTGCGGAGCACCCGCATCGGACGGCCCTCGTGCACCCGCGCGCCCGGCACGATCACCACCGGGGCGGGCGGTGCGTCGTCCACCTCGTACATGAGGTCCTTCGCCTCGGATGCCACGCGGGCGGAGACGAGTGTCAGCGCGGACACCGCACCGACGACCAGTGCGGAGACCGCGCCGAGGGGGGACGACGACCGGACGGATTCGAGCATGCGTCCCAGATTACGGACGCCCGGCGGCCACAATGGAGGGGTGGACCCCGTCGACGCACTCCGCGAAGTCGCCTTCTGGCTCGAACGCGAACACGCCGACACCTACCGCGTGCAGGCCTATCGACGCGCGGCGGAGGTGCTCGCCGAGGTGAGCGACCACAAGCGGGAGGTGCTGCGGAAGACCGACTCGTGGACCGATCTGCCGGGCGTCGGGAAGAAGACCGCGACGGTCGTCCGCGAGTCGTTCGACGGAGTGCCCGCCTATCTCGAGCAGTTGCGCGAGGAGGCCGACCCGATCGGGCGCGGCGGCCGCGACCTGCTCGAGTCCCTGCGCGGCGACCTGCACACCCACTCGAACTGGTCCGACGGCGGCAGCCCGATCGACGAGATGCACCGCGTCGCGTCGACGATGATCGGGCACGAGTACTTCGCCCTCACCGACCACTCCCCTCGCCTGAAGGTCGCGAACGGGCTCACCGCGGAGCGGTTGCGCTCGCAGCTCGCCGTCGTCGCGGATATCAACGAGAACGGCAGTGGTGCAAGGATTCTCACGGGTATCGAGGTCGACATCCTCGACGACGGGTCGCTCGACCAGGACGAGGGGCTGCTCGCCGAACTCGACGTCGTCGTCGCGAGCGTGCACTCGAACCTGCGGGCCGACCGGTCGACGATGACGAAACGCATGCTGCGTGCGGCGGCGAATCCCCACGTCGACGTCCTCGGGCACTGCACCGGCCGGCTCGTCGCCGGGGGACGCGGAAACCGTCCCGAGTCGAAGTTCGACGCCGAGAAGGTCTTCGCCGCGTGTCGCGACCACGACACCGCCGTCGAGATCAACTGCCGGCCCGAACGCCGCGACCCGCCGTCGCGTCTCATCGACCTCGCGCTCGAGACGGACTGCCTGTTCTCCATCGACACCGATGCGCACGCACCCGGGCAGCTCGACTGGCTCGGGTACGGTTGCGAACGTGCCGTCGAGCGGGGTGTCGAACCCGAACAGGTGATCAACACCTGGGAGGTCGACGACCTGCTGGCGTGGGCCGACAGGTAGGGGATGCGCGTGGAACACGTCGACGTACTGATCGTGGGAGCCGGACTGTCCGGCATCGATGCCGGTTACCGGTTGCAGACACAGTGCCCGGATCTCGGGTACGCCATCCTCGAGAGTCGTGACGCGATCGGTGGTACGTGGGATCTGTTCCGCTATCCGGGGGTCCGGTCGGACAGCGACATGTACACGCTCGGCTTCCCGTTCCGTCCGTGGCAGGGCGAGAAGTCCATCGCCGACGGCCCCGACATCCTGCAGTACATCCGCGACACCGCCGCCGAATTCGGCATCGACCGACGGATCCGATTCGGCCACAAGGTGATCGACGCTTCGTGGTCGTCGGAGGACGCCCGGTGGACGGTGCGTGCCTCGACCGGGCAGGGAACCGTCGAGATGTCCTGTTCCTTCCTCTATCTCTGCAGCGGCTACTACAGCTACGAGTCGGGTTATCTCCCCGACATCCCCGGCCTGCAGGACTTCGCGGGCACGGTCGTGCATCCGCAGTTCTGGCCCGAGAACCTCGACTACGAGGGGAAGAAGATCGTGGTGATCGGCAGTGGCGCCACGGCCGTCACGCTCGTGCCCGCCCTGGCGGAGAAGGCCGAGCACGTGACGATGCTGCAGCGCTCCCCCACCTACGTGATGTCGCTGCCCGCGCGAGACCCGATCGCGACGCGGATTCGACGCCTGTTGCCGGACAGGGTGGCCCACCGCGCGGTGCGGACGAAGAACGTCGTGGTCAATCTCGGCTTCTACCAGTTCTGCCAGCGGTTCCCCTCGGCCGCGAAACGCGTGCTGTGCACCCTCACCGAACGTCGCCTGCGCGGCAGGATCCCGGTCGATCCCCACTTCTCACCGCGCTACGACCCGTGGGATCAGCGACTGTGCGTGGTCCCCGACTCCGACCTGTTCCGCACCCTGCGCGCGGAGAAGGCCGAGATCGTCACCGACCGGATCGACACCGTCACCGAGAAGAGTGTCCGCCTCGAGTCCGGCCGCGAACTCGAGGCCGAGATCCTGATCCCCGCAACGGGTCTGCAACTGGTGCCTGCCGGCGGAATCGAGTTCGTCGTCGACGGGGAAAGGATCGACCTCTCCACCCGGTTCATCTACCGTGGCATGATGCTCGACGGCCTGCCCAATGCCGCGATGTGTCTCGGCTACACCAACGCGTCGTGGACCCTGCGTGCCGATCTCGCGTCCCTCTACGTGTGCCGGTTGCTGCGGTACATGCGACGCAACGGCTACCGTTCGGCGGTGCCGAGATATTCGGGCGACGGACGTACCCGCCCGCTGCTCGGTCTCGACGCCGGGTACATCCACCGCGCGGAAGGTGCTCTGCCCAAACAGGGTGCGCGCAGCCCGTGGCTGATGCGGCAGAACTATCTCCTCGACGTGCCCACCATGAGGTTCGGTCGTATCGACGAATCGATGCAGTTCACGCCCTGACCCGTCAGCGCCGACGCGCCGCCAGGTGGACGTCGGGGAAGCGATGATCGGCATCGGGACGGCTGACCGTCCGCCACACCTCGTCGAAACCGGCGTCGGACAACGCCGCGGCGAGACGATCCGGGTGCCACCGCCACGCCGGCGCCACCGCGTGATCGAACTCGACCACCTCGCCCGGGATGTCGGTTGTCTGGCCCACGATGAGCACCACGCCCCCGGACGGGATCCTCTCCGCCCACCCGTCGAGGATCCCGGGGATCTCGGACGGCGGAACGTGGATGAGGCTGCACCGCGCGATGATCGCGCTCGGGACCACTCCGCGGAGTTCGTCGGACCCGAGTCGCGCATCGTCCCGGACGAATCGCAGGGCAGGGTAGGCGCCCCGCGCGATGCGCAGCATCTGGGTGCTGGGATCGAGGCCGATCACGTCGAGTCCGCGTTCGGCGAGGCCTGCGGCCACGTATCCGGGTCCGCAGCCCACGTCCAGCACGACACCCTCCACCGGGCTCTGCTGCACCATCTCGGCGAAGGCGGCGACGGTGTGGCGTTCGAGCGGCGTCAGGTACGGATCGGGGAACAGCTCGACGTACAGATCCGCGAGGGCATCGTATCCGGGCTGGGTCACCCCGGCATGCTATCGCCGGGCGTGCAGATCCTGTCGACGATCCCGCCGGAAATCGACAGGATCTGCGCACGCCGTCAGCGTTGCTCGAGCTTCTCGTCGGGATACCGCGCGAACCGGCCGGCGTCACGTTCGTGCACGGGACCGTCGCTGTCCCAGGGCCATCCGCCGAATCCGGTGCGGCGGTAGTCCTCGAACGCCTGGCGGACACCCGCCTCGTCGTTGAGCACGAACGGGCCGTACGAGACGACGGGTTCGCCGATCGGGCGACCCTGCAGCATCAGGATCTGCGTGCCCTCGTCGCCGCCGGTGAGGTGCACCGGTACCGACGCGTCGACGACGACCCCGTGCCCGGACTCGATCGTCCGGTCACCGATCCGCACGGGGGAACCGTTGTACACGTACAGGACCCGTTGCGTCTGCTCACCGCGCGCGGCCGGCAGTTCCCAGCGCGCACCGGACGAAAGGTCGATGTTCCAGATCGCCACGTCGGTGCCGGGTCGGGACGCCCACGAATTCGGCGGGGGCGGCGGCGGAGTCACGTCGTCGAGCTCACCGGCGATGACGCGGACGGAGACGGTGCGTCCGTCCTTGTCCGAGACGGTCACGGTGGGGGTGTCCTCGTTCCACAGCATCGAGAAGTGCGGATCGACGGTTTTCGACTCGGCGGGCAGGTTCAGCCAGATCTGGAACAACTCGAGCGGATTGTCCGAATCCTTGTTCAGCAGAGGAAACATCTCGCTGTGGACGACCCCGTTGCCGGCGGTGAGCCACTGCGTGTCGCCCTCACCGAAACGCGCCGCCGCGCCCACCGAATCGGAGTGGTCGACGAAACCCGAGCGCACGAAGGTCACCGTCTCGAAGCCGCGGTGCGGGTGGCCGGGGAACCCCGGGACGGTGGTGCCGTGGTACATGCTCCAGCCCGCCGGGTTGCCGAAGTCCTGGCCGAGCGGGCGGCCGTCGAGCGACGCGTCGGGTCCGAGCTCGTCGTTGCCCGCCGGATACGCGTCGACGTGGTGTGCGACGAACAGGAAGGGATCGATCGTCTGCCAGGGCATACCGAGCCGGAAGACCTGGAGTACCGGAGTAGGGGCTGCTGACGTCATGACCCGTGCAACTACGTGCCCGTGCTCTTTGTTCCGGGCGGTGTGGTGGCCTCGCTGTCGTCGAGCACGCGCGCCCCGGCGGCGAACTTCTCGACCTGGTCACCCAGCCGGATCTGCGCGGGGACGGCCCCGCCGAGCAGGTCGCGGGCCAGGGCCGGGGAGTCACCGAGCGGCAGGTCGCTGCCGGCGATGACGACGTTGCCGTAGCGGCGTCCCTTGAGCATCGCGGGGTCGGCGATGATCACGGTGTGCTCGAAGACCTCACCGATCGTCGCGGCCTCGCGTTTCGCGACGGTCAGGTCGCGGAAGTCGCCGCAGTTGACGACGTAGAGACCGCCGGGCGCGAGCACGCGTCGGGCGTGCTGTGTGAACTGGAGGGTCGTGAGTGCGACGGGAGTGCGGTTGTAGGCGAAGACATCCCGCACGATCACGTCGCGGCTCGCGTCGGAGAGCGAGGTGAGGACCTGACGGGCCTCCCCCACCCGGATACGCAGCAACGGGGCACGGGGTAGATCGAACCAGTGGCGGACGAGTTCGGCGAGGCGACCGTCGATCTCGACGACGACCTGCCGAGCGTCGGGGTAGACCGCGGCGAAGTAGCGCGCCATCGTGCACGCACCCCCACCGAGGTGCAGCACGCGCAATCTCGAGTCGTGTTCGAACTTGCTCTCGACGAGCATCGCGATCCACCGCATGTACTCGAACTCGAGCAGGGCCGGGTCGCTCAGGTCGATGTGCGAGCTGGGCACCCCGTTGATCTCGAGGACCCATCCGTCGGCGAGATAGCGGTCCTTGACGAGCTCGCACGTACCCGTGTCGATGTCGTACAACCCCTCGACCGGGCCGCCCGGTGCACCCGTCTTCTCCTTGCGCGGCGACGATGCGGCGCGGCCACCTCGTTGCCTGCTCATACGACGAGCCTAGTACCGGCTCGTTTGCCTCGGATCAGAGGTGGAGGTCCTCCCTGCGCATCATCGAGGTGGCAACGACGCTGATCACGGCCGTAAGGACGAGATAGCCGCAGGCGAGCCACGGACCACCGGCGACGGCGATGAGCGCGGTGAGGATCATCGGGGTGATGCCCGACGCGTAGATGCCGGAGAACTGGTAGACCACCGACAGGCCCGTGTAGCGGATCTCCGCCGGGTACAGGCTCGCGTACAGCGTTCCCTGCGCGCCGTAGAACAGGGCGTGGACGATGCCGAACACCAGGATCATCGCGGTGGCGAACCAGAACAGGTCGTTCGTGCCGAACAGGGCGAAGGTCGGGAACACCGCGATGCCGTAGGCGGCGATGCCGACGGTGTAGACCTGCTTCGCACCGAACCGGTCCACCAGCAGACCCGACACCGGGAGCAGTACGGCCATGACCAGAGCCGCGAGGGTGACGACGAGGAGCACCGGCACCTTCTCGAAGTCCAGGTCCCTGGTGGCGTAGGTGATGGCGAAGACACCCCACGTGTTGAATGCCGCGCCCTCGCCCCACCGCGACAGCAGGCCCAGAACGGTGCTGCGGCGCGCGCCGGGCCGGAAGACGTCCACGAGCGGCGCCGACGACTTCTTCGCGAGCTCCTGCACCTCCCGGAAGGCGGGGGTCTCGTCAACTTTCAGTCGCACGACGAAACCGACGGCGACGAGGACGAGGCTGAGCAGGAACGCGATCCGCCAGCCGTACGACAGGAACTGCTGCTCGTCGAAGATCACCTGCAGCGCCGCGAATACCGCGGTGCCCAACGCGAGACCGAGCGCGAGACCCACCTGGGGGATGCTGCCGAACAGGCCGCGCTTCTTCTCCGGGCTGTGCTCGACGGCGAGCAGGACGGCCCCGGCCCATTCGCCACCGAGGGCGAAACCCTGCAGGATGCGCAGCAGGAGCAGCAGGATCGGTGCGACCACACCCACCTGCGCGTGGGTGGGCAGGACGCCCATCAACGCGGTGGCGACGCCCATGATGAACATCGTCAGCGCGAGGGTCTTCTTGCGTCCGATCCGGTCGCCGATGTGGCCGAAGACGACACCGCCGATGGGTCGGACCACGAAACCCACGGCGAAGGTCGCGAAGGCCAGCATCGTGCCGACGAACGAACTCTGGTCGGGGAAGAACAGCTGGTTGAACACCAGGCCCGCAGCCGTCGCGTAGAGGAAGAAGTCGTACCACTCCACCGTGGTGCCGAGCAGGCTCGCCGCGACCACGGTGCGTAGTCTCCTGCGACGATCGAGATCGGACTCGGGTGCGGAACTGGGCTGTGACAGCGTGGTCATGGACTCGATTCCCGGTGGTGGACAGCGTGCAACCCGGCGACGCTAACCACGTCCGACACATTGACGCACGGGTTCCGATCATGCTGATTGCAAATGTTGCCGGGCCCCCTCGACGGCTGTTCTCCTGGATGTCACGCTTGCCTGTCGTCGACTCGAGGACTTCGTCTTGTCTCTGCATATGCACTGGTTCCTGCCCACCTACGGCGACTCGCGAAACCTCATGGCAGGAGGCCACGGCAGTTCGATGTCGGGCGATCGTCCGGCGACGCTGCGCTACCTGAACCAGATCGCCGCCGCTGCGGAGTCGAGCGGCTTCGAATCGGTCCTCACCCCCACCGGTGCGTGGTGCGAGGACGCGTGGCTGACGACGGCGATGCTGATCGACACCACCGAGACCCTCAAGTTCCTCGTCGCGCTGCGCCCCGGGCTCATCAGCCCCACGCTGGCCGCGCAGATGGCCGCGACCTTCCAGTGGCAGTCGCAGGGACGCCTGCTTCTCAACGTCGTCACCGGCGGAGAGGACCACGAACAGCGCACCTTCGGCGACTTCCTCGACAAGAACCAGCGCTACGCGCGCTGCGGCGAGTACCTCGACGTGATCAAGCGTCTGTGGGCGGGCAACGGCCCGGTCGACTTCAAGGGCGAGTACATCCAGGTCGAGAACGCCCAGCTCCAGCGCATCCCCGATCCGGTGCCGCCGCTCTTCTTCGGCGGGTCCTCTCCCGCTGCCGGCACCGTCGCGTCGCAGTTCTGCGACACCTACCTCACGTGGGGTGAGCCGCCGGCCGCCGTCGCCGACAAGATCGCGTGGATCCGCGGCCTCGCCGACATCCAGGGACGCACCCTCGACTACGGCATCCGCCTGCACGTCATCAGCCGCGACACCTCCGAGGAGGCCTGGGCCGAGGCCGACCGCCTGCTCTCCGCGCTCGACCCCGCGACCATCGAGAAGGCCCAGCAGAGCCTGTCCCGCTCCGGTTCCGAGGGGCAGCGCCGGATGGTCGAGCTGCACGGCGGCGGCAGCGCCTACGCCGCGAGCAAGGACGCCCGCAGCCTCGAGGTCTCCCCCAACCTGTGGGCGGGCGTCGGACTCGTCCGTGGTGGCGCAGGCACCGCGCTCGTGGGTTCCCACCAGGAGGTCGCCGACCGCATCGCCGAGTACGCCGAGATCGGACTCGACCACTTCGTGCTGTCGGGCTACCCGCATCTCGAGGAGGCCTACCGCTTCGGTGAGGGCGTGCGCCCGATCCTCGAGCGTCGCGGCCTGCTCGCCCCGGCCTCCCACCGTCCGGGCGACCTGTCGGGTTCGACGGCCTTCCTGCCCTCCGCGCACTGACCATCCCCTGACAATTCGATACAGCACAGCTCGACACAGCGCCGGCACGAAATGTGTCGGCGCTGTTACAGCTGCGGCCCTCGTCGTGCGGATCCGTCCGCAGCACAGAGAATGGGGGCCATGCCGGACCGAGGATTCACCTCCACACAGCTCGCCGCACGCGCGGCGTACCTGTTGCGTGGGAACGACCTGGGCACCATGACGAGTGCCGCTCCCAAGCTTTATCCACACATGTGGAGTTGGGATGCGGCGTTCGTCGCCGTGGGGCTCGCGCCGCTCAGTGTCGAACGGGCGGTGGTCGAACTCGACACCCTGCTCTCGGCGCAGTGGAAGAACGGGATGATCCCGCACATCGTCTTCGCCAACGGTGTCGACGGCTACTTCCCCGGCCCGGCACGCTGGGCGGTCTCCGAATTGGCCGCGCACGCACCGGCGCAGGTGCAGACTTCGGGCATCACCCAGCCTCCCGTGCACGCCATCGCCGTGCAGCGCATCCTCGAGCATTCACGGCGGCACGGCCGCTCGACACGTGCTGTCGCCGAGGAGTTCCTGGATCGCCGGTGGGCGGATCTCGTGCGCTGGCACCGCTGGCTCGCGCACGCGCGCGATCTCGACGGCAACGGCCGCATCGCGCTGTACCACGGGTGGGAGTCGGGCATGGACAACTCCCCGCGCTGGGATACGGCGTACGCCAACGTCATCGCCGGTCCGGTGCCGCCCTTCCATCGCGAGGATCTCGAGCACGTCGCCGACGCCACCCAGCGACCCACCGACCGTGAATACGCGCGTTATCTGTGGTTGCTCGAGGAGATGAAGACGGCGCGCTACGAGGACAGCGTGCTCGCGAAGGCCATGAGCTTCGCGGTCGAGGACGTCTTCGTCAGCGCGGTCTTCTCACTGTCGTGCGAGGTGCTCGCGACCATCGGTGAGGAACATGCCCGTCCCAACGCGGATGTGCGCGAGCTCTATTCGTGGTCCGAACGGTTCCGGAAGGGCGTGATCGCCACGACCGACCCGCGCACGGGCGCGGCGAAGGACTTCGACCTGCGCAGCGGGAAGTGGGTCGCCACCGACACTCTCGCGATGTTCGCGCCGCTGCTGTGCGGTGGCCTCGACCGGCAGGCCGAGCGGGCGCTGCTGCGCACCTTCGAAGGGCCGAAGTTCTGCGGGCATCCGGATCTTCGCTATGCGGTACCGCCGTCGACGTCTCCCGTCTCGGGCGACTTCCGTCCCCGCGAGTACTGGCGCGGACCGGTGTGGCCCGTGATGACGTGGTTGTTCTCGTGGGCGTTCGCCCGTCGTGGCTGGGCCGAACGGGCGAACGTGCTTCGCGCAGAAGGACTCCGGCAGGCAAGCGACGGCACTTTCGCCGAGTACTACGAACCGTTCACCGGCGACCCGCTCGGCAGCATGCAGCAGTCGTGGACCGCCGCAGCGGTATTGGACTGGCTCGGATGACCCGTGCGTGGTTCCGGTAGCGAGCGCGACCGGAACCACGCACGAGGTGTCAGACCCCGATGCGTCCGCCGTCCGACTTCCATGCCGCGACCACGGCGGGACGCGGCTGGGAGTCGCCTCCGTCGGGCCAGTGCGAAGCCGGCGATGCCCACGACGCGTCGTCCGTCTCCCCGGGATGCTGCACGCACACCACGACCCGGCCGTCCTGCACGATCGGACCGCACGTCTCGGCACCGATCGGCACGGTGAGGAACTGCTTCGTCTCACCGCGGCGCGGACCGTCGAGGACGACGCTGAACAACCCGTCGTTGGAGCCGAGTGCGTTGCCGTCGGTGGAGATCCACAGGTTGCCGTACGAATCGAAGGCCAGGTTGTCGGGGCACGAGATCGGACTGACCTGCGACTTGTCGAAGCCGCCGAAGTAGGTATCGGCCTCGTTCGGGTCCCCGCACACGAGCAGCAGCGTCCACGTGAAGGACGTACCCGCGTGGTCGTCGTCGATCTCGAGGACCTGACCGTTCTTGTTGTTCTCGCGTGGATTCGCCTCGTCGGCCGGCGCGGCGCCGTCGACGCCGCGCTTGGTGTTGTTGGTGAGTGCGACGTAGACCTTGCCGGTGACCGGATTCGGTTCGAAGTCCTCGGGACGATCCATCTTCGTCGCGCCGACCCTGTCGCCCGCGAGGCGGGTGAACACCGCGACCTCCTCGGCGCTCATACCGTCGACCAGCGACTCGGCGCTGCCGTCCTCGTTCGAACGCAACAACGGGATCCACTCGCCGCTGCCGCGGAACTCGCCGGCCTCGGGAAGCGTTCCGGATCCGTCGATCTCGTCCGGATGGTCCCCCCTGAGCTTGGCGACGTAGAGCGTGCCGGCGTCGAGCAGGGTCATGTTGTGCCGCACCGCCGCTCGCGAGTTCCCGGGCTGCATCTTCCGCGACGAGACGAACTTGTACATGTAGTCGAAGCGTTCGTCGTCACCGCTGTAGGACACGACGGTGCCGTCATCGGTAATGTGGACGGTGGCCGCCTCGTGCTTGAACCGTCCCAGTGCGGTGTGCTTGACGGGCACCGAGTTCGGATCCCACGGATCGATCTCGACGATCCACCCGAACCGGTTGACCTCGTTGGGTTCCGCGGCGATGTCGAAGCGCCGGTCGAATCGTTCCCACTTCCGTTCGGTTTCTGCGCCCTCGAGTCCGTACCGGGCGAGGCGTTCGGCGACGACCGGGTCCGTCACGCTCTCGGCGTTGGCGAAGTACTGGTTGAAGTTCTCCTCGCCCGACAGCACGGTGCCCCACGGCGTGAGGCCACCGGCGCAGTTGTTGAACGTCCCCGCGACCCGCGTACCGGTCGGGTCGGCGGTGGTCTTCAGCAGGTCGCTGCCCGCGGCCGGTCCGGTGAGGAAGAACTCGGTTGTTCCGGTGATACGACGGTTGTATTCGCCGAATTCCGGTGTCAGGCGCCCGGTCCCGGGCTCGCCCTTCACCTGGACGACCGACAGCCCGTGCCCGGCGATGCCGATGCGTACCTGTTCCTCGGTCGGGTCGTCCGCGTCGTAGTCGGCGAACATGAAGGGCTCGGTGGTGTATTCGTGATTGACGACGAGCAGGTAGGTGTCGGGTCGGCCGTCCACCGGGAGCAGACCGGCGAAGTCGTTGTTGAACCCGAACTGCTTCTCCTGCGCGGTCGCCGTCTGGTTACCGATGTCGAAGGCCGGTGCATCGGGCAGCACCGGATCGCCCCACCGGATGACGACGTCGTTCTCGTATCCCTCCGGAACCGTCACCGCGTCATCGGTGTTCGGCGCGACCGCCGTGAAGTTCGTGCCGTCGGGCACCGGCCCGAGATCGCCTGCAGCCCCCGCGTCACTGCCGGCCGCGGCAGCGGAATCGTCCGCACAGGCCGTCAGAACGCCACCGGCGCCGACGGCGAGCACGGCCATGGCACCGCCCCGCAGGACCCCGCGACGCGAGACGGCCGCGCGCACGATGTCACCGAAGTATTCACTGCGGGAGGTGTTCGGGACGGCGTGCGAACAGGCATCCCCGCACTTGTACTTGCACGTGATGTTCGAGCGCGACGATATGCCGTCGTGCGTGACGAACAAGGGCAGGACTCTACGGGCCACAACGTTCTCCTCGGAAATCGGTTTCGACGCCGGAACCGTAGGAGCGTCAGGCGAGTCGGACGGAACGAGAAGGTGAACACCCGATGAGCATTCGGCGGCCGTGAGACGGCGGTCACAGAACGGGCCGAGGTCAGCCCGGGGCGATGCGGTCGAGATCCACGATCGGCCGGACACCGGGACGGTCGTCATCGAAGAACTCGTCGTCCGGCGACCCCTCCTCGTCGTCCTCGACCTCGCCGGGCCTGCCGTCGACGAAGGGCACCACCCGGTTCGTGATGGCGGTGTTGTATTCCGCGGGAGCCTGGATCGGATTGGCATGTCCGGTGCGGTCGAGTTTCGACACCAGCAGCGTGCCGTCGACACCGCCGGACTGGTCGATCAGGATCCGGTGGCTGTACTCGACGTCGACGACGTTGTCGTTCATGGCGTTCCGTGGCCGGAGGAGCGCTATGGCGGGACGGATCTTGTCGTCGCGTTCGTCGGCGAGTGCCCGCAGGTTGTCGATCGCACCGGAGGCGACGATCGCCCGGAACTGCGATTCGATCAGTCCGTTGCTCGCGGCGTCGGTCGAGAAGATCTTGTCGTGGAGCACCTCGACCGCGACGTCGTGCAACTCTTCGGTGTCGATACGGCGGTACCACCGGTCCGAGGGGAGCACGAAACGGTCCATGCGGGCGACGACCTCGACGAGCATGCGCATGCTGCGGCTCTCCCGTGCGCCGGGCAGCCAGCCGATCCAGCGCAACAGGTCCTCACCGGCGTCGCGCGCGTCGGCCCGCACGGCGTGCAGGTCGAGCGGCGTGCAGTCCAGGATCACGCCGGTCACCTCGAGATCGGTGTCCTGATACAGGTGCTGGGCGACCTCGAGGGCGATGATCCCACCCATGCTGTGCCCGGTGAGCACGATGTTCTCGATCCCGGACCACGCGGCACGCTCGTGGATCAGGCGGCTGACGACGGCGGTGTCGAGACCGCTGTTGTCGTACTCGACCGCCCACACCTGCCCGAGTTCGCTCAGTGCGGGCAGTGCCGTGGCGGTCTCGGTCGCGTCGAGGTTGCCCAGGCCCACCAGGTCGACGACCGCCGTGTCGCGGTCCTCCCGCGTCGCCGCGTCGTGGATCGGATGTAGCTGCGGCTGCGTGAGAGCGAGTCGCTCACGGACCGGCGCGACGTCCCACGCCCAGTACTGGGTGAACAGGGCGACGAGCGGGAGCGCCGCGACGGCCGTGCGCGCGAGGACTCGTCGGAGCCGACCGAACCGCACCCAGTGATGACCGGTGCGGGTATCGCGGAGACGTCGCCGCCGACGACTGTCGTCCCAGTCGTCGGCGGTGCAGGGCGGTAGCCATGGTGCGTTCGACATGCACCACCGATGCTACCGACGCACTGTAGCTCGGCTCAGGGCCCGTTGCGGCACGGGCTGTGCTCAGCTCAGCCCCGTCAGCGGGGGCGCGGAGTTGTCGTCGCGCCACGCGATGGCTTCGCGCAGTTCGGTGAGGTCGTAGTCGGGACCACCGACACCCACCGTGAACTGCGTGATCCCCAGCTCGACATAGGACGGGGCCGCGTCGGCGCCGGGCCACGAGGTGGACCGTTCGATGTCCTCGGGTCGACGACCGGCCTCAGCGCAGCGCTGCGCGAGGATCTCGGACTTCTCGGCGTGGGTCTCCATCTCGCCGAAGCTGTGCCAGATGTCGGCGTACTTCGCGACCATCGGCAGCGTCTTCTTCGGGCCTCCGCCACCGATGAGGATGGGAATGTGCCGGGTGGGCTGCGGGTTCAACTTGCCGAGTCGGTTCACGATGCGGGGCATGTACTCGGCGAGCAGGTCGAGGCGGGAGCCCTTGGTGCCGAATTCGTAACCGTACTCGTCGTAGTCCCGTTCGAACCAGCCCGAGCCGATGCCGAGGATGAGACGGCCGCCGCTGATGTGGTCGACGGTGCGGGCCATGTCGGCGAGCAGGTCGGGATTGCGGTAGCCGCCACCGGTGACCAGTGCACCGATCTCCACGCGTTCGGTCTGCTCCGCCCAGGCGCCGAGCATCGTCCAGCACTCGAAGTGGGCGCCGTCGGGGTCGCCGTAGAGCGGGTAGAAGTGGTCCCAGTTGAACACGATGTCGGCGCCTGCGTCCTCGGCGCGGAGCACGGTGTCGCGGATGACGCCGTAGTCGGGTTGCTGCTGGGGCTGTAGTTGGAGTCCGATGCGAATGGGGCGCGTCATGGAGTCCACGTTAAGGCAACATCTCGTATCGTCGCCCGAGTTCCCGCAGGAAGGACTCGAGAACGAGGTCGAAGCTCTCGGCGTCGATCTCGGCGGCGTACTCGCGAAGCCGATGCGCCTGCGACAGATGCGGATACCGCTCGTTGTAGGTGTCGATGTGATCGTCGAATCCGCCCGCGAACGAGGTGATCGCGGAGCCGATGACGATGTACTTGATCGAGGCGCCGATCATCGTCGCGAAGCGGGGCGGCCAGCCGGCGCGGGTGAGGCCCCCGTGGATGGCGTCGGACGCCTGGAGGGAGACGGGCCGGGTGCCGGGGCTCGCGGCGAGGAAGGGCACCATGTTCGGGTGCGCGGCGAGCGCGTCCCGGTAGGTGCGGGCCCAACGTCGGAGCGCTTCCTGCCAGTCGTCCTCGGCGAACCCGCTGACGTCGACCGATTCGCCGATGGCGTCGGCGATGTCGTCGAGCAGTTCTTCCTTGGTGGCGTAGTGGCTGTACAGCGACGGGGCGCGAACACCCAGTTCGGCGGCGATCCGACGCATCGAGACGGCGTCGAGGCCGTGCTCGTCGACGAGTCGCAGCGTGACGTCGCGGATGAGTTCACGGCTGAGCAGAGGCGTGCGCGGGCGCGCCATCCATCGTCCTCCTTCCGGCCCGGCCTGGACGAGCTAACAATGTAAGGTTAGTTTGGAATCGCGAGAAGCGCTACGGCGCCGGCATCCCTGGAAGGCCCCTCCATGAACCTGAAGCTCACCGAGGAGGAGCGTGCGTTCCGCGACGAACTGCGCACCTTCTTCACCACCGAGATCCCCGCCGAAGTGCGTGCGAAGACCGCCTCCGGCACCCCGCTGGGCAAGGACGACTACGTCGCCGTCCAGCGCATCCTGCATTCGCGCGGCCTCGCCGTTCCCAACTGGCCCGTCGAATGGGGCGGTCAGGACTGGACGCCGATGCAGCGCAACATCTGGCTCAGCGAGCTGCAGCTCGCGTCGGTGCCCGACCCGCTGCCGTTCAACGCGTCCATGATCGGGCCGGTCATCGCGCAGTTCGGTTCGCAGGAGATGAAGGAACGCTTCCTCCCCGCCACCGCCAACCTCGACATCTGGTGGTGCCAGGGTTTCTCCGAGCCCGAGGCCGGCTCCGACCTCGCGTCCCTCAAGACCCGCGCCGTCCGCGACGGTGACGACTACATCGTCAACGGACAGAAGACGTGGACGACGCTCGCGCAGCACGCCGACTGGATCTTCTGCCTCGTCCGCACCGATCCGAACGCGAAGAAGCAGGCCGGCATCTCGATGCTGCTCTTCCCGATGGACACCCCGGGCGTCACCCGCCGTCCGATCAAGCTGATCGACGGTGGCTACGAGGTCAACGAGGTCTTCTTCGAGGACGTGCGCGTTCCCGCCGAGAACCTCGTCGGTGAGGAGAACACCGGCTGGACTCAGGCGAAGTTCCTGCTCGGCAACGAGCGCACCGGCATCGCCCGGGTCGGCGCCACCAAGGTCAAGCTCGCGCGGGCGAAGTCCCTCGCGGCCGAGACCCGCTACGGCAGCGGCTCGCTGCTCGACGACCCGATCTTCGCGGCACGCCTGGCCGAACTCGAGAACGAGCTGCTCGCTCTCGAGCTCACCCAGCTGCGCGTCGTCGCCGGCTCGGCCGACGGCAAGCCCAACCCGGCATCGTCGCTGCTCAAGATGCGCGGCTCCGAGCTGCAGCAGGCCGCGACCGAACTGCTCGTCGACATCGCCGGCCCCGATTCGCTGCCCGCCGGCGAGGCCGACATCGACTCGCCCGACTGGGCGCAGCTGACGATGCCGACCTACCTCAACAACCGCAAGGTCACCATCTACGGCGGATCGAACGAGGTCCAGCGTTCGATCATCGCTTCCTCGATTCTCGGACTGTGAGGCCCCGGACATGAATTTCGAACTCGACACCGAACAGGACATGCTCCGCGCGACCGTCCGCGACCTGCTCTCCGGCGCGTACGACGTCGAGTCGCGCAACCGGGTGGCCGAAGGTGACCTGGGCTGGAACCGCGACGTGTGGAAGCAACTCGGCGAACTCGGCGTGCTCGGCCTGCCCTTCGCGGAGGAGCACGGCGGCATGGGAGCCGGACCGGTGGAGGTCATGGCCGTCATGACCGAGATCGGCCGCGCCCTCGCACCCGAGCCCGTGCTCGACTGCGTCTACCTGCCCGGCCGGCTCGTCGCCGAGGTCGGCACCGACGCGCAGCGCTCCGACCTCCTGCCGCGACTGTCCGAGGGCACCGCGCTCCTCGCGTTCGCGCACGACGAGCCGGGCAGCCGCTGGCCGCACACCGAGGTGGCCACCACCGCGGCGCGCGACGGCGACTCCTGGACCGTCTCCGGTCGCAAGAACCCTGTGCTGCACGGTGATTGCGCCGACACCTTCATCGTCTCCGCGAAGCTCCCGGAGGGCGGCGTCGGACTGTTCGTCGTCGACGCATCGGCCGATGGTCTGGTCCGCACGCCGTACCGCACCCACGACGAGCGTCGCGGTGCGCAGCTCGTGCTCGACGACGTCGCGGCCACCCCGCTCGGTGAGGCGGCCGACGCGTCCGCTGCGATCACCGCGGCGCAGGTGCACGCGCAGGCGGCGCTGTGCGCCGAGGCGGTCGGTGCCCTCGACTCCTCGGTGCAGCTGACGACGAGCTATCTCAAGCAGCGCAAGCAGTTCGGTGTGCCGCTGTCGATGTTCCAGGCGCTCACCCACCGTGCGGCCGACATGTACGTGCTGTACGAGCTGGCGTCGAGCATGAGCCTGTACGCGACCATGGCCCTCGCCGACGGCATCGTCGACCCGACCATCGCCTCGCGTGCCAAGCTGCAGGTCGGCCGGTCCGCTCGGAAGATCGGCCAGGAGTCCGTGCAGATGCACGGCGGTATCGGTGTCACGGCCGAGCATTCCATCGGCCACTACCTGAGCCGCCTGACCGCGATCGAGCACACCCTCGGCACCATGGACGACCACCTGCGGGTGCTCGCCGGCGGTGTGAAGGACTACGAGCTCGTGGAGATCGCCGGAATGTGACCGATCGGGCTCACTCCCGGGGCAGCAGTGTCCCCAGCGGACCGAGATCGATGTTGAGATCCTCGGGGGTGAGCCCGAAATGGTCGCGCAGTTCGCCCATGCGCTGCTCGAGCAGCATCAGTGTCGTGCCGAGCCGTTCGATCTGCTCGTCGCTGAGATCCCCCGCGTCCATGCGGTGCAGGGCCTGACGCTCCATCAGTTGCCGGAGCAGTTCGACGAGCGTGAGCACCAGCGTCACCAGACCCCGCTCCACGGATTCGGGATCGGCGTCGATACGCGACGGGAAGTTCACCGGCTCGCTCACGAAACCTCCCGGGCCCCACGGGGAACGGGGACGTCGACTCCGGTCAGCGACAGGGTACTGATCGACGAGATCAACGCGCGCAACGAGATCCGCACCAGGTCGATCTCCGCGATCGACAACGTGATGTCGCCGGTGATGACCACGCCCCCGGACAGCACCCGATCCAGCAGATCGATCAGGGCGATCCGCCGTTCCTCGTCCACCGATCCGTCGGCGTACCTCACGGCGAGATCCGTTCTGCTCCCGCGAACGAATAGGGCGGCCACGGACCGCTCGTCTCGAGCCTGATCCCCGGATGCAGGCCACCGAGTTCCTCCACCTCGGAACGGAATTCGTCCGTCCTGTCGTCGTCGACGAGATACGTCCCGTTGAGCAGCATCCACTCGTGGCTGCCGCTCAGTGCCGGATCGGTCGGCGCGCTCCGGCGACCCGCAGCGGATACGCGCAGCAGTCGCTCGTGGATCTCGGCGGCGCGTTCGGCGGCGTCGCGTTCGACGCTCTCCTGCGCCGCCAATTGCGCACGCCGGCGCAGCAGATAGGCTGTGCCCGCACCGGAACCCGCCCCCTCCGCATGCGCTTCGGCGGCGGCCGCGGTCAGCGCCTTGCGATCGGCGAACGCCTTGACCCCCCATTCGGTACGACCGGTCACGAGGGCGAGCGCAGACGCGAACTGCTCCCGGTGCTCGGTGAGCAGGGCCCGGACCCGTTCGTCGTCGAGGCAGACGGTCGCGAGTCGAAGGGGTACCACGGAGGCGTGCCGTGCCAATCCGGCGACGACCGAATCATGGGCGCGGGCCACTCTTTCCAGCCAGTCCAGGTCCTCGAGATTGCGAGCCAGTGCGGCCTCGCCGAAATCGCCCAGGGGCACCGTTCCGACGACGGCGGTCAGTCCGCCCTCCTGCACCGTGCGGACCGGCTCGCCGGCGACACCGGAGGCGCCCTCGGTCTCGTGGCCGACGAGCGTCCCGTCGGTCACGGCGTACATCCAGATCCCGGTCGTGTCAGTCACGGTCCTCCTCGTCCACGATCTCCGCCGGTTCCGGCTCCAGTTCCTCCGCTCGGGCCTCGAGTGCGGCCAACCGCTCGCGCAGCTGCCGGTTCTCCAACTCGAGTTCCGCCCGGCTCGAATCGACCTCGGGTGCGCGAGCCTTGCTCGTCAACCACGGATCGCTCTCCCACCAGTCGATCCCGACGGCCTTGGCCGTCTCGAGCGATGCGATGACGAGACGGAGCTTGATCGTGAGCAGTTCGATGTCGAGCAGATTCACCTGGATGTCGCCGGCGATGACCAATCCCTTGTCGAGGACACGCTCGAGGATGTCGCCGAGATTGGTCGACCGGCCTCCACCCCCGTAGGGCTGCGGCGACGACGTTCCGCCTCCCCCACCGACCACCGTCATGACCCGGTCCTCGCACCGATGTCGCTGCTGCCGCGTCCGTAACGCCGGGTCCGCCGGTACGCGAGCAGATTCCCGTCCAGGTCGACCTCCACCTCGTAGAGCGCGAGCATGTCGGCCGACGACGGGATCCGCCTGTCCTCCACGACCTCCACCTCGACGACCCATCCGTCCTCGGTGGGTTCGACGGAGGTGACCCCCTGAGCCTCCTTCGAGGTCAGTTCCTTCAGATGTGTGAGGGCCGCCGATGCGGCCTCGGCCGCCGAGATCGCGGGCGGGCCGGTGTCCTGCGCCACGGGATCACTCCTTTCCCTCGGCGGGGCCGGATCCACCCCGGGAGATCATCCGGTTCAGCACGGCCTGCTGCGCCTCGTCCTTCTCCTCGGGCGTCAGCTCGCCCGCCTCCGCCGCTTCCTCGATCTGCTCGAGTTCGCGCCGCACGTTGGCGGGATCGTGCAGTTGCTGTTCGACCTGCTCCTGGATGATCTCTCCGAGCCACATCACTCCCTTGACGGGAGCGAGGGGCAGCGTGAGCAGGGAGGTCAGCAGACCCATCGTCAACCTCCTTCGCCAGGATCGGATTTCGCCACGAAGTCGTAGGCCGCCATCGGGCCGAGCAACGAGATCTCGACCCGGTCCTCCCATTCCCGACCCAGTTCCTGCAGGGCCTGTTCGAGTTCGTCCTGCCGCTCGAGTTCGACGAGGACGGCGATGTGCACGGCATCCTGCTCGTGCGTGGGTTGCCGCTCGTTGACCATCGGGTCGAGAGAGGACAGAGCCTCGACCGTGCGGCGCGTGTCCTCGTTCCGTTTGGCCTCGATCGTCGCGTTGATGATCTCCCCGAGCGCCATCCGCGCCTCGCGGGTCGCGTCCTCGGACTGCCCACGGATCTGCTCCCGCAACTGCGCCGCCTCGGAGTTCTCCTCGAGGATCTCCTGCAGGATCACCCTCTCGTCGTACCGTCCCTTCACGACGAACTGTGCGAGACCGTCGAGTTGGTCGAGGGCCGAGGCGAGTTCGTCCTCGTTCCCCTCGAGCAACTCCGCGGCCACCGCGTCCCGGTCGGTGAGGACGGCACCGAATCTCAGCGGGAGCACGGGGGCGACCGCCACGGTCCCGTCGAGCAACGCGGCGTGCGCCTTGAGATCGTCCGGTGTGCCGAGAGCGCGATCGGTCGGGATCTCGCTCACCAGCGCAGCGATGCGACCGGACTTGACCACCGACACCTCGGCCGGCGGATTGCCCACCCCTTCCGCATGCTCCTCCGGTTCCACATCCGACGGGACGATGCCGTAGACGTAGACCGCAGTGGTCGTGGCGGTTTCGTCGCTGTCGCCCTGCTCGGGTCGTTCGGTCTGTTCGGTGGACATCAGTCCTCACCCCTGCGTGATCGTCGAGCGGGCTGCCGCTGCTCCTGGACGTCCCCGAGGAACTCGCTGACCTTCTCCCCCGCAGCCTCGAGCGCGCCCTTCGTCTTGTGCTTGGAACCGCCGGAGGTGATGTCGCCGACGAGATCCGGAAGGCCCTTCGGCTCGTTGTCGGAGATCTCGAGCCGGTTCACCGCTTCCGCGAAACGCAGATAGGTGTCGACACTGGCCACGACGACGCGGGCGTCGATGGTGAGCAGTTCGATACCGACGAGCGAGACGCGTACGAACGCGTCGATGACGAGACCCTTGTCGAGGATGGTGTCGATGACGTCGGCGAGGCCGGACGAATTGGGACGGGCCATACCGCCCCCGCCGCCTCCACCGCCGCCCCCTGCAGGTTGGATGGTCATGACCGGGATCCTCTCGAGCGGGACGAGCGCGTACCGGTGCTCTTCGTCGCCCGGGTCCGCTTGGCGGGCGCACGTTTCCGAGGCGGTTCGGGCTCTTCCTCTTCGTCGTCGGGTTCTTCGTCGGAGGACTCGTCCTCCTCATCGGGATACTCGTCCTCGAGATCCTCCTCATCCTCGGCCGACTCCTCGTCGCCTGTGTCCTCGGGTGACTCCTCGTCGCCTGTGTCCTCGGCCGACTCTTCGTCGCCTTCGTCCTCGTCCCGCAGATCCTCGTCCTCGTATTCGTCCTCGGACGGCTCACTCTCCTCGAAATCCTCGTCTTCGTCACGGATCTCGTCCTCGTCACCGGAGGTGTCGGTCTCCCCCTCCTCGCCGTTCTCGCCGGTGTCCTCCTGCTCCCGCTCCTCTTCCTCCCGGCGCGCGGTCTCGTCGTCCTTGACGACCTCGCTGTCGCGGATCTCGCCGTGCCAGCCGACGACGTCGTCGGGATGCAGCACGGCTTCGGTCATGACGTGGCGCCGGAAATGCTTGAGTTCCAGGCGTGACCGGCGACCGACCGCCCGCCACAGATTCGCTGTGCGTTCGAACAGGCCCCGGGGGTGGTACTCGAGTACCAGGAGTATCCGGGTGAGATCCGATGTGAGTTCATGGAAGGTCACCGCGCCGTCGATGTAACCCTTTCCCCCCTTGGAACGCCACACGATCCGTTCGAACGGCACCTGTTCGAGGATCGTGGACTCCCAGTTCCGACGCGACCAGAAAACCTTGCCCGTCCAATGGAGTTTCTCGTCCTGGACCTGCTCGACCTGTTCGACCTTCTTCATGAACTTCGGCCAGTCGGCGAATTGCGTCCACAGGTCGTAGGCCAGATCGACCGGCACCCCCACGTCGATGCTCTCGACGATGTTGGTGAGCTTGATCTTCTTGTTGCCGCCGCCGCCCCCCTTGCCCCCGCCGGTGACGGCCTCCTTGACGTCCTCGAACTTGTCCTTCGCGGTGTTCTTCAGGTTCTCGAACCCCGAGCTCGCCGCCGCCTTCAGCGGCGACTCGCCCTGAGCGAGCTTGTCGACGCCGGTCAGCGCACTGGCCAGATTTCCGCCCTTGCCCTCGGAGTAATCCTGTAATCGTCCCGCCGTGCCGGTGACCCTGTCCGACAGGCTCGACAACGCATTCTGCGCGACGGTTCCTGCGAGGCCCTGCAACGACTGCTGCAGACCGCCGGTCAATCCGCCCGTGGCCTTCCCCGCCGTGTCCGAGGCGGTGCGGCCCGCCTTACCGGCGGTATCGGTCGCGGTCTTTCCGGCCTTGCCCACCGCGTCGGCGACTCCGCCCGATACATCGCTCAACCTGGCCATCGCTCTCACCGCTTCGTTCGACGTACGGGCGCACGACCGGAGGAGGAGGACGACGCAGTGCTACGCGCTGCGCGCTTGCGCGGCTTCGGAGGTGCCTCCTCCGAGTCGTCCGAGTCTTCGCTGTCGGCCGTCTTCTTGCTGCGGGAAGTCCGCGGACGGGATGTGGCCCGAGCTGCACGGCGCCGCGGTGCGGGACGCTCGGGTTCCGGCTCCTCTTCGTCGCCCGAATCCTCCTCGTCGGAACCCTCTTCGTCCGTCTCGTCGTAATCCGGCTCCTCGTCGCGACTCCGGCTGCCGCGACGCTTGCTGCCGCGACCTTCGTCCTCGTCGCGCGATTCGTCGTATTCGTCCTCGTATTCGGCGTCCTCGGGTTCCTCCGATCGCCCGCCACCGCTCGCACGGGACTGCAGACGTTCGTTGAGGGAGTCGATCCGGTTGCTGGCCGCGGTCACGGCAGCGGCACGAGCCGCATGCATGAGCTCTCCGCGAACGGATTCGGTGATCTTGTTGATCTCGGGAGACGAGCCGAGCATCGAGGCGCTGCGCTGCAGGAGTTCCTGCGGATTGCTGGGCAGTTTGCCGGTCATTCCGGCACCGGCGAGCATCATGGCCACCCGCATCTTCTTGGTACGGCCGAGGAAATATCCGATGCCCACACCGAGGGCGACTCGTGCTCCGGGTTTCATCACCGTTCTCCTTCGTATGCCGCGCGTCGTGTGGCGTGCTCGGAAGGGGCCGGGGAGGTCTCGGTACGGTACGCAGCCGACGCGCGTCTTTGTGTGATGCAAACCACAGTACGTCACTCGAGACCTTGATTCGCATGCTTCGTCGGCATGCGGATCCCGGAGTGAACGACGGGCTCGGAAAGTACCAATCAGTATGTTATGCAGCAGGATACGAGGCTTGCTACAGATCTCGCCCGGCCGTCCGCGGGCATGCAAAAGAAAGGTTCTCGAGCCGGTAAGGATTTCGGAAACCGGAGGCTATCGACGCGGATGCACCGGGGCGGCGATCCCTGTCGCCTGCAACGCGAATGCTGCTTCCGGGCCGATGATTTCGCCGACGAGTGCGAGGAAACGTTCGACGAAGGCCGGCCCGTGGGCCCCCTCGGTGGCGTCGTCGGGATCCTGCGGATCGAGATGGTGCGCGAGTTCGTGCAGCACCACCATCTCGCGGAACGCCCACGCGGTGTTCGCCCGGTGCTCGGGAAGGGCGATGGTCGCGCAGTCGCGTTCGTAATGTGCGGCCGCGTTGCCCGCACGGGCCCGCACGCACACCGGCACGGCGGCGCGCTCCCACCGGGCGCGTACCCAGTCGAGGGCAAGCACGGCGTCGATATAGTCCTGGACCGAGGCGATGGAGGCGAACCGTCTCTCCACCGGGAGCGTGACGTGGGAACCGGCGACCTCGACGGTCCGCAGACCGCGCTCGTCGGCGCGGTCGAGCATCTTCCGTACGATCGACTCCGCTTCGTACACAGCGGTTCTGCGGGTGTCGCGCACCTTGGTCACCGTTCCAGCCTCCTCGGAGCCGACGGCAGTTCGGGTGCCGTTCCCAGTCGGGCCGCGCGTCCGGCGCGGTCGCCCGCGCGCCGGGCATCGGCCGAGCGCGCCGACGGGGCCCGGCTTCCCCGCCAACTGCCCCGTGCCTGCGACGTACTGCGGTAGAAGTCCTGGAGTTCCAGACTCTTCCCACGCAACACCAACGCCGTACCGGGCGCGGATGTTTCCACCTCGCGTTCGATCTCCTGCTTCGCCTCGGCCAGCCGGGCGCCGATCCGGGCGGCGAACGCCGACTGGAAGTTCAGCCGGGCCGTCACCGCGGCAACGGGCTTGCGCACGCGTGTGCGCACACGGCGACCGCCGCGTTCCTCGACGACGGTGCGCACCGTGGTCTCGTTCCGGTAGGTGCCCTCGCGCAGATATGCGTCGGACGCCCGCACCATCTGCACGAGCAGAGAGGAGTACAGCGCCTCGCACACGTCGATGTCGTCGGCGAAGCCGTAGGCGTAGATGACGGTGGAGTTCGCGGTGATGTCGCACTGCACGTCGTTGGCCCCGGCGATCGCGATGAACAACTGGGCGTAGGTGCGCAGTCCCTTCTTGCCCGTCTCGCCGATGGTGATCAGTCGCTGCACGGGAGTCGCGCGGCGTTCCTTCGCCGCCGTGTGACTGCGCGCGACCGCCAGATCGATCGAGGAGGACGTCGCGAGTCGCTGCGCCGCGGCGAGGAAGGCGTCGGCCTCGTGAGGGTTGTCGGTGGACTCCGCCTGGCGGAGCAACCCGCCGATACGACTCAACATCTTGTCCGAACTCACCCAGCGAGCGTAGAGCCTGGCACCGACTCCGCCCACGAGACCGGGAACACGCACGAAATTCCTGCGAAACCGCCCGCGACCCACCAAGATCGTGCAGATGGACACTGCGGTCGATTTCGTCACCGATATCAACGACACGTTCTGGTATGCGGTGATCGCACTGCTCATCGGTTCGGGCCTGTACTACACGATCCGCTCCCGGTTCATCCAGATCCGGCTCCTGCCCGACATGCTGCGTTCCATCGTGGAGAAACCCGAGAGACAACCCAACGGAGAACCGGGCCTGTCCGCCTTCCGGGCCTTCTCCGTCTCGGCGGCCTCCCGCGTGGGAACGGGCAACGTTGCCGGTGTCGCGATCGCGATCAGCCTCGGTGGTCCCGGCGCGGTGTTCTGGATGTGGGCGATGGCCCTGGTCGGTGCGGCGACCGCCTTCCTCGAGTCCACGCTCGCCCAGCTGTACAAGGTGCGCGACGAGGACGGCAGCTTCCGCGGTGGCCCGGCCTACTACATGCAGTACGGGCTGCGGAAACGCTGGATGGGCATGATCTTCGCGGTCATCATCACGATCACCTACGGATTCGTGTTCAACGCGGTGCAGACCAACTCGATCGTCGACGCCGTCTCGAGTTCCGTCGGCGAGAAGACCATGGCACTCCAGGTGATCGTGGGGCTGGCCGTCGCCCTCATCGTCGGCGTGGTGATCTTCGGCGGAATCCGCCGCATCTCCGGCGTCTCCCAGATCGTCGTGCCGGTCCTGGCGTTCGTCTACCTGGTCATCGGCATCATCGTCGTGGTCCTCAACATCGGCGAGGTTCCGACCATGTTCCGCCTCATCGTCGAGAACGCCTTCGGTCTCGAGGAGGTCATCGGTGGTGGTTTCGGCGCTGCCTTCATGAACGGCATCCGCCGAGGTCTCTTCTCGAACGAGGCCGGCATGGGCTCGGCGCCCAACGCCGGCGCCGCCGCCGCGGTTTCCCACCCGGTCAAGCAGGGCCTGGTCCAGAGCCTCGGCGTCTACTTCGACACCCTGCTGGTCTGCTCGATCACGGCTTTCATCATCCTGCTGTCGGAACCCGAATTCGGCAGCGGTCTCGAGGGCGCCGCTCTGACGCAGAACGCGCTTGCGCTGCAACTCGGTGACTGGACGGTGCACTTCCTCGCCGTGCTGATCTTCTTCCTCGCGTTCACCTCGGTGATCGGCAACTACTACTACAGCGAATCCAACATGGAGTTCCTCACCGGATCGCGCCGCATTCTGCCCTACCTGCGCTCGGCGGTCGTGCTGTGCGTCTTCCTCGGGGCCATCGGCTCGCTGCCGCTGGTGTGGGCGCTGGCCGACCTCGCCATGGGGATCATGGCCACCGTCAACCTCATCGCCCTGATCCCGCTGTCGGGTATCGCCTACGCGTTGTTCCATCACTACAGCGCGCAACGCAAGCAGGGTCGCGACCCCGTCTTCCGCGCCGGTGACGTCCCGGGCGTCCGCGGAATCCAGGTGTGGAACGACGACGACGTCACGCCGGTCGAGAGCCGATCGAGCGGCGCACGGTAGATTCCCCTTCCGCACGAGCGTGTACCGCTTCGGAAAGGATCTTCGAGATGGCGTCGGTGACCTTCGACAAGGCCACGTGCCTGTTCCCCGGCTCGAGTACGCCCGCGGTCGACGCGCTCGACCTCGAGATCGAGGACGGCGAGTTCCTCGTCCTGGTCGGACCGTCGGGCTGCGGCAAGTCGACCTCGCTGCGCATGCTCGCCGGTCTCGAGGAGGTGCACAGCGGACGCATCCTCATCGGCGACCAGGACGTCACCGGGCAGGATCCGAAGGAACGCGACATCGCGATGGTGTTCCAGAACTACGCCCTCTACCCGCACATGTCGGTCGCGGAGAACATGGGCTTCGCGCTGAAGCTGGCCAAGACACCCAAGAACGAGATCCGCGAACGGGTCGTCGAGGTCGCGAAGATGCTCGACCTCGAGCAGTTCCTCGACCGCAAGCCCAAGGCGCTGTCCGGCGGTCAGCGTCAGCGCGTCGCGATGGGGCGCGCCATCGTCCGCCAGCCGCAGGTCTTCCTCATGGACGAGCCGCTGTCGAACCTCGACGCCAAACTCCGCGTGCAGACCCGCACGCAGATCGCGCAGCTGCAGCGCCGCCTCGGCACCACCACCGTCTACGTCACCCACGACCAGGTCGAGGCCATGACGATGGGCGACCGCGTCGCTGTGCTCGAGAAGGGCATCCTGCAGCAGTGCGCGTCGCCGCGCGTGCTCTACAACAAGCCCGCGAACGTCTTCGTCGCCGGTTTCATGGGCTCGCCCGCGATGAACCTGTTCCGCCTCCCGGTCTTCGACCGCGGCGCGATGATCGGCGACACCCACGTACCGGTGCCGCGCGACGTGGTCGGCCAGGTCACCGAGAAGGAGGTCGTGCTCGGGATCCGGCCCGAACACCTCGAGATCTCGAACGAGGGTCTGGCCATGGACGTCGACGTGGTCGAGGAGCTCGGCTCGGAGGCCTACGTCTACGGCCGGGCCGACGTCGGCGGGATCGTCCAGCAGATCGTCGCCCGCAGCGACTGGCGCAACCCTCCGCAGAAGGGCGACCGGCTGTACCTGCGCTTCGACCCCGAGCACGTGCACGTCTTCGGAACGTCCGACGGGAAGCGGATCGGCTGATCACCGCTCCGGGATCGGTCTGGGGAGTCGACACTCGACCGATTCAGGATGGGCGGAATGCCGACTTTTACCGGTGCTGCGTGCCACAGTAGTGGCCGGTGTCGGTGCACCTGGGTCACCGACGTGTGTTTTTCGACCTCGAAATGGGGAGTTGTTGATGGTTCTGAATACGAAGGCGATGCGGAGGGCTGCGATCGCCGCTACGGCCGCGACCGCGCTCGTTCTCGCGGGCTGCTCGTCGGACAACGGTGGCGACGACACCTCGACCGGCGGCGAGGGTACCGCTGCTTCCGGTGAGGGCCGCGGCCCGATCACGATCGTCGAGGGGCAGGATCCCCTGAACGCGGCGCTCGAGAGCATCATCGCCGACTGGAACGCCGAGCATCCCGACGAGCAGGTGACGTTCAAGCCGCTGGCCAAGGAGGCCAACGACCAGTACGACGACATCGCCCAGCGGATGCAGGCCCGCAGCGACGAGTACGACCTCATCGCCGTGGACGTCACCAACACGGCGGAGTTCGCCGCGAACGGCTGGCTGCTCCCCCTCGAGGACGACCTGGCGATCGACACCGAGGGCCTGCTGCCCGCGACCGTCGAGTCGGGCACCTACAACGGCACCCTGTACGCCGCCCCGAAGAACACCAACGGCGCGTTCCTCTACTACCGCACCGACCTCGTCGACGAGGCCCCCGCGACCTGGGACGACCTGAAGGCCGAGTGCCCGAAGGCCGAGGAGGCGGGTATCGCCTGCTACATCGGTCAGTTCAAGAACTACGAGGGCCTGACGGTCAACGTCACCGAGATCGTCAACGCCTTCGGTGGCTCCTTCGTCGCCGAGGACGGCCTGACCCCGGCCGTCGACGACAAGACGGCCGAGGGCCTGCAGTTCATCGTCGACAACTTCGAGGACGGCATCATCCCGGCCGCCGCGCAGACCTACACCGAGGGCGAGTCGCAGACCGCCTTCGGCAACGGCGAGGCACTGTTCCTGCGCACGTGGCCCGGCTTCTACACCGACGGTGAGACCTCATCGGTCGCCGGCAACTACGGCATCGCCGTCCTGCCCGGCGTCGACGGCCCCGGCGTCTCGACGCTCGGCGGTTACAACGTCGGCATCAGCGCGTTCTCGGATGCTCCCGCCACCGCGCGCGACTTCCTCGAGTTCATGCAGACCCGCCAGGCGCAGATGTACTACGCGGAAGCGGGCGGCGCCCCGGTTCTCGCCGAGGTCTACGACGACGCCTCGATCCTCGAGCAGTACCCCTACTTCTCGACGCTGAAGGAGGCCCTCGAGGCCGCCAAGCCGCGTCCGGCGTCGCCGTACTACTCGGCCGTGTCGAAGGCGATCGCCGACAACGCCTACGCTGCGATCCGTGGCGAGAAGACCGTCCAGCAGGCGCTGGACGACACCCAGGCCGGCATCGAGACCGCCGGCAACTGATGCTCTAGGAGCAGTACATGGCTGACCCGCAGGTCGACAATCCCGCGGATCCGCCACACGCCCCCGCGGACGTGTCGGCGGACGTCACCGCGTGCCCGCACCTCCCGTCACGGCGGTGAAGAAGCGGCGCAAGATCCCGGTGTGGATGTTCGTCGCCCCGTCGATGCTCGTCCTGGCCGTGATCATCCTGTACCCGCTCGGACGAGCGGTGTGGATGTCGCTGCACGGTGACTCGAAGCGACTCGACCCCGAGACGGGCCGATTCGTCACCGGCGGTTTCGTGGGGATCGAGAACTACACGCGTTGGATCACCCAGACCTGCAACACCGCCACCGGTTCGATCCCGTGCCCTCCGGGCACCCTCGGCTCCCAGTTCTGGCAGTCGATCTTCAACACCTTCTTCTTCACCGTCGTCACGGTCTCGCTCGAGACGGTGATCGGTTTCGCGATGGCGATCGTGATGGCCAAGTCGTTCCGGGGTCGCGGCCTGCTGCGCGCCTCGGTGCTGGTGCCGTGGGCGATCCCCACCGCCGTCACCGCCAAGCTGTGGTTCTTCATCTTCGCCAACGACGGTGCCGCCAACAAACTGCTCGGCACCGACTACCTGTGGACCGCCGATCCGTGGCCCGCGCGCTTCGCGATCATCGTCGCCGACGTGTGGAAGACGGCACCGTTCATGGCGCTGCTCATCCTCGCCGGCCTGCAGATGATCCCGCAGGACGTCTACGAGGCCGCGAAGGTCGACGGCGCGAACGCCTGGCAGCGGTTCAAGATGATCACGCTGCCGCTGGTCAAGCCCGCCCTCATGGTGGCGATCCTGTTCCGCACCATGGACGCGCTGCGCATGTACGACCTGCCCGCGATCATGATGGGGTCCAATCCGGCGACGTCCACGATCTCGGTGCTCGTCGTCGACCAGATGCGTCAGGGTTCGAACTCCGCGTCCGCCCTGTCGACGATCACCTTCCTGCTCATCTTCGCCGTCGCCTTCGTGCTGGTGCGGTTCCTCGGCGCCAACGCGGTGAGTACGCAGGAGAAGCAGCGTAAGGGGGAGGTCGTATGACCGTCACCACCGAGATTCCTCGGAGCCGGCCGGAGCCGGAGCCCACGCCGGTGCAGACCCGCAAGGTGCCGTTCAAGCGCAGGATGAGCACGGTCGGCACCTATCTGGGTGTCGCGCTGATCGTCGTGTGGGGCCTGGCCCCCTGCTACTGGATGATCGTCACGGCCCTGCGCGACCCGTCGGAGACGTTCAGCACGACCCTGTGGCCGTCGAACCCGACACTGCAGAACTTCGCCGACGCGCTCGACCCCGACGCCAAGGTCAACTTCTCGCGGGCGCTGCTCAACAGCGTCATCATCGCCGGCGCCACCACGGCGGTCGCGCTGCTGCTCGGCGTGTTCACCGCCTACGCCCTGTCGCGGTTCGAGTTCCGCGGTAAGTACTTCGTCACCGGCATCATCCTCGGCGCGTCGATGTTTCCGGTCGTCGCGCTCGTGACGCCGCTGTTCCAGCTGTTCACCGACATCGGCTGGATCGGCAAGTACCAGGCGTTGATCATCCCGAACATCTCGTTCGTGCTGCCGCTGACCGTCTACACGCTCACCTCGTTCTTCTCCGAACTGCCGTGGGAACTCGAGGAGGCCGCCCGCATGGACGGCGCGACCCGCGGGCAGGCGTTCCGCCTGGTCATGCTGCCGCTCGCGGCACCCGCGCTGTTCACCACGGCGATCCTCGCCTTCATCGCGACCGTCAACGAGTACCTGCTGATGTCGCAGCTGTCGAGCGAGAGCACGGCCCCGGTGACGGTGGCGATGGCACGGTTCACCGGCACCGACCCGTACGTCACCCCGTACGCGTCGATCATGGCCGGCGGCACGCTCGTCATGGTGCCGCTCGTGGTGATGGTGCTGCTCTTCCAGCGACGCATCATCTCGGGTCTGACCGCGGGTGGCGTCAAGTCGTGAGGAAGGTTCCGCGCCGGAACCGACTCGAGATGCTGCTCGGCCTGCTCACGGTGTTCACGGTGATGGCTGTGATCTCCGCGGTCGCCGAGCTGACGTCGCCGCAACCCGGCATCGTGCCGTCCCTCGTGCTGCTCGCATTCGTCGTGATGTGGGGGTTCGCGTTCCGCGCGTGGCGCCGATCGGGCTGACCCTGTCGTGACGATGGCCCCGCCGTGACGTGAGAAGGAGCACCGTACCGGTGTTCCGGAGGCGTCCCGTGGTCGTTTCCGTACCATACGGTGGGCGGGAGACCCTCCCGTCCGGATTTCCGGTACCGAGAAAGTGGAACGAGTGACGAGCCCCAAAAGGTCGACATCCTCGCGCGCCGCCGCGGCCGCAGCGAAGAAGCGCAGGGGACGCATCGTTCGCTACGCCGTACTCGTCGCGTTCGTTCTCGCCGTGCTCGTCCCGCTCGGGATCTTCGCCACCGCCTACTACTCGGCGGAGGTGCCGACCCCGGCAGACATGAAGACGAACCAGCTCGCGCGGGTCTACGCATCCGACGACGCCACCGAGATCACCCGGGTGGTCCCGCCGGAGGGCAACCGTGTCGAGGTCGGGATCGCGCAGATCCCCGAGCACGTCCGCAACGCCGTGCTGTCGGCGGAGGACCGCAACTTCTACAGCAACCCGGGCTTCTCGATCACCGGTTTCGCACGCGCAGCCCGCGACAACGTCATGGGCAAGGACACCGCCGGCGGCGGTTCCACGATCACGCAGCAGTACGTCAAGAACGTGCTCGTCGGCTCCGATCGCACGCTCGAACGCAAGATGCGCGAACTCGTCATCTCCACCAAGATGGCGCGGCAGTGGTCGAAGGACGAGATCCTCGAGGCGTACCTCAACACCATCTACTTCGGTCGCGGCGCCTACGGTATCGGCGCGGCGTCCCAGGCGTACTTCGGCAAGCCCGTCGAGGAACTGTCGGTCTCCGAGGGCGCCGTCCTGGCCGGGGTGATCCAGACACCGTCGTCGCTCGACCCCGAGTACAACCTGCCGGCCATCGAGGAGCGCTGGAACTACGTGCTCGACGGCATGGTCGAGATGAAGGTCCTCGACCCGGCCGAGCGGTCGGACCAGGTGTTCCCCTCGACGGTGCCGTCGGACACCCTCGTGCTGGCCACCGAGGCGACCGGACCGGAAGGTCACATCCGTACCCAGGTGCTGCGCGAGCTGTCCGCGGCGGGGATCAGCGAACAGGCCCTCAACACCGAAGGTCTGCGCATCACTACCACCATCGACCTGAAGGCCCAGCAGGCGGCGATCGACGCCGCCCGGTCCACGCTGTCCGGCGAACCCGGGGAACTGCGCACCGCCGTGGTCTCGGTCGATCCCCGCTCCGGTGCCGTGCGCGCCTACTACGGCGGTGAGGACGGCGCCGGTTTCGACTTCGCACAGGCCCCCGTCCAGACGGGTTCGGCGTTCAAGGTGTTCGGCCTGCTCGCCGCGCTCGACGACGGGATCGGCCTCAACGCGCGTTTCGACAGCTCCCCGCTCACGGTGGGCAATATCCGCATCGGCAACGTCGAGGGTGAGTCGTGCGGACGTTGCACGATCGCCGAGGCGCTCAAGCGGTCGCTGAACACGAGCTTCTACCGGCTCATGATGTCCATGTCGAACGGCCCGCAGAAGATCGCCGACGCCGCGCATGCGGCGGGGATCCCGCTGACGATCCCCGGGGTCGAGGGGCAGACGCTGAGCGAGAACGGCGGTCCGCCGGAGGGCGGCATCGTCCTCGGCCAGTACCAGGCACGGGTCATCGACATGGCCTCCGCCTACGCGACGATCGCCGCGTCCGGTGTCTTCCACGAGCCGTACTTCGTGCAGAAGGTCGTCACGGCCGACGGTGTCGTACTCCTCGATCGTCCGCCGTCACCCGGCGAGCAGCGCTTCGACGCCGCGGTCGCCGACAACGCAACCCAGGCCATGATGCCGATCGCCGCCTACTCGCGCGGGCACGCGCTCGCCGGTGGCCGGCCGTCGGCGTCGAAGACCGGCACCACGCAGCTCGGCGACACCGGGTTGAACAAGGACGCCTGGATGGTCGGGTACACGCCGTCGCTGTCGACGGCCGTGTGGATGGGCACCCCCGATGCCGGGGCGATCACCAACAGCTGGGGTGGGTCGATCTATGGTTCCGGACTGCCGTCGGACATCTGGAAGGGAACGATGGACGGCGCCCTCGAAGGCACGCCCGTCGAGAGCTTCCCGTGGCCGGCGCCGATCGGTGGTCAGGCGGGTGTCCCGAAGGACGCCGGCATCGAGACCACCACCACCGCTCCCCCGGCGCCGACCTTCCAGCTGCCCGACCTGTCGAACCTGCCGCCGATCACGATTCCCGCGCCGCCGGTCGATCTGCCCGTCCCGGTGCCTTCGCAGATCGAGGTGTTCCCCGGCGTGACGATCCAGATCCCCGGCTTGTAGATCCGTACTCCACCCATCGAGGGGGAGGTCGTGTGCGTGTTCCCGCCCGGGGACGCACACAACCTCCCCCTTCGTTGTCGAGGCGGTTCGGGTCTACGGCCCGGCCAGCACCGTCGGCAGCAGCGCGGCCGAACAGTCGACGACCTCGTCGACGGTCGGTGTGCCTTCGCGGAACCGGTCGATGGCCAGCGACTCCACGAACGCCCACCACGCCCGCAGCCGCATGCGGGTGACGGGGGTGTCATCGCAGCCCAGCGCCGCGACGACCCGCTCGACCATGGTGTCGCGCATCGAGTCGTGGATGTCGCGGATCTGGGGGTCGGAGCCGACGCCGCTGTGGAAGAACGCCTGGTAGTTGTCGCCGTGGCGGTCGATGAACGACACGAACGGGTGCAGCACCGCCCGGAGGGGATCCTGCTCGTCCGGATCGGGATCCGCCGCGCGGAGCAACCGGCGTGACGCGGCGCCGACGACGGCGACGTAGAAGTCCTGCTTCGTGGGGAAGTAGCGGAACAGCAGACCGCGGGAGATGCCGGCGATCTCGGCGACGCGGTCGATCGACAGGGCGTGGATCGGGCGCGTCGACAGCTCCTGCAGCCCGATCGCCACGAGTTGCCGTCGACGTTCCTCGGGTGGCAGACGACGCCGTCCTTTGGACGCCTCTTGTCGCGGGGTGCTCACACCGATAGCCTAACTGAGCATCGCTCAGTTACGACCGCCCGACCGGGCAGATTCCCGGTCGAACTCGACGGAAGGCACCCGATGGATTTCGCACAGTCCGAGCGCAGTCGCGACTATCTCGAACGCCTCCGAGCGTTCATCGCCGCCGAGGTCACGCCCGTCGAACAGCAACTGCGGGCCGAGCGACGCACCGCGGGCGAGGGACGACGCGACATCGACGCCGCCGAGAGGTGGGCCGTCTTCCCCGAATTCCGCGAGCTGCAGCGCAAGGCCCGCGCCGAGGGCCTGTGGAACCTCTTCCTGCCCGACGCCGAACTCGGTGCCGGACTGTCGAATATCGAATACGCCCCGCTCGCCGAGGAGATGGGCCGCTCGCAGTTCGCCTCCGCGGTGTTCAACTGCGACGCCCCCGACACCGGCAACATGGAGGTCCTCTACCACTACGGCAGCGAGGCGCAGAAGGAACAGTGGCTGCGCCCGCTCCTCGACGGTGAGATCCGTTCGGCCTTCTGCATGACCGAACCCGAGGTCGCGTCGTCGGACGCGACGAACATGGCCGCGACCGCCGTGGTCGAGGGCGACGAGATCGTGCTCAACGGCCGCAAGTGGTGGAGCACCGGCGTCGGCCATCCCGACTGCAAGGTGCTCATCTTCATGGGCCTGACCGACCCGGAAGCCCACAAGTACCAGCGACATTCGATGGTCCTCGTGCCCTTCGACACCCCCGGTGTGAAGGTCGAACGCATGCTCCCGACGATGGGCTTCTTCGACGAGCCCAGCGGCCACGGCGAGGTGTCGTTCACCGACGTGCGACTGCCGCTCGATGCCGTCATCGCCGGTCCCGGACGAGGATTCGAGATCGCCCAGGGCCGGCTCGGTCCCGGTCGCATCCACCACTGCATGCGCCTCGTCGGGCTGGCCGAGCACACCCTCGAACTCGCGTGTCGCCGCGGCCTCGAGCGCACCGCCTTCGGCAAGCCGATCATCAACCTCGGCGGCAACCGCGAACGCATCGCCGACGCCCGCATCGCGATCAACCAACTGCGACTGCTCGTCCTGCACGCGGCCTGGCTGCTCGACACGCAGGGACTCGCCGGAGCGCGCTCGGCGGTCTCGGAGATCAAGGTCGTCGCACCGCGCGTCACCCAGCAGATCGTCGACTTCGCTATCCAGATCCACGGTGGTGGCGGGCTTTCCGACGACTTCCCCCTTGCCGGTGCGTGGACGGCGGCGCGAGCACTGCGTCTCGCCGACGGACCCGACGAGGTGCACCAGGGGCTCGTCGCCCGGTTCGAACTCGGCAAGTACGCGTGAGAGGGAGATTTCGACGATGACCACACTTCCCGACAACGCCCGCACCGTTCGCGAGGAGGACGCCTTCGACGTCGACGCGGTCGCGGCCTGGCTCGCCGAGCACGCCGGCATCATCGGAGTGCCGGAGGTCCGCCAGTTCTCCGGCGGCGCATCCAATCTGACCTACCTGTTGCGCTATCCGGATCGCGATCTCGTGCTGCGCCGGCCGCCGGCCGGGGCGAAGCCGTCGTCCGGTCACGACATGGCACGTGAGTACCGCATCCAGTCGATGCTCGCACCGGTCTACCCCTACGTGCCCACCATGATCGGCCTGTGCACCGATCACAGCGTGCTCGGCAGCGACTTCTACGTCATGGACCGCGTTCCCGGAACCATCCTGCGGACGAATCCGCCCACGCAACTCGACCTTTCCGAAGCGGACACCCGCACCCTGTGCCTGCGCATCGTCGACCTGCTCGTCGAACTGCACGGCATCGATCCGGAGTCCGCAGGACTGTCCGGGCTGGGTCGCGGATCCGGTTACGTCGCACGGCAGGTCGCGGGCTGGACGTCGCGCTACGCCAAGGCCCGCACCGACAACGTCCCCGACTTCGCCCGCGTCACCGAGTGGTTGGCGGCTCGGCAGCCGCAGGACGTCGCGCAGAGCGTGATCCACGGCGACTTCCGGCTCGACAACATCGTCCTCGACGAGAACGATCCGCTGAATCCGGTCGCGGTCCTCGACTGGGAGCTGGCCACCATCGGCGACCCCCTGATGGACCTCGGCTCGTCGCTCGCCTACTGGGTCCAGGCGGACGACGACGACATGCTGCTGCTGACGAAGCGACAGCCGTCCGATCTCCCCGGCATGCTCACTCGTCAGGAGATCGTCGAATACTATTCCGAGCGAACCGGACTGCCGGTGGACGGTTGGGGATTCTACGAGGTGTTCGGACTGTTCCGCCTCGCCGTGATCGCCCAGCAGATCTACTACCGCTACCACCACGGCCACACCACCAATCCTGCCTTCAAGGACTTCTGGATCGTGGTCGGCTATCTCGAATCCCGTTGCAGTGCATTGATCGATCGATACGAGAAGGAGAGCCGATGAGCCGCCCGCAGCGACGGAACATCCTCATCACCGGTGCGAGTTCCGGCCTCGGTGCCGGAATGGCACGTGAATTCGCCGCGCGAGGAAGGAATCTCGCGCTCGCCGCTCGGCGCGTCGAACGGCTCGAGGAGCTGCGGGACGAACTGCTCGCCGCGCACCCGGGCATCACCGTGAGCGTGCGCGCTCTCGATGTGAACAAGCACGACGACGTGTTCACCGTCTTCCGCGAGTTCGACGAGGAGCTCGGTGGTCTCGACCGGGTGATCGTCAACGCCGGCCTCGGCAAGGGACAACCGCTCGGTACCGGCTACTTCCGCGCGAACGCCCAGACGGCGAACACCAACTTCCTCGGTGCACTGGCGCAGAGCGAAGCGGCCCTCGAGCTCATGCGGCCCCGTGGGCACGGGCACGTCGTCCTCATCTCGTCCATGAGCGCGGTGCGGGGCATGCCGCGCAACCTGACGACCTACGCCGCGTCGAAGGCCGCCGTCGCCTCGCTCGGTGAGGGGATGCGGGCCGACCTCGCCGACACCGACATCTCGGTGAGCACGATCTTCCCGGGATACATCCGGTCGGAGATCAACGAGAAGGTGAAGAAGGTCCCGTTCATCGTCGACACCGAAACAGGTTGTCGCGCACTGGTGGCTGCGATCGAGAAGGAACCGGCCAAGGCGTACGTGCCGGGCTGGCCGTGGATTCCGCTCGGCTACGCGATGAAGGTGCTGCCGCTGTCGGTGATCCGGAAGATGGCGTAGGCGGGTCCGGAACCCACAGCGGCAACGACGAAGGCCGCATCCCNCCTTCGCCGGAAATACTGCCGGAGAACGACTTACGCGTCGGCTCCGATGATGAACGCCTCGAGCTGGGCACGAGCGGAATCGTCGGCCATCTGGACCGGCGGGGACTTCATCAGGTATGCCGAAGCCGGGAGGATCGGGCCGCCGATGCCGCGGTCCTTGGCGATCTTCGCCGCGCGGATGGCGTCGATGATGATGCCGGCCGAGTTCGGGGAGTCCCAGACCTCGAGCTTGTACTCGAGGTTCAGCGGGGCGTCACCGAAGGCGCGACCCTCGAGGCGGACGTATGCCCACTTGCGGTCGTCGAGCCACTGCACGTAGTCGGAGGGGCCGATGTGCACGTCGCGGTCGTGGACCTTGCCGGCGAGGGGGCCGTTGAGGTTCGACGTGACGGCCTGGGTCTTGGAGACCTTCTTCGACTCCAGACGCTCGCGCTCGAGCATGTTCTTGAAGTCCATGTTGCCGCCGACGTTGAGCTGGTACGTGCGGTCGAGCACGACACCGCGGTCCTCGAACAGCTTCGCCATCACGCGGTGGGTGATGGTGGCGCCGACCTGCGACTTGATGTCGTCGCCGACGATCGGGACACCGGCGTCGGTGAACTTCTGCGCCCACTCGGGGTCGGAGGCGATGAACACGGGGAGAGCGTTGACGAAGGCGACGCCCGCATCGATGGCGCACTGCGCGTAGAACTTGTCGGCCTCTTCGGAACCCACGGGGAGGTAGGAGACGAGAACGTCGACCTCGGCGTCCTTCAGTGCCTGAACGACGTCGACGGGCTCGGCGTCGGACAGCTCGATGGTCTCGGAGTAGTACTTGCCGATGCCGTCGAGCGTGTGACCGCGCTGGACGGGCACACCGAGCGGCGGCACGTCGGCGATCTTGATGGTGTTGTTCTCGCTCGCGAGGATCGCCTCGGACAGGTCGAAGCCGACCTTCTTGGCATCCACGTCGAACGCGGCGACGAACTGGACGTCGCGCACGTGGTAGGGACCGAATTCGACGTGCATCAGGCCGGGGACGGTGGTCTCGGCGTCCGCATCCTTGTAGTACTCGACGCCCTGGACCAGGGAAGAGGCACAGTTCCCCACGCCCACAATGGCCACGCGCACCGCGGTGCTGTTCTCACCCATGGTCGGGTTCTCCTTCTTTGTTGCGTGCTGCTGACGACTGCTCGGCGGCGATGAGTTCGTTGAGCCAGCGCACTTCGCGCTCGCTGGACTCGAGGCCGAGCTGATGGAGCTGACGGGTGTAACGATCGAGTGTGCCGCTGGCCCGTCCGATCGCATCGCGGAGCGCTTCTCTGCGCTCCTCGACCTGGCGGCGCCTGCCTTCGAGAATTCGCATCCGCGCTTCGGCGGGAGTGCGACCGAAGAAGGCGAGGTGCACGCCGAATCCGTCATCGGTGTAGTTCTGCGGTCCCGTGTCGGCGACCAGCTCGGTGAAGCGTTCTCGACCCTTCGGGGTGAGCTGATAGACGCGGCGGGCACGTCGTTTCACGGGACCGGGAGTTCCCGGATCCTCCTCGATGAGGCCGTCCGCCTGCATTCTCCGCAGAGTCGGATAGAGCGACCCGTAGGAGAAGGCGCGGAAGGCTCCGAGGAGCCCGGTCAGACGCTTGCGCAGCTCGTAGCCGTGCATGGGCGATTCGAGGAGGAGCCCGAGTATCGCCAGTTCCAGCACGGGTCACCTCCTGTTTCCGTTCGAACCAACCGATTGATACGACACGGAACTATATCGCGCCGATATATACGACGATACGCCCCACACGGTTCGTGTCACGTCCGGTTGCGGGCGGGCACCCTTCTCCGGACCCGATCGGAAATGCGTCGGTGCCGCCTCGACCACCCGTCTTCGATGTCCGGTGGGCCACTCCTCGCCCATCGCTGCATCGCCCGCACGTACTCTGGAAGCCGTGCGAATTCAGCGGCAGGTGGTGGACTACGCGTTGCAGCGGCGCTCGCTGCTCGCCGAGGTCTACTCGGGGCGACGCGGAGTCAGCGAGGTCTGCGACGCGAGCCCCTATCTGCTGCGGGCGGCGAAATTTCACGGACGGGGCAGCGATGTGATGTGCCCCATCTGCCGTAAGGAGCAGTTGACCCTCGTCTCGTGGGTCTTCGGCGACAAACTCGGTCCGGTGTCCGGATCGGCGCGCACTCCCGAAGAGTTGGTGCGTCTGGCCGCCAGCCAGGAGGAATTCTCGGTTCACGTGGTCGAGGTGTGCCGTACCTGCAGCTGGAATCACCTGGTGCAGTCGTACGTCCTGGGATCGCAACCCGCCCCCAAGAGCCCGCGTCGCCGGTCGACGGGATCGAGCCGTCGTACCGCCAGCGAGTGAAGGGGTACCGGCAACGTGCCCGTACGCTTTCTCGTGGAGTTCGCTCCTGGGTCCGACCCGCACGACCTGATCGTCGCGTCGTCCGCTGCGCACATCGTCGATCGGCTGCCGTCCGCCGGCATCGCCGATCGGCTCTTCGTGGAGCAGTGTCGAGGCCGCGGCGTGATGCGTCGCGAGAACAGTTGGAGATGAGTACGTGAGTTCCCCCGACAACGAACCCGAGGACAACAAGGCCGTCCCGCCCCAGCGCAGCGGTCCCGCCGGACCGCAGCCCGGACAGCAACGTCCCGGTCCTCCTGCCGGTGCCGGTCAGGGACAGCCCGGTCCGGGACAGCCCGCTCCGGGACAGCAGCGCCCTGCCCAGGGCCCGGTGCAGGGTCGTCCGTTGCCGCCGCAACCGCGCCCGCAGGGTCAGCCGGGAGCACAGGGTCAGCCGGGCCGACCGGGCGGACAGCCCGGTGGTCCCGCAGGTCAGCAACCGCCGCGCCCCGGCCGGCCGCCGTACCCGCCCCAGGCTCCCGGTCAGGGGCAGCGTCCTCAAGCCCCCGGCCAGGGTCAGCGTCCTCAGGGGCCCGTCCAGGGACAGCGCCCTCAGTCCCCCGGCCAGGGACAGCGTCCTCCGGCTCCCGGTCAGGGGCAGGGACCGGGCCCCCAGCAGGGCCGACCGGGACAGCCGTACCCACCGCGCGGACCGGTGCCCGCCCCAGGCGCCAACCAGCCGCGCAACCCCAACCAGTCGATGCCGCCGCGTCCCGGCACGTTGCCGCCCGGCGCGGTGCCTCCCGTCCAGCGCACGCCGCAGGCCGATCCGACCGTCGCCATGCGTCCCGGAGCGGACGCGGCAGGTGCGCAGCGTCCCGGAGCGGACGCGGCAGGTGCACAGCGTCCCGGAGCGGACGCGGCAGGTGCACAGCGTCCCGGAGCGGACGCATCAGCTGCACAGCGTCCCGGAGCCGACGCCCCGACGCAGCGGGTCTCCGCTGCGATGGGTGCGAGCGCTGCAGCGGGTGCTGCAGGGACTGCGGGTGCTGCGAACGATGCACCCACGACGCGCGTCGCCGGCGGCCCGCCCGCAGGCGGACCTCCCACCGTTCCGCCCGGTGGCGGTTCGGGTGGCGGCGCCGGCGGTGGAAAGGGCGGCGGCAAGAGCAACCGCTGGCGCACGATCCGCCGGATCGGTTACGGCGTGGTCGCCGCCGGCATCCTCGTCCCGATCCTCATGTTCATGCTGGCGTACATCGTCCAGGACGTGCCGCGCCCCGGTGAGCTGCAGACGAACCAGGCCGCGACCATCTTCAACTCCGACGGCCAGGGCGTCATCACGAAGGTGATCCCGCCGGAGGGCAACCGCACCGAGGTCGAACTCGACGCGATCCCCGTGCACGTCCGCAATGCCGTGCTCGCCGCCGAGGACCGCGATTTCTACAGCAATCCCGGCTTCTCGGTCACCGGCTTCGCGCGTGCCGCCCGCGACAACGTGCTCGGCCGCGACAGCGCCGGTGGTGGTTCGACCATCACCCAGCAGTACGTGAAGGTCGCCGTCGTCGGTTCCGAGCGGACGTTGACGCGAAAGCTCAAGGAGCTGGTGCTGTCGACGAAGATGGCGAACCAGTGGGCCAAGGACGACATCCTCGCGGCCTACCTCAACACCATCTACTTCGGTCGCGGTGCCTACGGCATCGCAGCGGCGTCGAACGCGTACTTCGGCAAGCCCGTCGGTGAGCTCACCGTCGAGGAGGGCGCCGTGCTCGCGTCGTCGATCCAGTTGCCGTCGCTGCTCGATCCCGAGCAGAACCCCGAGGGTGCGGAGGCGCGCTGGAACTACGTGCTCGACGGCATGGTCGCCGCCGGCACGCTCGATACCGCCGAACGGTCGGGAATGAAGTACCCGGCCTACATGCCGATCGCTGAGCTCGACAACGGCGACCAGTCGTCCGGCCCCGAAGGTCTGATCAAGAACCAGGTGCTCGCCGAGTTGTCCCGCGAGGGCATCGACGAGAACCTCCTCAATACGGCCGGTCTCCAGATCACCACGACGATCGACCCCCAGGCCCAGCAGTCGGCGGTCGAGGCGGCGCAGAGCAATCTCGAGGGCGAACCCGAGGAGTTGCGTACCGCGGTGGTGTCGGTCGATCCCCGGTCCGGGGCGATCCGCGCCTACTACGGCGGTGAGAGCGGTGTCGGTTACGACTTCGCCCAGTCCGGTCTGCAGACGGGTTCGTCGTTCAAGGTGTTCGGCCTGGCCGCCAACCTCGACCAGGGCGTGCCGTTGTCGCAGACCTACGACAGCGGTCCGCTGACGGTCAACGGCATCAAGATCGGCAACGTCGAGGGCGAGTCGTGCGGGCAGTGCACCATCGCCGAAGCGCTCAAGCGGTCGCTGAACACGAGCTTCTACCGGATGATGCTCGAGATGGACAACGGCCCGCAGGCCATCGCCGACATGGCGCACAAGCTGGGTGTCGCGAAGGAACTGCCGGGCATCGGTGAGACGCTCACCGAGCCGGGCGGCATCGGCCCCAACTACGGCATCGTGCTGGGCCAGTACCAGTCGCGCGTGCTCGACATGGCCTCGGCGTACGCCACGCTCGCGGCGTCCGGCCGTTATCACGAGCCGTATTTCGTGCAGAAGGTCGTGACGTCGGACGGCGAGGTGCTCCTCGACCGTGGAACCTCTGCCGGTGAGCAGGTCGTCGACGCGGCGGTGGCCGACAACACCACTTCCGCGATGACCCCGATCGCCGCGTATTCGAACGGCCACGCCCTGGCCGGCGGCCGCCCGTCCGCGGCGAAGACCGGTACCGCTCAGCTCGGCGACACCGGCTCCAACAAGGACGCGTGGATGGTCGGCTACACGCCGTCGCTCTCGACCGCGGTGTGGGTCGGCACCGAGGAGGGCCTGCCCCTCGAGAACAGCTGGGGCGGCATGATCTACGGCTCGGGTATCCCGTCGGACATCTGGAAGGACACGATGGACGGTGCTCTCGAGGGCACCGAGGTCGAGTCGTTCCCGACGCCGGAACCGATCGCCGGTGTCTCCGGCGTGCCGGCGTGGACCGCGTCGACGACGGCTCCGGCCACCCGTGAGCAGACCACCACTTCGCGTGTCGTGCCGAGTCTTCCCGAGGTTCCGGAGATCACAACGCAGAACGTGGAGATCTTCCCCGGCGTCACCATCCCCGTTCCGGGTGTCGCCCCGCAGACGACCACCCAGAACGCGCCCTCTCGTCCCGGCAACGGCGGTCAGGATGAGGAGAGCGAGGACACCGGCGGCGGAACCGGCGGTGGTACCGGCGACGACTCCGACGAGGGTGGATCGCCTCCGCAGAACCGCATCCCGGGACTCGAGAGCCCCGCGATCCCGGGCGCGCAGGGAGGCGGATTCCAGGGCGCGCAGGGCGGTAGCCCCCAGGGCGCGTTCGAATACGCTCCGGCCGGGTAGCCTCGCCGCGTGAGCGACGACCGGGGATCCGACGCCCGGCCGGTGGTGTCCGCTGCACCACCGGCCGAGGATCGTCGTTCCCTGGACTGGCGCGACACCCCCGGGCGTACCGACCCGACGGTGTCGCGCCTGACCGCCGTCATCGGCGGTCCGGTGGGCCGGCACGCCGTGCTCGGGCGCACCCGCTTCTTCACTCCCCTGCGGGCGATGTTGCTGCTCGCGGTCGTCTTCCTCGCCTTCGGCTGGTTCACGAAGGCGGCCTGCGTCCAGCAGGGACCCGTCGGTCCCGACGGTGCGCTCGGCCTGGACTGGAGCGGCAACCGGCAGTACGTGGCGATGTGTTATTCCGACATCGTTCCGCTCTACGGTGCCGAACGGCTCGCCGAGGGTGCCTTCCCGTACCGGACGTCGTGGGAGGAACCCGGTCCCGACGGGCAGATGCAGACCCGGTACATGGAGTATCCGGTGCTCGCGGGGCTCTACCAGTACGGCTCGATGCGCATCGCGAAGGCGTGGGACGCCACACCGTGGCTCCCCGATGCGCTGCAGGTCGCGATCTATTTCGCCGTCGTCGCAATCGGTCTCGCGCTCGCCTGGCTCGTCACGGTGTGGGCCACCGCGATGTCGGCGGGTCGCAGGATCTGGGACGCCGCGCTCGTCGCCGCGTCACCGCTGGTCGTGGTGCACGCCTTCACGAACTTCGATGCCTTGGCCACGGCCTTCGCCGCCGGTGGCCTGCTGGCGTGGGCGCGCCGTCGACCGGTTCTCGCCGGTGTCCTGCTCGGCCTCGGTGCCGCGACGAAGTTGTATCCCTTGCTGTTGCTCGGTCCGCTGTTGGTGTTGTGCCTGCGGACCGGCCACCTGCGGTCGTTCGCCCGCACCGCGGGAGCGGCCGCCGCGGCATGGCTGGTCGTGAATCTGCCGATCATGGTGCTGTACCCGCGCGGATGGGCGGAGTTCTTCCGGCTCAACTCCGACCGCGGAGCAGACCCGGATTCGATCTACAACGTGCTGCACTCGTTCGTGGGCTGGCCGGCCTGGTCGGCCTCGTCCTTCAACGGCGTCTCGCTCGTGTTGTTCGCCGCGGCCTGCGTCGCGATCGGGTGGATCGGGCTTACCGCACCGCGCCGTCCCCGCCTCGCGCAGCTGTGTTTCCTCCTCGTCGCGGCCTTCCTGCTCACGAACAAGGTGTGGAGTCCGCAGTACTCGCTGTGGCTCGTGCCGCTCGCCGTGCTGGCCGTGCCCCACCGGCGCGCACTGGTCGCCTGGATGACGATCGATGCGCTGGTGTGGGTTCCGCGCATGTACTACTACCTCGGTCCCGATCGGAAGGGGCTGCCGGAGCAGTGGTTCACCGCCACGGTCTTCCTGCGCGATGTCGCCGTCGTGGCACTGTGCGCGGTCGTGCTGTGGCAGATCCGGCGTCCGGTGCGGGATCCCGTGCGGTACGGCTTCGTCGACGATCCCGTCGGTGGTGTGCTCGACCAGGCTCCCGACCGTCCGCCACGATGGCTGCCCGCCAGGTTGCGACCCGCTCACCATCGGGTCACGAGAGAAGAATCATCCGAACGATGGATGTCGGAGACTTCGTCGGCCCCCTAGGCTCGGGAACGAGCACGAGGGGGGAGAATGGCGAGCGGCGGACGGGGATTCGGAGCGGGGACGGATGTCACCGCATCACAGTTCACGACGTGTGAGTTGGCGTGGACGGTCGCGGCCGGCGACGCCACCGCGATCCCACGACTCCTGCGCGACCTGCATCCGCTCGTGATCGCCTACTTCCGGGCCCGTGCGAAAGCCGCCGGAGGTACCTTCGCCGACGCCGATCGTCTCGCCCTGGCCGCCTGCCGTGCGATTCTCGCCGAGCTCACCGCGCCGTCCGGAGCCGACCGGCCTTTCCTGCGGTTGGCCTACACGCTGGTCGCCGACGCGGCCGATGCCGAGTTCGCGAGCCCGCGGGCCTTCCCGCTGACCCGACTCCAGCAGGAGATCCTCATCCTGCGCACCATCGTGGGCCTCGACTCGCGGCAGACCGCGGTGGCGCTCGCCGTGGCGCCGGGACGGGTCGGTGTCGAGCAGCACGCGGCGTTGAGTTCCCTGCGCGCGGCCTGAACCGGGTGGACGGAGTCCACATCCACGGGTGAATGGACGAACCACACATCTCCGGGCGTTTTGTCGCTATATCCGATTCGTCACTTCGTTGCTACGGGACTGTCGGGGACCCTGTCGACCGCGCCTTGGAGGTTCGCCGTGCCCTGCACTTCCGACGATCCCTGACCTCACGCGCCGGCGCGTCACCGTGCGCGCGGCGTCACCTTCGTGCGGTGTCACCATTCGTCCAGCGTCGTCAGACCGTCCTGGAGCGCGCGTGCCAGCAGACTCGCCTTCGTCGAGGCATCCCGTCCGGCTGCCGCGTACTTGAGGCGGATCCGCTGCAGATGTGTGTTCAGCGTGCCCACCGAGATGAACAGCCGCCTCGCCGCGTCGGTCTTCGAGTCCGCTGCCAGCCAGGTGAGCAGAACTTCCTTCTCGCGGGCGCTGAGCAGAGGCCGCACGAGGCCGCCGACACGCATTTCGTGGAACGAGGACGAACGGTGCCGAGCGCTCACGGCGAACCGCCTCTCGGCTGACGAAGAGTCTGGGGAGCCGGCGCGAATGCGCCACCCCGAATCCTCGTCGCCGTCGGTGCCAAGACCTACGCCCGCGCGTGATCCCGTACGAAATCCGTCCAGTCATACATCGATGACCTGCGGAAACGTAGATTCTTCCCGAGGGAACCGTAGATGACGGAAACAACCGTGGAGCGGCCGATCCGACCTCCATCACCTCCCGGGCCGAGTTCGGCCGGGCCCTGACCGCCCTGCGAACCCGAGCAGGACTGTCGATCCGCGATGTCGTCGACGCGTCCGGCGCATTGCACGGCACGGTCGCCGGATGGTTCTCCGGACAGCACCTGCCGACCCGCGCCAGCGAGCCGGCCTTCCGCGCCGTACTCACGGCGTGCGGGGTCGCCGACGAGACCGAGGCGGACACCTGGATCGCGGCTGCGCGTCGCGCCCGGCAGGCACGGACCGAGCGCCGGGACACCGGCCCGATCCCCTATCGCGGTCTGTCCTCCTTCGAGGCGGATGACGCCGAGTGGTTCTTCGGCCGCGACGACATCACCGAGGACGTTCTCCGCCGGATCCGCGCCGCGGTCGCCGGGCAGGGGCCGAGGGTGATCCTCGTCGTCGGTCCTTCCGGCGCGGGCAAGTCGTCTCTGCTGCGGACCGGTGTCGCCGCCGCCGTCGGTTCCGACGAGACCGACCTCCGCGACTGGAAACCCGTCGTCCTGACCCCCGCGTCGGCAGGACCGGACAAGCTCGCCGGTGCCCTCGACGTCGATCACCCGACCGTTCTCGTGGTCGACCAGTTCGAGGAATTGTGGACCGCCGGCGAGGAAGAGGACCGCCACGACTTCCTCGAACACCTCGCACAGCCGCCCGACGACATCGTCGTCGTCCTCGGACTCCGGGCCGACTTCTACGGGCACGCCGCGCGGGAACCGCACCTCGTACCGATCCTGGAGTCCGGGCCCGTCGTCGTCGGTCCCATGTCGGCGGCCGAACTCGAATCCGTCATCGTGCAACCGGCGGCCAAGGCGGGGGTGGCCGTTCCACCGGAACTGGTGAAGGTGCTGCTGACCGATCTCGCTCCCCGCGCGTCGCGGACGAAGGACGAGCCCGGCACACTCCCCCTGCTGTCCCACGCGTTGCTGCGGTTGTGGCAGCGGGCCGAGCGCCGGACGCTCACCGTCGCCGACTACACCGCGGTCGACGGTATCTCCGGCGCTGTCCAGCAGACCGCCGAGGAGTTGTACTCGGAACTGGCCCCCGAACAGCAGCGCCTCACGCGCCGGGTGTTCCTGCGTCTCGTCAACGTCGACGACGACACCCAGACGCGACGACGCACTCCCCGCGGCGAACTGGCGTTCGGGGACGTCGACGCCGTGGACGAGATCGTCGACCGTTTCGCCGACGCCCGGCTCCTGACGGTCGACGAGGATTCCGTCCAGCCGAGTCACGAGGTTCTCCTCACCGCGTGGGACCGGCTGCGCGGATGGATCGACGCCGACCGGGCGGGCCTCGCGGTCCATCGCGAACTCGCCCGCGCCGCGCAGGTGTGGGAGGACAGCGACCGCGACGACACCACCCTGCTCGGCGGTGGCCGGCTCGTCCTCCACGACGACTGGAGTCGCGTCGACGACAACGCCGACGCGCTCAACGACACCGAACGGGAGTTCCTCGCCCGGAGCGTCGCGCACCGGGACGCCGAAGTCGAGGCGGAGCGCNGCCGCCGGACCAGGGTGCTCCGGCGGCTCGTCGGCGCCCTCACCGTGACGGCGGTGATCGCCCTCGTACTGGTGGTCGTCGCCACCACAGCCGGAATCAGCGCGCGCACCGAACGCGCCGACGCCCAGCGCGCACGCGACGACGCGATGTCGCGCCAGATCGCGACCGTCTCGTCGCAGTTGTCGGCCACCGAACCCGCCCTTGCCGCCCAGTTCGCGCTGGCCGGCTACCGCGTCGCCGACACCGTGGAGGCGCGCTCGGCGCTGCTGGACACCACCGGTGTGCGTACCCCCGTGCGTCTGACGGGACCGGCCGGCCCCCTCCAGGCACGCAGCACACCCGACGGGAGCACTGTGGTCAGTGCCGCATCCGACGGCACGGTGCGGTTGTGGGCGGGGGTGAGACCGGACCGTCGACCACCCCCACCGTGGAATTCGGTGCGGGAGACGGCGCCGCCGAACTCTATGCGGTCGCGGTGTCGCCCCGCGGCAGCGGGCGGTGCTCGCGAACTCCGATCACACGGCATATTCACTCGAATTCTCGCCGGACGGAGGGCAACTCGTAGCAGGAACGGGCTCCGGCACGGTGCTGCGATGGAACACGAATGCCGACGAGGTGAGAGAACTGCCCTCACTCGACCATTCGGTCGAAGGTGCTGTGTACCCGGCCTTCTCGCCCGACAGTCGGTGGCTCGTCGTGGCCGGCAGGCAGATGTCGCTGCGGATGTGGGACGCGCAGGCGCAGGATGCCGGCACGCGACCGGTGTTCGAGACGCTGCCGGACGGCGGAACCGAGAATCTTCTGTCGGTGGCGTTCTCGTCCGACGGCCGCACGGTCGCGGCCGGCACCACCGGACGTCACGTACTGCGTTGGGACATGGCCGATCCCGCGGCACCCGTGCCCCTGGCCGCCCTCGAAGGATTCACCAGCTATGTCAACACCGTCGCGTTCGCTCCGGACGGTCGTCGCCTGGTTGCGGGCAGCTCCGACAACACCGTCCGTATCTGGGCGGACGGAATGACTCCCGACGCCACGGAATCGATCACGACACTGCCCGGTTCGAATCCCGTGACCTCGGTCGTCTTCGCCGACGAGGGTCGCGCAGTGCTCACCGCGGCCCTGGACGGCACCGTGGGGTGGTGGCCGGTGCCCGGCCCGGTCCTGCCCGCGGACGAGGCCGTCTACGTCACTCCCGTCGATGCGGACGGCACCCTCGTCCTCTTCGGCCAGGGACGGTCGAATGCTTTGCCGCTGTGGGACATCGTCGATCCCGGTGCGGCGGTGGAACTGCCGTCCCTGAGCCCACCCGTCGAGGATCGGTTCAGCGGTACCGCGGCACTGTCGAAGACCGGATCACTCGCTGCAGCAGGAACATCCGGCGGATCCGTGCACCTGTGGGATCTGGCGGACCCTGCAGCGCCGCAGTTCGCCGGGACAACCGAGGGCATCGTCACGGGTGTCGTCGGAGTGGTCGAGTTCGCTCCCGACCGACCCGCCGTGGCGGTAACGGCGACGGAGGACGCGAAAGTCGCGATCGTCGACGCCTCCGATTTCGCTGCTCCGCGCGTCGTCGGCACCTTCGAAGCCGACAACTATCCATACGTGCTGTCGTGGCATCCCACTGCCGACATCGTGGCCGTAGCGAGTGCCGGCGGTCTCGTCGAACTGTGGGATCTTTCCGATCCGGCAGACCCGACCCGGACCTCCGAGCTGTCCGGCTTCGAGAGTCAGGCGCAGACGGTCGCGTTCGGTCGCGACGGAGAGATCCTGGCCGCGGCGAGCGCCGACCGCAGTGTGCGCCTGTGGGATGTCGCGGACCCTGCTGCCCCACGCGAACTGGCGCGGATCACCGGGCCGGCGGACGCGGTGTACTCGCTGCACTTCTCCCCCGACGGAGATCGTCTCGCGGCCGGCGTCGGCGACGGGTCGGCGTGGATCTGGGACGTCACCCGCCCGGACTCCCCCACCACCCACGCGGTGCTCACCGCCTACGGAAGCCGGGTCTACGACGCTACCTTCGCGCACGACGGAGCGGTGCTCGTCGGAGGTGGTCCGGACCGTTCCGTGCGGCTGTGGCAGCTCGATCCCGAGACCGTCGCGGCGGCACTGTGTTCCACCGTCGGCACTCCGGTGACCGAGGACGAATGGGAACGGCACCTGCCGGGCGTGCCCTACCGGCCGCCGTGCGGCGACACGGCGTGAATCGAGGGAGCGGAAGATGTTCCGACCGAGCCGGATTCATCCGATTGCAGGATACGCACGCGTCGCACGGTGTGGGAACGTCCCTCGTGGGGGATTCGACGCATCGATCATCGGAGGAAGCATGTCTCGTATTCGCAGTTCGGGTCTGCGCGCGGTTCTGACGACCGTCACGGTGGCGGCGGTCGCATTCGGTGCGCCCGTTACCGCCTCGGCCGCTCCCACCGGCAGCGCCGGCAGCAACGATCTGCCGGGCAGTGTCGCCGATCTGCCCGGCAGCGTGTCCGAACTGCCCGGCAGCGTGGTGGATCTGGGTGGACGGGCGATCGATCTGGGCAGTGCGATCCTGGGCAACGGATCATCGCTGCCGACGACCCAGCAGTGCAACCAGTCGCGGCAGTCGGGAGGAGAAGGTGTCACCGGCACCTACCACGAGTTGGGTCGCAGCGGTCCCACGTCGTTCCTGCTCGAATGGGAGACCTACGACGTTCCCGACCGGATCCAGGTGTTCTACGGGGGTTCCCGGATCTACGACACCGGCCGTATCGGTGACAGCATCAACGAAGGCACCGGATCGGCAGTGGTGAATGTGCCGGCAGGTAGCGCATCCTCGATTCTCGTCCGAGTGACCGGTGATCCCGGGACGGACTGGGACTACCTGGTCAACTGCCCGATCCTCTGACGGTCAGATCCGTAGGGCGGTGAACGGCGCGACCGGGATGTTGCGCACGACGAACCACGCCGTCGTCAGGACCAGCACGAGGTGCGGGGTCCACCGGTATCGCGTCCATCGCGGCATCGATGTGCCCCGCGCCCTGCTCCACGTCCACAGACCGAAGGCCACGGTGAGCACGGCCAGCGCGACGAGACCGAGGGCGTTGTAGTGCAACGCTGCCGGCACGTCGAGATGGACGAGCGAATACAACATCCGCGACGAACCGCAACCGGGACACAGGATTCCGAACAGTGAGTAGGTGGGGCACGGCGGAATGACCCCGCCCGGCGTGGTCGGGTCGGCCCACGCCACCGCGGCGCACACCGCGACCGCACCCACGGCGATCGCCATGGGGGCTGCGAGCGCGCGCCTCGTCCTCATCGCACCGTGCGCTCCTCGAGCCGGGCGCGTACCCCGGGCCACTCGTCGTCGGTGAGGGAGAACAGCGCGGTGGTCCGCCAGCTGCCGTCGCGGCGCCTGCGGTGCTTGCGGAGCAGGCCCTCCTCGGTGGCGCCGAGCCGGCGCAGGGCGTCGCGCGAACGGGTGTTGCGTTCGTCGGCGTGCCAGGTCACGCGCACGGCCCCGAGGTCGTCGAAGGCGCGCTGCAGCAGAAGCAGTTTCGACTCGCTGTTCACGTGGGTCCGCTGCACTCGCGTCGACAACCAGGTGTAGCCGATCACCAGCGTGCGGTGGGCCGGTTCGAGCAGGTAGTAGGACGTCGACCCCAGCACCTCGCCGGTCGCCCTGTCGACGATCGCGTAGGGCAGCCGGGACGGATCGGCCACGGCCTCGTGCACGAAGGTGCGCGCGTCGTCGAGGTCGCGGATCACGAGGTGCGCCCAGGCGAAGATCGTGTCAGGATCGTCGGCGGCCTTCAGCAACCCTCCGGCGTGCGCGTCGGCGAGGGGCTCGAGTCGGATACGGGGACCCTCGAGGACGGGATGTTCCGTCCAGTTGTCGTTCATCACGCTCTCCCGGTCGTCGTCGGACGGCGAGCGTAGTCCGTCCGTTCCGTCTGCTGCCACGGAGTTCGGGGCGGGACGCGCAGGAAGACGAAGAACAGCACGACCAGCAGGACCGCGCGTCCCCATACTCCGATGTGGACGAGCGTGAGCGGCAGGGCCATGTCCGTTTCGCCGGCGGTCGCGGCGAACCACCGGAAGATGCCGATGCCGATGGCGAGATCGGCGAGGAGATAGGCCGCGACGAGACCCCACGGCACGCGCAGCAGGATCAGCAGCGGCAACAGCCACAGCGTGTACTGCGGTGAGTGCACCTTGTGGAAGAGCATGAACCCGCACAGCATCGCGGCCCCGGTACCGAGCCACGGATAGATGCCGTCGCGGAGGTATCGGCGCCATCCGAGCCACAGGGCGAGCGCGAACGACAGCGCGACCAGCGTCGGCGACAACTGGGCCACCAGCTCGTTGTACTGGGGAGTGTTCTCGTATTCCTGGTAGCCGCCCATCAACGGCCGCAGACCCCAGTACCAGATGGAGTTGCTGGTCCCGTCCGCTTCCCGGTTCTGTTGGAAGGCGAACGACGCCCGCCAGCCCTCGTAGCCGAGGATCGCGAAGGGCAGGTTGATCGCGGCGACCGTCGCTGCCGCCGTGCCCGCGACGGCGAGGGCGCCGGGGACGTCCCGCTTCCGGTCGGGTGAGCTCCCGCCGGTGAGGACATAGGCCATGAGCGGCAGCACGAAGATGCCCGGATAGAGCTTGAGACAGAAACCCACGCCCAGCAGCACCGCCGCGACCACTCCTCGAGTCCGCAGCGACCAGCGTTCGATCGTCAGCACCGCGACGGCGGCGACGGTGACCGCCACGACCGGCAGGTCCCAGTTGAGGAAGGCGTAGAGCACGAGCGGCGGCGTGAGCGACCACAACAGCGCGGCCCATCCGGCCATCCGGGCGAGCAACCACGCGGTGATCAGCCCGAAGGGGGCGAGCAACAACGCCGACTGCAGGAGGAACTCCGCATCGGTGTGGGCGCCGATGGCCCCGATCCACATGAGCACCCCGCTGAGCACGGGGTACTCGACGGTGCCCCCGGTCAGCGCTCCCGACGAGGTGATGCCCCCGTCGACGAAGGGGAAGACGTGGAGGTTGATGCCGCGGCCGATCCACAACTGCTGGATGTCGGAATAGCAGACGTCGGCGTCCTTGATGTCCTCGAACCGCAGCGTGCGGCCCTCGGCGTCGAAGGTGGGGCCGGCGCACCGGGCCTTGTTCAGGTAGCCGAACCACATCATCACCGCGCACGTCAGGACGGCGACGAGCGAGACGGTCCCGGAGCTCGTGCGCATGTCCTCACCCTAGGACAAAACCCCTGCCCGCGACGGTCGGCGATTTCGCTGGCCGCCCGGCCGTCGTGTACCCTTCATGGGTTGCTGACGCAACGACCCTCCTGTCACGGAACGTCCGTGACCGTTCACAGTCCATAGGAGGTGATGAGGTCTTATGCGTCATTACGAATTGATGATCATCCTGGACCCCAGCCTGGACGAGCGCACCGTCGCTCCCTCGCTGGAGACGTTCCTCAACGTCATTCGCCAGGAAGGCGGCAAGGTCGACAAGGTCGACGTGTGGGGTAAGCGCCGTCTCGCCTACGAGATCGCCAAGAACAGCGAAGGCATCTACGCGGTGATCGACATCAGCGCGACGCCTGCTGCCGTTGCAGAGCTGGATCGCCAGCTCGGCCTGAACGAGTCGGTGCTCCGCACCAAGGTTCTGCGCCACGGCAAGTGAGCCTGTCGGCGCCGGGCCGTAGGCTCTGGCGCATCAGGACTCCCCACACTGCAGGAGGAACCACATGGCAGGCGACACCGTCATCACCGTGGTCGGCAATCTGACCGCCGACCCCGAACTGCGTTTCACCCCCGCGGGTGCTGCGGTTGCGAACTTCACCGTTGCATCCACGCCCCGCGTGTTCGACCGTCAGTCCAACGAATGGAAGGACGGCGAGGCTCTGTTCCTGCGCTGCAACATCTGGCGTGAGGCAGCGGAGAACGTGGCCGAGAGCTTGACTCGCGGCTCGCGTGTGATCGTGCAGGGCCGGCTCAAGCAGCGCAGCTACGAGACGCGTGAAGGCGAGAAGCGCACTGTCGTGGAGCTCGAGGTCGACGAGATCGGCCCCTCGCTCCGTTACGCCACGGCCAAGGTCACCAAGGCCGGTCGCGGTGGCGGTGGCGGAGGCTTCGGTGGTTCCTCCGGTGGATCGGGCGGTGGCCGTCCCGCTCAGAACACGAACGTCGGCGGAGACGACCCGTGGGGCGACGCCCCGCAGTCGGGCTCCTTCGGTGGTTCCGGGGACGACGAGCCTCCGTTCTGATCCGACCTCGATCGGAACATCCAAAATTACGGAGAACGACCATGCCTAAGTCGCCCGCGCGCGAGAAGGTTTTGAAGAAGAAGGTCTGCACCTTCTGCAAGGAAAAGAACGTGCAGATCGATTACAAGGACACGACGCTGCTGCGCAAGTACGTCAGCGATCGCGGCAAGATCCGCGCTCGCCGCGTCACCGGCAACTGCGTGCAGCACCAGCGCGACGTCGCTGTTGCTGTCAAGAACTCTCGTGAGGTGGCTCTGCTCCCTTACGTCTCGACGACTCGCTGAGGAAAGGGAGGGACACGATGAAGCTCATCCTTACTGCTGACGTGGACAACCTCGGTGCGCCTGGCGACACCGTTGAGGTCAAGGACGGCTACGGCCGCAACTACCTGCTGCCCCGCGGCCTGGCGATCGTCGCCACCCGTGGTGCCCAGAAGCAGGTCGAGGGCATCCGCCGTGCTCAGGAGGCTCGCGCCGTGCGTGGCCTCGAGCATGCCCAGGAGCTCAAGGCCGCCATCGAGGGCCTCGAGGACGTCTCGCTGAGCGTCAAGACCTCGAGCGACTCGGGCAAGCTGTTCGGCTCGGTCACCGCTGCCGATGTCGCCGGTGCTCTCAAGGCTGCCGGTGGCCCGGTTGTCGACAAGCGCATCGTCGAGCTGCCCAAGGCTCACATCAAGGCGACCGGCAAGCACCAGATCGTCGTGAAGCTGCACCCGGATGTCACCGCGAAGTTCACGCTGAACGTCGTGGCTGCCTGATTCCGGCCCCTCGAGGAGCCCCGCGCCTGGTCGGCGTGGGGCTCCTCGTCGTCTGTGCACAGCCTGTGGATAAACCGGGGGGTAAACCACACCGTTGTGACTCCTCGGAATGTCGTTCGGGGAACGAATGGGTGAACACGCCCGGCCCTCCGACACGCCGAAATTCTTTTTCTCCACAGGTGTGAACAGACATTTTTCTGCTCCTACCTGCAGTTATGGGAGATGTGAGATGTGTTGTCCCCAGGTTGTGCACATCCGGTGCACAAGGCTGTCCTCCTCTTTCCACAATTCATCCCCAACTGTGTGCACAACCCGAGTTGTGGAGGGTCATCCGGATCCCTAACGTCGGGCGCACGACTCCACACACAGGATGTCGGTAGGGGCGAGTAGAACCGGACACGAAACCCCGGGTACCGACACCGGGAGTGCGTGCAGGTATCCGCCGGAGCACAGCGCGCCGGACGGGGACATGTGGAGGAAGGCAGGCACTGCAGTGGCCGTCGTTGACGATCGTGGAAATCCCGAATATTCGGGACCTCCCGAGGAACCGAGTGGAGACTTCGGTCGACAGCCCCCTCAGGATCTCGTGGCCGAGCAGTCCGTGCTCGGCGGCATGCTGCTGAGCAAGGACGCCATCGCCGACGTCCTCGAAGTGCTGAGGCCCGGCGACTTCTACCGTCCGGCCCACCAGGCCGTGTACGACGCGATCCTCGATCTCTACAGCCGTGGCGAACCCGCCGACCCGGTCACCGTGTCGGCCGAGCTCGACCGGCGCGGCGAACTCAAGCGTCTCGGCGGAGCCGCCTATCTCGTCACGCTCACCCAGACCGTCCCCACCGCGGCCAATGCCGGCTACTACGCCGAGATCGTCGCCGAGAAGGCCGTCCTGCGTCGTCTCGTCGAGGCGGGCACGCGCATCGTCCAGTACGGCTACGCCGGCGCCGACGGCCAGGACGTCGCCGAGATCGTCGACCGCGCGCAGGCGGAGGTCTTCGAGGTCGCCGAACGACGCACCACCGAAGACTTCGTGCCGCTCGAAGAACTCCTGCAGCCCACGATGGACGAGATCGACTCCATCGCCAGCCGCGGCGGTATCTCCCTCGGCGTGCCCACCGGCTTCGCCGAACTCGACGAGCTCACCAACGGGCTGCATGCCGGCCAGATGATCATCGTCGCCGCGCGTCCCGGTGTGGGTAAGGCCCTCGCGCTCGACACTCCCCTGCCCACCCCCACCGGCTGGACCACGATGGGCGAGGTCGGTGTGGGCGACGAACTCCTCGGCGCCGACGGCCGCCCCGTCCGCGTCCTCGCCGCCACCGAGGTCATGCACGGCCGTCCGTGCTTCGACGTCGTGTTCTCCGACGGCACCGTGATCGTCGCCGACGAGCAGCACCAGTGGCGCACCGGCGACGGCGCGATCCGCACCACGGGCGAACTCGCCGCCACCGCCGACGCCGGGCACACCGTCGCGAACACCGAGGCACTGTCGTTCCCGGCAACCGAGCTGCCCGTCTCCCCCTTCACGCTCGGTGCGTGGCTCGGCGGCCCGTCGTCCGATCCCGAACTGCACATGCGTATCGACGGCGAAGGTGGTTTCACGAGCGCCCTCGTCGCGCTCGGCGCCCACATCCCCGCTGAATACCAGCGGGCATCCGAACCGCAGCGTCGCGAACTCCTCGCGGGTCTGCTCGACGCCGGTGGAGAGATCGACGACGACGGCACCATCCGGTTCGTCGGCTCGTCCGAGCGTCTGGCGCAGGGCGTCGCCGAACTCCTGTCGGGCCTCGGTTACGCGCCGGTGCTCGACGGCACCGATATCTCCTTCACCACCGACGACGACGTCTTCGTCCTGCCCAGCAAGGCCGTGCGGCACAAGGAATGCCGCGCCACCGTGCCGCGCGAGCGCCGCATCGTCGCCGTCCGCCCGGTTCCCTCGGTCCCGGTGCGGTGCGTCGAGGTCGACGGCGACCACATGTACCTCGCGGGTCGCGCGATGGTGCCCACACACAACTCCACGCTGAGCATGGACTTCATGCGGTCGTGCTCCATCAAGCACGGCATGGCGTCGGTCATCTTCTCGCTCGAGATGGGCAAGACCGAGATCGTCATGCGTCTGCTGTCCGCGGAGGCGAAGATCAAGCTCGGCGACATGCGATCCGGACGCATGACCGACGACGACTGGACGCGTCTCGCCCGCCGCATGAGCGAGATCAGCGAAGCGCCGTTGTTCATCGACGACTCACCGAACCTCACGATGATGGAGATCCGCGCAAAAGCGCGGCGGCTCAAGCAGAAACACGACATCCGTCTCATCGTCATCGACTACCTGCAGCTCATGTCGTCCGGCAAGAAGGTCGAGTCGCGTCAGCAGGAGGTCTCCGAATTCTCGCGTAGCCTCAAGCTTCTCGCGAAGGAACTCGAGGTTCCGGTCGTCGCGGTGTGTCAGCTCAACCGTGGTCCCGAGCAGCGCACCGACAAGCGGCCGCAGGTCTCCGACCTCCGAGAGTCGGGGTGTCTGCCGGCGTCCACACGCATCATGCGCGCCGACACCGGCGCCGAAGTCACGCTCGGCGAGCTGCTCGAGTCGGGCGAACAGCCCCTCGTGTGGTCGCTCGACGAACGCATGCGGATGGTCGTCCGGCCGATGGTGAAGGTCTTCCCCAGCGGCCGTAAGGAAGTCTTCCGGTTGGAGCTGGCCTCGGGGCGTCGTGTCGAAGCCACCGCGAACCATCCCTTCCTCACCATCGACGGCTGGATGCCGTTGGGCGAGTTGGTCGCCGGTGAGCGTGTCGCAGTGCCGCGTGCGGTGCCCGCACCCCTCGACGTGATACCCGCATCCGACGACGAGGTGGCCGCTCTCGCGGACACCGCCGTGGCCGGCCGACTGATCCCCACCCGCGCGTTCTCGCTCCCCAAGGAGCAGGTCGCCGAGCTCGTCTGCCACATCTGGGAAGACAGCGGTGAGGTCGCATGGGACGCAGGCGCTGCCCGCGCCGTCGTCCGCTACCGGTCGGCGGATCGTCGTCTCGCCGACGATCTTGCCCGTCTGCTCCTGCGCATCGGCGTGTTCGCACGGATCACCGATGCCGGCGACGGCTGGGACCTCACGGTCACCGGAGCGGAGAACCAGGCGGTCTTCCTCCACGACGTGGGCAAGCACGGAACCGCGGCGCAGTGGGTGCTCGCGCAGCTCGGACCGAAGCTCGTCAAGCACAGCCCCGACACCGTCACCCCCGAGATCGAAGCCGAGCTCGGCGAATTGCTCGCCGTCGAACAGCTCGCTCCGATCGGACCGGTCGCGTCCGCCACCCCGCGCACCACCGAGGGTGCACGCTCGCGGCTCGCCCGGGTCGCCGATGTCCTCGACACGGCCGACATCGACATGGTCGCCACCAACAACGTGTTCTGGGACGAGATCGTCTCCGTCACGAGTCTCGGCGAGCAGGACGTCTACGACGGAACGGTGCCCGGCACACACAATTTCGTCGCCGACGGCATCGCGGTGCACAACAGCCTCGAGCAGGACGCCGACATGGTCATCCTGCTGCACCGCCCCGACGCCTTCGAGCGCGACGACCCGCGTGGTGGCGAGGCCGACCTCATCGTCGGCAAGCACCGTAACGGCCCGACCGCGACCATCACCGTTGCCCACCAGCTGCACCTGTCGCGGTTCGTGGACATGGCGCGAGGCTGATACGAGTCGTCGCCCCGCCCGGCGGCGAGGCGACAGATCTCGTCCCGGTTCCGTGATATTCGTAGCGAAAGGCGGTCAGCAGCAGGAGGTTACGCCGGTTTTCGGCGTGGAGTTGTCGTCCTGCTGCTCGTCCGGGGCACCGGTCGTGCAGCATGTTCCGCCGCTGGCTTCCTGCGTGCCGTCGAGATGCTGCGGGCTCGACCCGAAAGTGGCCGAATCCGCCAGGACGGTGTACACCTCCCACTTCTCCCCTGCCGGACCCGTCACCCACGCCTTGTCTTGCGTGGCGTAGCAACAGGTCGTGCCCATCTCCTCGTCGGCGAACAGGCCCGCCTCGGTCAATCGGGCGATCTCGGTGTGCACCTTCTCGGACGAGTCGACCTCGACCCCGAGATGGTTGATCGTGCCGCCCTTGCCCGGGTTCTCGAACAGCACCAGCTTCAACGGCGGATCGGCGATCGCGAAGTTGGCGTAGCCCGGTTCGAGCTTGGCCGGTTCGGTGCCGAACAGTGCCGAGTAGAAGGCGACCGCTTCGGGCAGGTCGTCGACGTCGAGGGCGAACTGGATGCGTGACATGACTGCCTCCACCTGTGTGACATATATCGAATTACCGCCCACAGGATGCTCCTGTATTTCGACATATGTCAAGAAGGTGGTTAGGCTCGAATCATGCCGAAAGCGCTGCCCGTGATCGATGTCCGCGCCCCGATCTGCTGCGCGCCGGTATCGGCTGCGCCGATGCGCGACGACGCCGCCCTCGAGGTCGCGTTGCGGTTGAAGGCCCTGGCCGATCCGGTGCGCATCAAACTCGTGTCGATCCTGCTCACCGCCGACGAAGGTGCGGTGTGCACGTGCGATCTCGCCGCCGGTGTGGATCTGGCGGAATCCACGGTGAGTCATCACCTCGGACAACTACGCAAGGCGGGCATGGTCGAATCCGAGCGACGCGGGATGAACGTCTATCACCGTGCCCGCGCCGAGTCCCTCGAGGCGCTCAGGGTCGTCCTGGATCCGAACTGCTGCCGCTGACGGTCGCACACATATCCTCGAGATGGAGAAGCGGCGAGGAAGGTAGTGATGACGTTCATCAAGATGTGCGGACTGCAGGACGAGGCGACCGTCGATCTCGCCGTCGAACTGGGCGTCGACGCGGTCGGTTTCGTCCTCGTGAAGAGCCCTCGTCGCATCTCCCCGGATCGGGCCGCGACGCTCCGCACCCGCGTGCCGGCGGGAACACTCGCCGTCGGCGTCTATGTGAATGCGTCCCTCGACGAGATCGTCACGACGGCCCGAGCCGCGAATCTCGATCACGTCCAGGTGCACGACCTGCGGTCGGCCGACGACGTGCGCGTGCTGCACGACGCGGGATTCACGGTGATCCGCGCGATCAACACCGGAGGAGCCGAGGCGCTGTCCGAGGACTTCGGCGCCGACCTGTTGCTCGTCGACGGTGCCGTCGCCGGTGCCGGGAAGACGTGGGACTGGCAGGACCGCAGTGCCCTGCCGTCCGGCCGGTGGGTCCTCGCGGGCGGGCTGAACCCCGACAATGTCGAGAGGGCGCTTGCCACGTCCGGGGCGTGGGGTGTCGACGTCTCCAGCGGCATCGAGGCCGAACGCGGCATCAAGGATCCCGGTCTCATGCGGGCGTTCGCGCAGGCGGTCCGGAGAAACGCCCCCGAGTGACCCGTCCGGGGGATCCGGCGGCGTCAGTGCGCGGCGTCGGCCTTCTTTCGCCGCGGGATCAGGTGCATGATCAGCACGACGATCGCACCCACGATCAGGCCCACCAGAGCGGATGCCACGGTCCCCGCGGTCCACGACAACACGCCGCCGAATCCGCCGTGCACGAGGTCGCCGAACCAGTGCTCGAGATCGTGCAGACGATCGGCAGGCCAATGGAATCCGGCCTCGCCGACGTTGACGAGCAGGATGTGCCCACCGACCCACAGCATGGCGGCGATCCCGACCACGGTGAGAACGGTCATCAGCTTCGGCATCGCCGTCACGAGACCGCGACCGACGCGCTGAGCGAAAGTGGACTTCCGTTTCGCGAGCGCCAGGCCGACGTCGTCCATCTTCACGATCAGGGCGACCACGCCGTACACCAGGACGGTGATGAGGACGGCGACGACGATGAGGACGAGCAGGCGAGTCAGGAAGGGTTCGTCCTCGACCGATGCCAGCGAGATCACCATGATCTCGGCGGACAGGATCAGGTCGGTGCGGATCGCGCCGCCGATCATGGCCTTCTCGAACTCGGGACCCTTCTCCGCTGCGGTGGCCTCTTCTTCGTGGTGGCCGCCGGTGAGCGCTTCGTAGACCTTCTCGGCGCCCTCGTAGCAGAGGAACAGACCACCGGCGATGAGCAGATACGGCAGGGCCTGCGGGAGGAACTGACTCAGGATCATCGCGACCGGCAGGATGATCAGGAGCTTGTTGCGGATCGACCCGATCGCGATCTTGCGGATGATCGGCAGTTCGCGATCGGGGGTGAACCCGTGCACGTAGCGGGGGGTGACGGCCGTGTCGTCGACGACCACTCCCGCTGCCTTGACGCTCGCCCTGCCGGCTGCGGCGCCGATGTCGTCTATGGATGCCGCGGCTGCCTTCGCAAGTACCGCGACGTCGTCCAGAAGGGCGACGAGACCACCAGCCACGGGAACCTCCCACAGTTCGGCTGCACCGAGCCGATCGACCGACACGCGATTACGAGTCGTCTCAGAACGCTACCGGACCTGCGATGACGTGCAACGCGGTGTCCGGAGCATGTCGGGGACGACGTGCGTCCACACCGAGTGCCCTACATGGGCGCCCAGCGTGACAGACCTGTGGGTACCCGGTGGATGCGGTTACCGAACTCGATCATGCCGGCGATGTCAGTTCGGCGATCAACGCCTCGACCTTCGCCCGGATCTCGTCACGGATCGGACGCACGGCGTCGAGCCCTCGTCCGGCCGGGTCGTCGAGCACCCAGTCCCGGTAGGACGTACCGGGGAATACCGGGCAGGTGTCGCCGCACCCCATCGTGATCACGACGTCGGAGGTCTGCACGGCGTCGGCGGTGAGGATCTTCGGGTTCTCGCCGGAGATGTCGATTCCGACCTCGGCCATCGCCGCGACCGCAGCAGGGTTCACCTCCTCGGCGGGTGCGGACCCGGCGGAACGGACTGTGATGCGATCCCCTGCGAGGCGACTCAGGAACCCGGCGGCCATCTGGGACCGGCCGGCATTGTGCACGCACACGAACAACACGGACGGAACGGCGGTCACGACGCACCTCCGGCACGGGCGACGAAACGTGTGCGCAGGGCCAGAGCGACGTACACGAGTGCGACGAGGACGGGCACTTCGATGAGGGGTCCGACGACTCCCGCCAGTGCCTGCCCGGACGCGACCCCGAACGTGCCGATCGCGACTGCGATGGCGAGTTCGAAGTTGTTGCCCGCGGCGGTGAAGGCGAGTGTGGTGGTGCGTTCGTAGCCGAGTCCTACTGCAGCGCCGAAGAGATACCCGCTCCCCCACATGATCGCGAAGTACGCCAGCAGGGGCAGCGCGATGCGTACGACGTCGAGTGGTCGCGAGGTGATCTGTTCACCCTGCAGCGCGAACAGGACCACGATGGTGAACAGCAGTCCGTACAGCGCCCACGGTCCGATGCGCGGCAGGAAGGTCTGCTCGTACCAGCTGCGGCCCTTCGCCTTCTCGCCGAATCGACGAGTGAGGAAACCGGCGACGAGCGGGATCCCGAGGAAGATCAGCACGGATTTTGCGATCTCCCACGGGGAGACGTCGAGACCGGTCTGCTCGAGGCCGAGCCATCCGGGCAGCACCGACAGGTAGAACCAGCCGAGAGCGGCGAACATGATCACCTGGAAGACCGAGTTGATCGCGACCAGCACGGCTGCGGCTTCCCGGTCGCCGCACGCGAGGTCGTTCCAGATGATCACCATCGCGATGCAGCGCGCGAGGCCGACGATGATCAGACCGGTGCGGTATTCGGGCAGATCCGGCAACATCAGCCACGCGAGCGCGAACATCAGTGCGGGACCGACGATCCAGTTGAGGATCAGCGACGAGATCAACAGGGTGCGGTCGCCGGTGACCGTGTCGAGACGGTCGTAGCGCACCTTCGCCAGCACCGGGTACATCATGATCAGCAAGCCGAGGGCGATCGGCAGCGAGATCCCGTCGATCTCGATGAAACCCAGGGCTTCTCCGAGTCCGGGAATCATGCGGCCGAGCAGCAGGCCGACGACGATGGCGGTGCCGATCCACACGGGAAGGAAGCGGTCGAGTGTCGACATCCTGCCCATCACGGGAGTGTCCACCGCAGTTCGCTCACTCATGCGGGTACCTCGGTCGGCTCGATCCCGAGTACATCGGAGAGTTGCCGTAGCGCGACCGGAACCACCCAGTAGTACACCCAGGTGCCACGACGCTCGCACTCGAGCAGGCCTGCCTCGCGCAGAACTCTGAGGTGGTGCGAGATCGTCGGTTGGGACAGATCGAACGATCCCGAGATGTCGCATACGCACGCCTCACCGCCGGCATGGCTCGCGACGAGCGACAGCAACCGCAGACGCACCGGATCGCCGAGGGCCTTGAACATCCGGGCGAGGTCGACGGCGCGATCGCCCGTCAGGGGTTGGCGCACGAGCGGAGAGCAGCAGGCGTCGTCACCCGCGAGATCTTGATTCGACACACGTCTATATTGACAGATGTCGAATCTACGGACGGATCCGGATGGTGAAGCTGCCCGGATCGGACACGGAACAATGGCGGCATGGCCAACTCGCCGTCCGGTGACTCGATGCTCGACCGCGTCGTCCGCATCCTCGAGTCGTTCGACGACACCCAACCCCGCCTGACGGTCGGGAGTCTCGCCCGCAGGTCCGGCATCCCGCAGGCCACGACCTACCGGCTCGTCGGCGAGCTGGTGCAACACGGTCTGCTCACCCGGGACGACGACGGCCGGGTACGGCTCGGTCTGCGCCTGTGGGAACTCGTCGCGCGCAGTGCACCCGCGCGCGATCTGCGGGAGGCGGCGCTGCCCTTCCTGCAGGACGTGCAGTCGGTGGTGCACCAGCACACCCAGCTCGCGGTCCTGCAGGACGACGAGGTCCTCGTCCTCGAACGGCTGTCGGCGTCCGATTCGGTGGTCAACCAGGCCTCGGTCGCGCGTCGGCTCCCCGTCCACGACACGTCGCTGGGCATGTCGATGCTCGCGTTCTCACCTGCGGAGGTGCAGGAAACCTATCGGCGACGACATCCCGAGGTGGAGAAGCGTTTCGCTGCGACGACGAGAGATTTCCGTCGCGCGCTCGCGGAGGTCCGCCGGCGGGGTTATGCGCGCTTCGACGGTGTGCTCGACGAGGGCACCACGGGCATCGCGGTGCCCGTCCTCGCGCGGTCGGGTCATGCCCTGGCGGCGCTCGGCGTGGTGGTGCCCACCGGTGCGTCCCGGCAACAGGCCGTCGTGCCCGTCCTCATGGCCGCTGCCCGCGGCATCGCGCGCGGAGTCGGCGAGCGTCCCCCGGACTGACCAGGTCGTTTTCTCATTGAACGAGAAGTCGACGTGTGCGGTGGGAGAGGCGCACGACACTCGACGGGACGCGAATCGGATACGCGCAGCGAAGGACGAACACATGAACGCAACCCGCACGGTCGTCACCACCGAAGTCGGCATCGTCGGCGGCGGCCCGGCAGGTCTCATGCTCTCCCACCTCCTCGCGAAGGCGGGGATCGACAACATCGTCGTCGAGAAGCGTGATCACGAGACCATCCGGACCACCCACCGTGCGGGGATCCTCGAGCACGGCTCGGTGTCGCTGCTCACCGAGAGTGGAGTCGACACCCGTGTCCTGAACGAAGGGCACCGCCACGACGGCATCGATCTGCGCTTCGGAGGCGAGAGCCACCGCATCGATTTCCGGGACCTCGTGGGTGAGTCGGTGTGGTTGTATCCGCAGAACGAGGTCTTCGTCGACCTGGCCGCCTCGCGCGAACGCGACGGTGGCGATGTGCGCTACAGCGTCTGCGACACAGAGGTTCTCGACATCACCACCGACACACCGAAGATCCGGTTCACCGAATCCGACGGCACGCCGGTCGAGATCCGGTGCCGCATCCTCGTCGGAGCCGACGGATCACAGAGCATCTGCCGCAAGGCGATTCCCGGCGACGTCCGCACCGACCACTTCATCGAGTACCCCTTCGCATGGTTCGGGATCCTTACCGAGGCTCCACCGAGTGCACCCGAATTGATCTATGCGCGTTCTGATCACGGATTCGCCCTCATCAGTCAACGCAACGAGTCGGTGCAGCGGATGTACTTCCAGTGCGATCCGTCCGAGGACGCGTCGACGTGGAGCGAGGACCGGATCTGGGACGAGCTTCAGAGGCGTGTCGACGGCCCCGACGGTTTCGAACTGAAGCGCGGCCCCATCTTCGAACAGATGGTCCTGCCGTTCCGCTCGTACGTGTGCGAACCGATGCGGCACGGAAACCTCTTCCTGGCAGGCGATGCCGGCCACACCGTTCCGCCGACCGGTGCCAAGGGACTCAACCTCGCCCTGGCCGACGTCCGGGTGCTCTTCCGCGCGCTCGACTCGTTCTTCTCTACCGGCTCGTCCGACCTGCTCGACGCCTACAGCGACACGGCGCTGCAGCGCGTGTGGAAGGCGCAGAACTTCTCGTACTGGATGACCTCGATGCTCCACACCCGTGAGGACGCAACGTCGTTCGAGAACAAGCGGGCACTGGGCGAACTCGCCGCGGTCGTCGGCTCCCGGTACGGACAGCAGTATCTCGCGGAGGCGTACACGGGCTGGCCCGACCGCTGATCGTCAGGGCGTGCGGGCCAGGAGTTCGTCGAGCCGATCGAGAACCCGCCTGTTGAGGAGGGTGCGGTTGCCCATCTCGCAATGCCCACCCGCACCCTCGGCGTCGGTGAACGGGATGAGGGTCACCTTGTCGCCCAATCGGTCTCCGAGCGTTCCCGCACCGCGCGCGAGGGCATCGCTCTCGGCGGCGGTCACCACGACCGGGCACGAGATACGCTCCCCGACCTCGTCGAGCGTGTACGCGTTCATCTCCGCGAACAGTTCCCGGATGTCCGAGACTCCGTTGACCCAGAATCCGCGGGCGACGATCTTCCAGCGCAGCGACGGATCCGACTGCACCGCAGCCATGATCGTGTCGGCGTCCTGTGCGCTCATCGAGAGAGGATCGTCGAGGACCTCGGGGGAGAGGCCGAATGCTGCCCCGAGGGCCCGGGTGCCGGCCGCGACGCTCCACTGACCGGGATCGGCGACCACCGCGGCCAGACGATGCTCACCGGATGCTGCGCGCGGCGCGAGATACCCACCGAGACTCCATCCGCTCAGGACGATGCGTTCGGGGTCGACGATGGGGGAGGCCGTCGCATGATCGATCACCGCGCGCACGACCACTTCCCAGTCCGGACGCATCGGCATCTTCTGCTTGTAGAGCATCTCGCCTTGGCCCGGTCCGTCGAACAGGAGACAGTGGTAGCCGCGTCGCAGCGCTGCCACGGCCGATGCGAAGTACATGTCGGTGATCGTGGCGTCGTATCCGTTGGTGAAGACGATGAGCGGCCGCACGCTGTTCTCGTGGCCGGGTGCGGGAATCAGGTAGCCCGGAAGCGTGGTGTCCTCGAACGGAATCCTGGCAGCCTTGACGGGTGTGTCCCCGATCGCCAGCCCGGCATCGAAGGCCGCCACCTGCTTGTCGAAGGCGGCGATCAGACGCGGGTCGACGGGAGATCCGTACAGCGGGTGGTAGGCGGTCGCGTAGTAGGCGCTCGCCCGCAGGAACAGCTCGCGTGCCGAGTCGTCGTGCCCGGCGGCCGCGCAGGTTTCCGCTTCGGCGACGAGACGGTCCCCGGCCTCGACCCACGCCCGGTAGAAGTCCCCGTCGTCACCGTCCCCTACCTGCCGGGCCACTGCGGCGATCTCGCCGAAGTCGGCGCCGCCGTAGGGGATGTAGGCCAGCGGCCAGGTTCCGAACTCGTCGTGCAGATGATCGTGGAACAGCAGACCCATGCCGGTGCTCCTTCGAGCCGAGGTTCGCGAATCGGGGTTCTCCCTGCACGGTGACGGCACGACGACGTCACCGCTACCGGAATCAGCGGATTTCACCCTCGATTTCGTCGAACAGGAGCCCGAGCACCGTGTGCACGGCCGGATTGGGATCGTTCCGCCGCCATGCGGCGCGGAGATCGACGTCGGGTGTCGGCTCGTCGACCGGGACGAAGGCGACGTGCGGGTCGTCGACGTTCGCGGCGACGGACGCCGACGTGAGGTGGCTCTGCAATCGCAGAGGACTAACCGTTGCTTGTTCAGTGTGCATTTCGTAGGTTTGTGGCCTACGAAATGCACACGGTAAGGTGTACGGGCTGTGAGCATGACACGGGGAACACCGCTGCCGGTGGAGCTGGCGCGATCCGCGATGCGAACCTTCCGGCCCCAGGACGTAGCTCACGTATACGCGCACCCCCGGCCGGAACTGGCACGTCTCACCGATAAAGGCCTTCTTCACAGAGCCGCCCCCGGCTACTACATCGTCGTTCCGCAAGATCAGGTGGGACGTCACTGGGTTCCCGGCCTCGAAGCTGCAGCAGCAGGGATCGCCTCGGCAATCTACGGCGCCGACCACATTGCACTGATGGGTGTCAGCGCAGCCCGATTGCTAGGGGCGATCCCACGTGCACTGGCCACCGCGGTCCTCGCGGTTCCTCGTGCTCATAGGCCCATCGAGCTGAGCGATCGCGACGCCACGGTGCGGTTTGTACAGCGTGACACCAGCGTGCTCGATGTAGAGCGGGTGGAGACATCGCTCGGAGCTGCACTCGTCACAAGTCCTGAACAGACACTGCTCGACCTCGCCCGCCGGCCACTTCTCGGTAACGCAGAGAACGAGATCCCGGTTGCGGTCGCAAACCTGTACCGTCGCAGCGACCCTGAACGACTCGAACAGCTGGCCAGACCTCAGCGTCTCGTCGCCGCATTGCGGCGCGCCGAGATATGGGCGGGAGTGCATCCGTGAACTTCGACGAACGTGACGCTGTTGCCGCCCGGTTCGGGGTCTCACCGGAACAGGTTGAGCGTGACCACCTCATATCTCACTTGCTCGCCGCGATTGCGGACCGATTCGCCGACCGTGTGCACTTCATCGGCGGCACCGCGCTCGCACGCACCCATCTCCCCCACGGTCGCCTCAGCGAAGACATCGACCTCGTTGCCTTGGGCAACCACACCACGCTGGCCACCGAGTTCGACGCTGTACTCGTACGTGCCGTCGCGCGCACCCATGGCCGGTTGATCTGGGGACCAACGCTTGCTGAGATCAAAGACACCGAGGCCGCGAATCTCCGCACCACCACCGGCCTGTCCATCAAGATCCAGTTGCTGTCGTCGCGAGATCGCACCGTGTGGCCTGCAGAAACCCGAGATCTGGAACAGCGCTACAGCGACGCGCCGCGGGCAACGTTGACGGTTGCCCACCTTGGCCGCGTTTGCAGCGGCCAAGACCGCGACATGGCACGATCGACGCGCGCCGCGTGACCTGTGGGATCTGTGTGCATTGGCCGAGATCGGAGCGATCGACGCCGAGGCTGCCGCCTTGTTTCGTAGGTACGGTCCAACGAACCGAGTGCCTGGAAATCACCTGTTCGAGCAGCCGCCCGACGAAGCGGACTGGAGATCTCAACTTGCCGGCCAAACTCGTCTGACTTCGACGGCGTCCGAAGCACTTGCTATTGCTCGTCGAGCATGGGCACGTGCCACCGTCTGATGCTCCTCACCTCCTATACCACCGGCCCCGGAGCGGTGGCAGGGCCGCTGTGGTTGCTCTGTCAGACGGTTACTCTGTCAGACGGTTACTCTGTCAGACGGTTACGAGGGTCTCCTGTGCCTTCTTCGCCAGGCGCCCGGCGAGGGCCGCGCACACCAGGAGCTGCATCTGGTGGAACAGCATGAGCGGCAGCACGATCAGGCCGATGGGCTGGCCGGGGAACAGCACGATCGCCATGGGCAGACCGGTGGCGAGGGACTTCGTGGAGCCGCAGAAGAGGATCGCGACACGGTCCTGGTATTCGAAACCGAGTCCGCGCGACGAGTACCAGTTGAGTGCGAGCACGATCGCGAGCAGCACCGCGCACACGCCGACGAGGGCGAGCAGGCGGCCGACCGAGATCATCGACCAGATGCCCTCGTTCATGCCGCGGCTGAACGCCACGTACACGACCAGCATGATCGATCCGCGGTCGACGAGCTTGAGCGGCTTGCCGTGGGCCTTCACCCAGCCGCCGATCCAGCGCCGCAGGAGCTGACCGGCGACGAACGGCACGAGCAGCATCAGCACGATGTCGAGCACGGCCGAACCGCTGAAGGTGACGCCCTGCGTGGACATCGTCAGCGCGACCAGCAGTGGAGTCGCGAAGATTCCGATGAGACTCGAGGCGCTGGCCGAGACGATCGAGCCGGGGATGTTGCCGCGCGCCACCGAGACGAGTGCGATGGCGGACTGCACCGTGGACGGCAGCAGGCACAGGTACAGGACGCCGAGATAGAGCGGGTCGCTCAGGATCGACGGCACGAGCACCTTGGCGGCCAGGCCGAGCAGCGGGAAGACGACGAAGGTCGTGGCGAGGATCGTCAGGTGCAGACGCCAGTGCTTGAGACCCTCGATGGCCTCCTGCGTGGACAAGCGCGCGCCGTACAGGAAGAACAGCAGCCCGATGGCGATCTTGGCGGCCCAGTTCACGCCGTCGAGTACGACCCCGTCGGCGGGCAGCAGAGCAGCGACGGCGACGGTGGCGAGGATGGCGAGCAGGAACGGGTCGAGTCGTCCGAGCACGGGGATCTTGGAGAGCACGAATCGACGGTACGGCAGCCGGAGGTCATTACAGAAGACGGTCACCACGTTTTCTGTAATCGCGATTCGTGATGGAATGGGGTGGTGTTCGATCCGGTGCACCTACGGAGCTTCCTCGCCGTCGAGCGGGAGCGCGGCTTCACCGCGGCCGCCCAGCGGCTCGGCCTGCGGCAGTCGACGGTCAGTCAGCACGTCGCGCGACTCGAGAAGGAGATCGGGCGCCGCCTGTTCGTACGCGACACGCACAACGTCGAGCTCACGGCGGACGGCGCCGACATGGTCGCCTTCGCCCGCGAGATCCTCGATCGCCACGATGCCGCCCGCAGGCACTTCTCGGAGTCGCCGCTCAGCGGCCGGCTGCGTTTCGGGGTCTCCGAGGACCTGGTGCTCTACGAGCTGCCGTCGATCCTCGCCGAGTTCCGGCGTAGTCATCCCCGCATCGATCTCGAACTCACGGTGGATCTGAGCGAGGATCTGCAGCGCCGTCTCGACGACAACGAGCTCGATCTGGTCTTCGGCAAGCGTCGACCGGGCAGCCGCCACGGTGAAATGATCTTCAGCGAGCGTCTCGTCTTCCTGTCCGCCCCCGATTACGTCCTCGATCCGGACGAGCCGACACCGCTGGTGTCCTATCCGTCGCCGGCCCTGACCCGCGACATCGCGCTCGAGGTCCTCCAGCGCAGTGGGCGCGGTGTCCGCGTTGCGTGCACGACCGACAGTCTCAACGGCCTGCGCGCCGCAGCGCTCGCGGGACTGGGCGTGGTGCTGCACGCCGAGCGGCTTCCACCGCCCGGTCTCGTCCCGGTGCGCGATCCCCAACGATTGCTTCCCGATGCGGGTGAGATCGAGTTCGTGCTCATGGCGCGTCGTTCCGTACTCAGCGGTCCGGAGGCGGCACTGCGGGCGGCTATCCTCGCGAATGCGGATCGTGTGCGCGTGTGACGGTGTCGCGGATGGGTATTCCTGTGCCACGCCCGCTGGGGGCGGCAGTGCTCACGCCGCAGGAGGAACCGTGTCCACAGACGCGATCGTGTTGCTGAAGGAAGACCACAAGGAGATCAAGAAACTCTTCCGCGACTTCCGGAAGGCCGAGGGGGAGAAGGAGAAGGGCAAGATCGTCGACAGGATCATCGAAGCCCTCACCGTGCACACCTATCTCGAGAATGAGTGCATGTACCCCGAGATACGTTCCCTGCTCCCCGATCTCGAGGACGACATCCTCGAGTCCTACGAGGAACACCACGTCGCCGATGTGCTCGTCGTCGAACTGGCCGGAATGAAGCCCGACGCAGAACGTTTCGATGCGAAGACGACGGTCCTGATCGAGAACGTCGAGCATCACATCGACGAGGAGGAGGACGAGTGGTTTCCCAAGGTGCGCGAGGCGCTCGGCCGTAAGCAGTTGCAGGACATCGGTGCCCGCATGCTCGAGATGAAGGAGGACGCCCCGCGGTCACCGGCGCAACCGTCAGCGCTGAAGAAGACGATCGACGCGGTGATCAGCTGACGGTGTGCTGCGGCCGGGCGAGGGAGGCGCCTCGTCCGGCCCGGCTCGCCCGGTAAGCGTCGCGCCGTGTCTCGACGAGCCAGCCCGGCCACGGATCGACGAATCCGGGGCAGTGGACGGTCGGATCGAAGGACGGCTGCTCCGAATCCTTTTCGGGCAGGCGACGACTCAGCGTCAGGCGTCCTGCCGCTTCCAGGGGGCCGCGGGCGGAGCCCACCAGGAGGGAGAATTCGAGCGGCGCCTCGAGTGCCTGCACGGAGGTCGTCGAGGACGGATGTCGTCCGCGCGGAACGGCGGTGATCCACCGCGGCGTGGGATCGCTGTCGGTCCGGTAGGCCATGAGCGTGCTGTACCTGGCGCTCGACCACGAGCGGGCCGGCAGCAACGCGACCCGGCCAGGTAGGTAGGCCGACGCGAGCAGGACGTCCCATGGACCGGTCTTCAGGGTGAAGCGCAACGCGAGGCCGAGCACGTCCGGCATCCCGTCCGGTGTGCCGAGGGCCCGCGACACCCGGGCGATCACCGGGACAGGGCGCGGGATCTGCCGCGGCCACCAGGACGAGTCGAGTTCGGCGACCCCTTCGAAGATCGCGCCGCGCGGGTGGAACACGCGTGCTCCGCGCAGCGCGGATCCCACCCGGAACGGCACGGACAGCGCCGACGACAGAGCAGTCATGGGGATGGCATACCCGCCGTTCGAGCGGTTCAATCGCGTTCGTCACTCCCCACCCCGGCAGCGTCCGATTCGGTCACGATGGAATGCATGCGTTCACCGTTGCCGGACTATCTGACCGAAGTCCTCCGAGGATGTGCCGACAGTTCGGGGGCACTCGCCGACTACATCCCCGAACTGACGAGGGCCGACCCGGACCGGTTCGCACTCACCCTCGTGACCGCCGAGGGCGCGATGTACTCCGTGGGCGACGACGACACCGAGTTCACGATCCAGTCGATCTCGAAGCCCTTCGTCTACGGTCTCGCACTGCAGCAAAGAGGCTTCGACGCTGTACTCGACGTGATCGACGTCGAACCCTCCGGGGAGGCGTTCAACGAGGTCTCGCTCGAACGCAACACGGGCCGTCCGCTGAACCCGATGATCAATGCCGGTGCGCTCGCCGCACACGCCCTGGTGCTCGACGACAGGCCGGTCGAGGACTCGGTGGAGGACATCCGCTCCCTGCTGTCATCCCTGGCCGGTCGCGACCTGGCGATCGACGAGAAGGTCGCGGCGTCGGAACTCGAGAACTCCTATCGCAATGTCGCCATCGCCAATCTCCTTCGGGGATACGAGGTTTTCGAGGACGACCCCGACGAGATCGTCGAGGGGTACATCCGGCAGTGCTCGGTGACGGTCACGACCAAGGACCTCGCGATGATGGCCGCGACACTCGCGGCCGGTGGCGTGCAACCCGTGACGTGCGAGGAGATCTTCTCGCGCGACGTGGTGCGTCAGGTGTTGTCGGTGATGGCGACCTGTGGGATGTACGACGCGGCGGGGGACTGGCTCTCCACCGTCGGTATCCCCGCCAAGAGCGGCGTGTCCGGAGGAATCATAGGAATCCTACCGGGACAGTTGGGTATTGCGGCGTACTCGCCGCGCCTCGACGAGCACGGCACCAGCGTTCAGGGAGTCGCGGCCTTCGGTCGTCTCTCCCGTGACATGAGCCTGCATCTGATGGACGCGCCGATGGTCGCACACTCGGTGTTACGCAGAAGACATGTCATCGGCGAGGGTGACGAGTCTCTCACTCTTCTGGAGTTGCAGGGCGACCTCCAGTTCACCAGTGCCGAGGGTCTCGTGACGGCCGTGGTCGACGATCCGGTGGAGACGAAACGCCTGGTCTTCGACCTTTCCCTCGTCCGTACGGTCCTGCCTGTGGGCCGAAGGATGTTGCTGGAGATGATCGGTCGGCTCCATCGGGACGGTGTGGAGGTCGTCGTGATCGACCCCGAAGGGCATCTGCCCGATCCCGACACCGGCTACGGCTTCCGCCCGCAGGTCCACGCCTCGTGGGAGGACCTGGAGGCGCAGGGGTGAAAGGGCATTCGGCACGAAAGTGACGTGAGGGACGGTTGTGAAATTTTCCGGAACCACGGGTGGCGTTCACGCCGAGCCCTGGGCTACGGTGTCGTGCGGTGTGCCTGAGGCCGGCGGCGAAAGACGCTCGTACCCCACGAAAGAAGATCCATCCATGCCGTTCCGTGAATCCCTCGTCGTCCCCGGAATCGTCCGGGTAGGAGGATGATGGCGTTGCTCACACGTTCGCCATATCGCTGCCCGGGAGACGGCAGCGTGATCCACCACGCGTGCGCAGGACTGCTGACCTACTGGGAGCGTCCCGTCGAGGAGCACGTCGCCCGCACCTCGCTGGGCGACACCTACGTGCTCACCACAGGTCCTGCCACCGCACCGCCGATCGTGGTGCTCGCAGGTGGCGACCTCCCGGCGGCGGGGCTGCGTCTGCTCGCCGAGCAGTTCGGTGAGCACCACCGGGTGGTGCTCGTGGACGTCCCGGGCCTTCCCGGTGCGAGCGCGGGCAGCCGGCCCGACAGCCGGATCCACGCCGTCTACGGCCACTGGCTGGTCGAGGTGCTCGATGCACTCGGCGTCGAGCGGGTTCCCGTGATCGGTCTCGGCTGGTCGGCATCGGTAGCCGCTGCGGTGGAGGATCCCGACCGGATCGAGAAGCTGGTGATCGCCGCGCCGCTCGGACTCGTCCCGCGCGTGCGCTGGAACCGCGCTCTCATCCCCGGCCTGCAGTGGCGCAACGAGCCCAACCTCGAGAACACCGAGCGGTACCTCCGGGCACTCGCCGGAGGCGACTACCGACCCGACGAACAGACCCTGAGATGGTCCTGTCGCGTCGGCGCGTACTGCACGTCGCTGACGAACATGCCCCGCATCGATCGGGCCGTGCTGCGCCGCTGGCGCGGGCGTCCGGTCGAGGTCGTCGTGGGAAGCAAGGACCCCCTCGTACAGGTCGACGCGCTGAACAAGCTGGCCGACGACATGGGCGCGCATTTCGTGGCGCTTCCCGAGGCGGGTCATCTCCTCGCGGTCGAGACGCCGGCAGCCCTGGCGTCGATGGCCGCTGCTGCATCGGTAACGGAGAACTGAGACACGGAGACCGTGTTACGAACGGGTCACGAGGAACCGGTCGAAAGTGGCGATGCCGGGCTGCCCCCGACGGGCGTAGTTATCAGTCCGGCATCGCCACTTCCGGTCACCCTCCCATGTAGAACCCGAGCGTTCGGATACCCACACCAGGGCGGCGATAATCCCCGAATTATTACGTTTTGGTCACGGGGACACCTACGACCGTACCACCTGAATGCCGTGTCGTTGCAGATGTGTGTATCGGCGCGTCACACATCCGCGATTACGGGGACGCGATCACATCACGCCACGGCTCTGTCGGATCACGCCACAGCGGGGCTCCAGTCGACCACGACCGACCGTGCTCCGATGTATTCCAGCAGGTCGCGGACCGGTCCGCCGAAGCGGAGCTGACGGGCGACCTCCAGTTCGTCGAGGTCGTCGTCCTCCGTGCCGACGAGGATCCCGTTGATCACGCTGCGGGCCGCGGACACGACGAGCGTCTCTTCCTCGGCCACCCGGACCGGTACATCGTTCTCGCCCGCCACCGCGCCGACCGCCACGGCCACGTAGTCCCTGTCCTCGTCCGCGTCGTGATACGCGACCAGACGGCCGTGCAGCACGGACTCGGGCAGGATGCGGTCGAGCGTTACGCCCGAGGGAACGCTCTCGTCCTCGGGACGGATGCTCGGACCGGATGCGGCCGGTGTGGCCGGGGATGCCGTGGGCTGCGCGGCGGCGTACAGGGGTACACGCCGAGACGTCCAGCCGAAGTAGGTTTCGCGTTGCGCATACATCGCACCTGCGCCTCCTCGATAGGACTTCGTCTCTACCTCCAGTGTGCTCCGGGCCACCGACACGTTTTGCAGCCCGAAGGAGGCGTTCCGAGGGGTCGTACGAGCTAGTCGCGTGAGGCCCGGACGCCGGGTGAGACGAGCAGTCGGCCGAGGACCGCGAAGAGCGCGAGGATCACCAGCGAGCAGATCCCGGCGAGGGCGGCACCGCCCACGACCAGGGCGTAGTCGCTGCGCGCGAGACCGTCCACGATGGGCCTTCCCACCCCGCCGAAGCTCACTGCCGCGGCGATCGTGGCGGTCGCGACGATCTGCACGGCGGCGGTGCGCAGGCCCACGAGGATCAGCGGCAGAGCCACCGGGAGCTGGGCTCGCAGCAGGATCTGGGACGAGGTCATCCCCATCCCGCGGGCGGCGTCGGTCAGCGCCGGGTCGACCCCGCGGATCCCTTCGTAGGAGTTCAACAGGATGGGTGGGATCGCGAGTGCTACCAGCGGCACCATCACCGGAACGAGCCCGATCCCGTACAGCACGACCAGCAACACGAGCAGGCCGTAGGTGGGGAGAGCGCGTGCGGCGTTCGCCGTGAGCGACACGAGCACACCGCCGCGGCCCGTGTGCCCGGTCCACAGGCCGAGCGGCAACGCGAGGAGCACGGAGATCACGAACGCGAGCAGGGTATAGCCGAAGTGCTGGGCCAGTCGCGTCGGGATCCCGGACGCGCCCGACCAGTTCGCGGAGTCGCCGAAGTATTCGGCCAGATAGTTCAGCAGCGTCGTCATCGGCGCACCTTCGAGGTGCGGCGCATCCACGGCGTGGCGAGACGCTGGACGAGCACGAGCACCGCGTCGACGACCAGTGCCATCACGACGGTCGCCATGATGCCGATGATCGCCAGATCGAGTCGGTCGAGCTGCACCGAGGCGGTGAACAACGCGCCGAAGGCACCCATGCCGATCAGCGCTCCGACGCTCACCATGCTGATGTTCGCGACCGTCGCGACCCGCAGCCCCGCGATGACCGCCGGGATCGCCAGCGGCAGGTCGACGGTGAGCAACCGGCGCGGCGTCGAGAATCCCATCGCCACCGCCGACTGGCGGACACTGTCGGGCACAGCACGCAATCCGTCGACGACGTTCGGGACGAGGCCCGCCAGCGCGTAGACGGCCAGCGGAAGGATCACGGTGGTCCGGCTGATCCCGGTGAACGCGATGAGCAGGACGAAGAAGGCAAGCGACGGAATCGAATACAGGACACTGCAGACCGCGAGCACCGGGGCGTACACCCGCGGCCACCGCACGCACGCGAAGCCCAGCGGCAGAGCGAGGACGAGGCCGAGCAGCGACGCGCCGAGGGCCATGACGAGATGATCGCCGAGCAGTTCCCAGAACGTCCCGAGATAACCGGGAATCCGCAGGCTCACCGCAACTTCCGCATCTCGAGCGGAGACGGGGTGCCGGTCTCCCTGTGGTTGCGCGCCGCGCGGACCGCCGCGGTCACCTCTTCGCCACTGATCACCCCGAGCGCACGTCCGTCGTCGTCCACCGCCACGGCATGGCCCGACGGTGAGAGCACGGCAGCGTCGAGCACGACGCGCAGCGGATCCCGCCCGGGAACGAACGACTTTCCGGCCGGCAGGAATTCCGCATCGGCACTGCCGTCGCGCCACCCCGTCGGGCGTCCGTCGTCGTCGATGACGAGAAGCCAGCCGTCGCCGGCGGCGAGTTCGGCGGCATCGCGGGTGACGATCGGATCGGTGCGCAGCGGCAGGTCGGCGGACGAGAAGAACGACATGAGTCGCACACCGCGGTCGACGCCGAGGAATCCGGCGACGAAATCGTCGGCGGGGGAGGTGAGAAGCTCCTCCGGGGTCGCGTACTGGGCGAGCACCCCGCCCGGCCGCAGGACGGCCACGCGGTCGCCGAGCTTGATCGCCTCGTCGATGTCGTGGGTGACGAGCACGATCGTCTTGGCCAGCACCGATTGCAGGCGCAGGAGTTCGTCCTGCAGATCCTTGCGGACCACGGGATCGACGGCGGAGAACGGCTCGTCCATCAACAGGATCGGAGGATCGGCCGCCAGCGCGCGGGCCACACCGACACGCTGCTGCTGCCCGCCGGACAGCTGAGCCGGATAGCGTTGCGCCAGTTCTTTTCCGAGGCCGACCCGGGTGAGCACGTCCATCGCGGTCGCGCGGGCCTCCTTACGGCTCGCGCCGAGCAACCGGGGAACGGTGGCGACGTTGTCGACCACCGTGCGATGGGGGAACAGTCCGGCGTGCTGGATGACGTATCCGATGCCACGGCGCAGGATCCGGGGATCCTCGTCCCGGACGTCACGGCCCCCGACGAGCACACGCCCGCCCGAGGGCTCGACCATCCGGTTGATCATGCGCAACGAGGTGGTCTTCCCACACCCCGACGGCCCGACGAACACCGTCAGGGTGCCCGTCGGGACTTCCAGCGAGAGTCCGTCGACGGCGACGGTCCTGTCGGGATAACGCTTCTCGACGTTGTCGAATGTGATCACGCGGCACCGACTTCCGTCAGTTCAGATCGTTCTGCTGCAGCCACTCCTCGGCGACGACGTCGATGTCGCGGCCGTCGGTGACCACCTGTCCGACCAGGACGACGAGGGTGTCGGTGGTGAGCTTGTCGGACACGGTGTCGATCTTCGCGACGCGGTCGTCGTCGAGATCGGCGCGATGTACCAGCGGGGTGACGTTCTGGGCTCCGAAGACCGATTCCGGGTCCTCCAGCGCCACAAACGGTTCGGTGCTCAGCGACGGATCGGTGGTGAAGATGTTCGCGGCCTGCACGGTGCCGTCCGAGAGCGCGCGGATGGTGATGGGGCCACCGGTGTCGGTGGGGACGAATTCGCGGAACTCGACCCCGTACACCTCGCGCAGACCCACGACACCTTGCTGACGCGTCTCGAACTCGGGCGGTCCGCCGAGGACGAGTTCGCCGGCGACCGGCGCGAGATCGGCGATGCTCACCAGGTTGTAGCGCTGCGCGGTCTCCTCGGTGACGACGAGGGCGTCCTTGTTCTCGCCGGGGGCGGAGGCCAGGATCTCGAGCCCGTCCGGAAGGGCTTCGGACAGGGCCGCATTGACATCCTCCGTTGTCGAGGCGGTGCTGTCGGGGTCGACCCGCGCGAGCAGTGCGCCGTTGTACTCCGGGACGAGCGTGATGGCACCCGAGGCGACCTGGTCGTAGTAGATCTCGCGGCTGCCGATGTTGAACTGGCGGGTGACCTCGGCCCCCGTGCTCTCGAGCGCCTGCGAGTAGATCTCCGCGAGCAGGACGTTCTCCGGGAAGTTCGCCGAACCGACGACGATCGCGCCTCCGTCCGCTGTGTCTCCGGCGAGGGGATCCTCGTCTCCGCCGCCGGAACAGGCGGCCAGGGCGAATGCGGACACGGCGAGAAGCGCGGTGGTGCGTGCGAAGCGTTTCACGGGTTGCTCCCTCGGATGCGGCACGGTCGGTTTTCGACTCTATCCCGGCGGATACCCACTGTGCCGGATTTGTCACGAGTGGATCACCAGTCGTCGCCGGCACGCTCGGAGGTCACGAGGGCGAGGATGCCGCTCTCGAGACGGTATCGGTTCATCGAGTCCAGTGCGGGGGCATAGGCGTGCACGGTGACCGCCGGGACGGGACCCTCGTTGACGACCTCGTGCACGTGCCGACCGTCGAATCGACGCGTGGCACCCGTCGACAGATGGGTGCGGGAGAGCGTCACGCGTTGCCCGGGAAGGTCTTCCGACCACGGCTGGTCGACGGTGTCCTCCCGGACCTGTCCCTGCGCGACGGCGAACGCACCGGCACTCCCACCGTGATCGTGGATCCCGGTGCGCTGCCCGGGAAGCCAGCTCAGCAACCACACCTCGTAGTCGTCGGCGACGGCGAGCCGGGTGTACCAGCGTTCGGTCTCGTCGAAGCGGACGAGCGGCCGCCAGCGGGAGACGTCCGCAGCGATGTCACGGACGATCTCGGCGAGATCGACGCGCACGGAGGGGGACAGAAGAGCAGCAGGCATCGTGGTTCCTCGAAACGGGAGCCGGACGGGACCGTAGGGTCGTCCGGGCAGAAGAAGTGGGTCGGGCCGGGATCAACGACAGGCGCGACAACCACAGAAACCACCGGCGATGCGGACGTAGTCCACATGAAGCCTGCGATGCCGCAGGGTCGCCGGAAGATGCATGTCGCTCACTTCAGCGGCCGGATGCGGCACTGTCAAGGTTTTCACTCGTGTGACGTTCGGAACAACCGGGCCGGATTGCGTCGCCGTACGGGCTCGTCGCGCTCGTCGTCGAACAGCAACGGTGCTGCGTACGGGCGGTCCGAACCGAGCACGACGCGGTCGGGGCCGAGTCCGGCCGCCACGGCCTCGACGATCTCGGGACCGTACGACGAGGTGTCGACGAACACTCCGGCCGACGGGACCGTCGCCGGTCCGCCGCGCGCAGCCATCCGGTCGGCGTGCAACGGCGCGAGTCCGGCGAGCATCGCGAATCCCACGCGCAGTCCGGGGAGGCGAGGGGCCCCGTACTCGTGCCAGGCGAACCACGCGGTGTGCATCTGCGCCACGTACGACACCATCGCCGGCCACCACGGCGGAGCCGACGGATCGGCCGCGGCGGGCCCGGGATGCACGAACAGGGGTGCACCGACGCGGTCGAGTTCGTCGAGGAGCGGGGCGCACCGCGCGTAGCCGTCGGCATCCGCCAACGCGGTGGCGGGAAGCTGGAGACCGACGCAGCCCGCCCCGAGCACCTCGCGCAGCGCCGCGGGATCGGGATCGTCGACCGACGCTGCCGCCCACGCCCCGAACGGGTGCGGCAGCGCGAGCACTCCCTCGTGGTAGGCGTCGAGCAGGCCGGCCCCGTCGGCTGCGGGAAGCGTTTCGATCCCCAGCGGGCTCGACAACGACACCAGCGCCAGGTCGATGCCGTCCTGCGCCGCGAGCTCGGCCCGCCGGGCGATCGAGTGATCCTCCGGTCGCACCTCGTACGGGGGTTCACCGTCGAGGTACAGCGTCCATCCGACGAGCCGCGGCGCACGGGTGCGTGCCCGCAATGCCGCGACGAGCGGTGCCGGCCAGACGTGCTGGTGGACGTCGACGCGGGGAGCGGTCATGCCGTCAGGATGGCAGACCGCCCGCTCGCTGTCCGCTGTCCGCGTCGCCTACTGTCCCGCGCCGCGGGGAACCCATCGTTCGTGCAGCTGTCCGCGCCGGATACCCGGACTCGTCCCGGGCGTCGCGAGAGCGGGGGTGGGTGCCGAGTGACGGCTTCCGACCACCGGCTGCGATCCGGATGCCGGGTCGGCGTGGAACTGCTCGCCGTACTCCGACGGGGGATCGGGCAGGCGGCGTGGCCGATCGATCCGGTACGGATCGTCGTGGTTCCTGCCCGTTCCCTTGAGCAGGCTGGTCGGCAGGTAGATGCTCGCAGTGATGCCGGCATTGGTGGACGAGTCGAAGGTCGGACGCAGACGCACCGTGATGCCGTGACGATCGGCGAGGCGCGCGACCACGAACAGACCCATTCGCCGTGCGGCACCGGATCCGGCTTCGCCGTCCGAACCCAGCCGCATGTTGATGTCGGCGAGTTCGTCTGCGGGAATACCGATTCCACGGTCGGCGATCTCGAGGAGGAGGCCGCCGTCGACGGCGCGGGAGAACGCGAACGCCACGGTGCTCTCGGGCGGTGAGGCGCGCAGTGCGTTGTCGAGGAGCTCGGCGATCATGTGGACGACGTCGGTGACGGCGCTGCCGACCAGATTGCCGTCCGGCGCATTTCCGATGTTCACGCGCTGGTAGTTCTCGACCTGCGAGACGGATGCGCGCAGGACGTCGACGAGCGGTGTGTCGGGGACGCGGCCGAGGCGCTGGCGGGTACCGGCGAGGACGAGCAGCGAGTCGCCCGTGCGCCGCATGCGGGCGGCGAGGTGGTCGAGCGCGAACAGGTTCTGCAGACGCGTCGGGTCGCGCTCTTCGTGTTCGAGCGAATCGATCAGCGCCAGTTGCTGTTCCACGAGCGTCTTGTTGCGGCGGGCGAGCGTTTCGAGCATCTCGTTGACCTGGCGGCGCAGCTGGGCCTGTTCGCCGGCCAGACGCAGGGCGCCCTCGTTCATGCTGTCGACGGCGCGCGCCACCTCGCCGATCTCCTCGCGGGTGTGGACGCGGATCGGATCCAGTGTGACGGATTCGATCTCGGCGCCGTCCTTGATCGCAGCGAGTGCGGCGGGCAGATCCTGTTCGGCGGTGCGCAGGGTGTCGTCGCGCAGTCGGCGCAACGGCCGGACGAGCGACATCGCGATCACGATCGCCAGGGCGAGGGCGAGGGCGAGGATGATCGCGACACCGATGGCGTTCTTGAGGGCTTCGGTGCGTGCTTCGGCCGCGAGGTCGTCGAGGGCGGCCACGGCTCGGGTCGCGGAACCGGCGACCTCCTCCTGGTAGATCATGAGGCTCTCGAAGATCGACCCGCGCAGGGCGGCGACGTTGCCCGCTTCGTTGTCGAGGTTGGCCGTGAGGCTGCGGCGGTTCTCGAGCTGGGTCATCAGACCGTCGACCCGGGAGGAGTCGGCGGCCTCGTTCTCGACGAAGGTGTCACGGAGGACGGCCAGTCGCGCGGACTCGACACCGAGGGCGTTGTTCCACATGAGCAGGGCACCGTCGGTTCCGGCGCTCAGCGCGGAGTATGCGAGGACCTGGTCGAGCAGGGACCACTGGGTGTCCCACAGGTCGAGGAGTGTCGCGCTCTCGCGCTGGACGGTGGGGTCGTCCGTGGTGGTGGTGATGGCGCGGTAGGCAGCCTGGGCGCGGCTGACGAATCCTTCGGCGCGCTCGCTGGCCACGGTCGGCGCCAGGGTTCCCGACGACGCGCTGTCGAGCAGGCTCTCGCCCTCGGCGAGCATGCGGTTGATCATCGCCGCGATCTGCGGATCGAGATCCTTCGCGTCGATGTGGTCGCGCAGCGTCGCGGCGGATTCGCGGGCGACCTGGGCGCCGTTGTCGACGGGCAGTGACAGGATCGTCGCTGCGGCGGCGCCGGTGACACTGGTGGCGTAGTCGGCGAGGGTCGGCAGGATGGAGACGTTCTCGGCGGCGGCGCTGTAGGCGTCGTTCTCCTGGTAGAGGTCGTAGACGCGGAGCGAGCCGTACAGGGTCGCGGCGACGATGGGGACGGCGACGACCGCGGTCATCCTGCGCCACAGACGCCAGTTGTCCGGCGTGTGCTGCCGGAATTTCCTCATGAGACTCACAACGTTTCGCCCCCGAACCTCTCTACCTGCCTGAGTCGGCGGCCGGCCGAAACTGGACTTCGGCAAGTAGAGAATTTCGCCTTCGAAATTCGGGCCAGGGCGAATCACGGTTCGCTGCCGTCAGGACGTGGGTCAGAGTAGGTAGTACTTCGCTGCGCTCACAAGATCGCCGTCCAAGTCCGATAGCTGGTATTCGACCTTGCGTATACATCACGGTCGTGCGCTACGATGCCGCCGGAATTTCCCGTTCCGCCGGGTTTCGATGTCAGGGGGGCGCATGGATCTGCGACGGGTCGATCTCAACCTGCTCGTCGTCCTCGAAGTCCTGCTCTCCGAACGCAATGTCACGCGCGCGGCGCGGCGACTGAACATGTCGCAACCGGCGACGAGTACGGCTCTCGCCCGGTTGCGCAAGCAATTCGACGATCCGCTTCTCGTGAAGAGCGGCCGCACACTGCGTCCCACCGCGCGGGCCCAGGCGATCGTCGAACCGCTCCGCGAGGTGCTGCGGACCCTCGAGCGTTCGGTACTGGCCGCGCCCGGTTTCGATCCCGCGACGGATTCACGCACCTTCACCATCATGACCGGCGACTACGCGGAGATCACCCTCCTGCGTCTGCTGGTCCGGGGGAGCACCCCGGCCAACATCCGTTTCGATCTGCTGCCGTTCAACGGTGCCGGTCTCGATGCCTTCCGCCGGTTCGAGATCGATCTCGCGGTGCTGCCGGAATACGTCCTCGAATCCCCGGAGTTCGAGAGCTGCCGGAGGCAGGTCGTGCTGACCGACAGATTCGTCGGGGCGGTCTGGTCCGGCCACCCGTACACCGGCACCAAGCTCACCCGCGAAGTGCTCGGCCGCTACCCGCTGCTGTCCTACGTGCAGTACTCCGACGACACCAACCTCGGCCGCGCCCTGCTGCGTGCAGGAGTGGTGGCCCGGATCGGCGCGACCAGCGGCAACCTCGCGGTTCTCCCGTATGCCCTGGAGAACACCCGCATGATCACCTTCCTGCCCGAGCGCATGGCCCGGCACCTCGCCGAGGCGGCGTCCCTGCGCATCCTGGAACCGACCTTCCAGCTGCCGCCCCTGCGCGAATTCGCGGTGTGGCACGCCGAGCGCGATGCGGATCCCGCGCACGCCTGGCTCCGCGCGCAGCTCGACCCGGTCGGGCGTCGCCGCGTCGCAGCACAGGCGGGCTGACAGCGACGAACGCTGCGAACCGGCCCGTTCGACGGGGTCCGATCCACAGCGTTCGAGTGGATCCGGCGAGGTCAGCGTCCCGATCGACGCTGGAGGATCACCGCGATGACCACGACGAGAATCGCGATCACTCCGACTGGCGCGACCCGCGTCGCGACCGATCCCTTCGCGTACTGCATGAGGTCGAGCGGTTCGGCCTCGGGCTGCGGGGGCGCGGCCGGGGAGGGAGTCGTCGACGGCGTGGGAGGCGTCGAGGTCATCGCCGGTGCCGGTGAGGCGCTCACCGGGCTGGGCGGAACCGACTCGTTCGGCCGCGCCTGCGCGGAGTCGTCGTCCCCGGCGCCGGGCCCGACGAATGCTCCACCGGCAGGCTCGTCGCCCGAACCCGCGGCGGTGAGCGGCGGGCTCGCCGGCACGGACTCGTTGGGCTGCGACTCGGCTGCCTCAGCGGTCGCCGCGGAGGAGGCCGCTGCTTCGGGTCCGAGTTTCTTCGACAGGCAGTCCGCGAACTGCTCGAGGATCTTCCCACCGACATCCGAGATCATCCCCCGCCCGAACTGGGCGGGCTTGCCGGTGATCTTCATGTCGGTGTTCACGATGCCGTCGGTGCGGTCGCCGTCGCCGGTGAGGGTGACGGTGATGGTCGCGGCCACCGTGCCGTTGCCCCGGGTGTCCTTCGCATTGGCCTCGATGACCGCGCGGCGGGCGCTCTCGTCCTTCTCGACGTACACGCCGGTGCCCTTGAACGTGAGCGCCACCGGTCCGAGCTTCACCTTGACGGTCCCGGTGAACGTGTCGCCGTCGACCCCGGTGAGCGTCGCGCCCGGCATGCACGGTGCGACCTTCTCCGGATTCAGCAGGGCGGTCCACACCTCGTCGACCGGGGCGGGAACGGACAGTGTGTGTTCGAGTTGCATGAGGTCCTTTCCGAACAAGTGGTCCGGGATCTCGGTGTTCGGCGTGGAAACGCCTAGACCCCGGAGGCAGTGGTGACCGCTCGTCGGGTGAGTACCCGGGCGAGGTGGCTCCGATACTCGGCGTCGGCATTCCCGTCGGTCATGGGAGCCGTGCCGTCGGTGGCGAGCTCGGCGGCCTCGCGGATCGTCTCGGCCGTCGCAGGTCTACCGATCAGCGATTCCTCGACGCCGCGTGCCCGGACCGGGACGGCCGCCATGTTCGTGAGGGCGATCCTCGCCCGCTCGATGGTGCCGCCGGACGCCTGCAGGGTCGCCGCGACCCCGACGATCGACCACTGCTGGGCCGCGCGATGGAACTTCTCGTAGCGCGCCGACCAGCCCGCGTGCTTGGGAATCCGGACCTCGACGAGGATCTCTCCGGGTTCGACCGCGGTCGTGAAGTAGTCCTGGAAGAAGTCGTCCGTCGCGATGGTGCGACGCCCGGACGGACCGGCCACGGTGAAGGTCGCCTCGAGCGCCACGGCCGGCGCCGCGAGATCCCCGGCCGGATCGGCGTGCACGAGCGACCCGCCGAACGTGCCGCGGTGCCGGATCTGGGGATCGGCGACGGTCGCCGTCGCCTCGGCCAGCAACCGCGCGTGTTCCGCGACGAGCGGGTCGTGCAGCACGTCGTGGTGGGTGGTGGTCGCACCGATCACCAGGGCGTCGCCGTCGTCGCGGATGCCCCGCAGTTCGGGGATCCTGCCGAGGTCGACGAGCACCGTCGGTGCCGCCATCCGCAGTCGCAGGACGGGCATGAGACTCTGACCGCCGGCGATGACCTTCGCGTCCTCACCGGCCTCCGTCAGCGCGGCGACCGCTTCGTCGATGCTCGACGGGGCGACGTAGTCGAACGGGGCCGGAATCATTTCGTGCCTCCTCGGGCGTCGCGGAGCGCGTGCCAGATCCGCATCGGTGTACAGGGCATCTCGACGTCGGTGACGCCGAACGGCCGGACCGCGTCGAGTACGGCGTTGACGACGGCCGGGGTGGAGGCGATGGTTCCTGCCTCGCCGACACCCTTGACACCCAGCGGATTACCGGGTGCCGGGGTGTCGGTGCGATCGGTGACGAAGGGCGGTAGATCCACCGCGGTGGGCAGCAGATATTCGGCGAACGACGAACTCAGCAACGTGCCCGACTCGTCGTGCACCGCTTCCTCGTACAGGGCCTGGGCGATGCCCTGGGCGAGTCCGCCGTGCACCTGACCCTCGACGATGAGCGGGTTCACGACGTGCCCGACGTCGTCGACGCACACGTACTTGCGGATCCGCGCGTGCCCCGTCTCGGTGTCGACCTCGATCGCGCACAGGTGGGTGCCGTGCGGGAACGAGAAGTTGTCGGGATCGTAGGTCGCCTCGGAGTCGAGGTTCGGTTCGACACCGTCGGGCAGGTCGTGCGCGGCGAACACCGCGAGCGCGACGTCGGTGAGCCCGACGGACTTCGAGGTGCCCTTGACGCGGAAATGTCCTGCCTCGAAATCCAGGTCGTCCTCGGAACATTCGAGCAGGTGCGCGGCGATCGGCCGGGCCTTGGCGACCACCTTCTCGGCGGCCTTCACGACCGCGATGCCACCGACCGCGAGCGAGCGGGAGCCGTAGGTGTCGAGACCGCGCGGTGAGCTCTGCGTGTCGCCGTGCAGGATCTCGATGTCCTCGAACGGGATTCCGAGCCGGTCGGCGACGATCTGGCTCCACGCCGTCTCGTGGCCCTGACCGTGGGCGGACGAACCGGTGACGACCTCCACCTTGCCGGTGGGGAGCATCCGGATGGCGGCGTGCTCCCAGCCGCCGGCGCCGTAGGAGAGCGAACCGAGCACCCGCGACGGGGCCAGCCCGCACATCTCCGTGAACGTGGAGACACCGAGACCGAGCTGGACCGGGTCGTTGCGCTCGCGTCGTTCGGTCTGCTCGCGCCGTAATGCGTCGTAGTCGAACAACTCTCGGGCCTTGGCGGTCGCGGCCTCGTAGTTGCCCGAGTCGTAGGTCAGGCCCGCGACGGTGTCGAACGGGAACTCCTCGTGCTTGATCCAGTTCTTCTCGCGGAGCTCGAGGGGATCCATGGACAGTTCGACGGCGAGCTCGTCCATGATGCGTTCGATCGCGAAGGTGGCCTCGGGGCGTCCGGCGCCGCGGTAGGCGTCGGTGGGCACCTTGTTGGTGAACACGTTGGTGCACGCGAACCGGTACGAGTCGAACTTGTAGATGCCGTTGAACATGAACGCGCCGAGGATCGGCACACCCGGGGTGACGAGGCGCAGGTAGGCGCCCATGTCGGCGAGCAGTTCGACCTTAAGGCCCGTGACGGTGCCGTCGCGGCGCGCGGCGAGGGTCAGCTTCTGGACCTGGTCGCGGCCGTGGTGCGCGGCGAGCATCGACTCGCTGCGCGTCTCGGTGTACTTGACGGGCTTGTGCAGGCGACGCGCGATGAGGAGCGTGAGCACCTCCTCCGGCGTGACCTGCAGCTTGCCGCCGAAACCACCGCCCACGTCGGGGGCGATGACGCGCAGTTTGTGCTCGGGGAGACCGAGGGTCATCGCGAGCATCAGCTTCAGCACGTGCGGGACCTGGGTCGCCGACCACATGGTGATCTGCGAGGCGGTGGGGTCGACGACGACCGACCGCGGTTCCATGAAGGCCGGGATGAGCCGCTGCTGCCGGAAGGTCCGTTCGACGACCACCTCCGCGTCGCGGATCGCGTCCTCGACGTTGCCGCCGCTGCCGGCCTCGGCGGAGTCGAACACCCATGTCGCGCTGACGTTGGTGCCGAGATCGGGGTGGACGAGGTCGCCGTCCTGCGCCGCGCTCTCGAGATCGAGCACGACCGGCAGGTCCTCGTAGTCGACGTCGATCGCGTCGAGGGCGTCGTGGGCCTCGTATGCGCTGCGGGCCACCACGACTGCGACGGCCTCACCCGCGAACCGCACGGTGCCGACGGCCAGGGCCGGGGCGTTCGGGGTCTTCATGTCCTCGGTGATCGGCCACGCGCACGGCAGGCTGCCCTGCTCCTCGGCGAGGTCGGCGCCCGTGTAGACGGCGACGACCCCCGGCTTGCCCCGGGCCTCGGAGACGTCGAGTCCGGTGATGCGGGCGTGCGCGACCGGGCTGCGCAGGATCGCGGCGTGCAGCATCCCAGGGAGCACGATGTTGTCGGTCCAGCGCGTGCGGCCGGTGATGAGGTGCTCGTCCTCCTTGCGGCGGCGTGCCCGGCCGAGTTCGGATTCGCCGGTGCCCTCGTCGGTGGTGGAATCCACGGTGCTCGTCATCGTCATACCTCCTGCGTGGCGGCCGGGTTCTCGCGCAGTCGCTGGGCGGCGTCACGCGCAGCGGCCACGATGTTCTGGTATCCGGTGCAGCGGCACAGATTTCCTTCGAGACCGTGCCGTACGTCCTCGTCGCTCGGATCGGAGTTCTCGGAGAGCAGGTCGATGGTCGCCATGATCATCCCGGGCGTACAGAAGCCGCACTGCAGGGCGTGCTTCTCGCGGAACGCCTCCTGGACCGGATGCAGGCTGCCGTTCGTGGCGAGCCCTTCGACGGTGGTGACCGAGTGTCCGTCGGCCTGTACCGCAAGCATCGAGCACGACTTGACGCTGCGGTCGTCGAGCAACACGGTGCAGGCGCCGCAGTTGCTCGTGTCGCAGCCGACCACCGTGCCCACCTTCCCGAGTCGATCTCTGAGGTAGTGGACGAGAAGCAGTCGCGGTTCCACGTCGTCCGTGTACTGCGTTCCGTCTACGGTGACAGTGATGCGCATCGATCCTCCAAGTACCTCGCGTAGCGCAGTGATACAGATCACTGACACTCTGCTGCATATCGCGCGTAGAAAGGACCCGAATCGCCGAAATCGCCTTCGTGCTCGCGTCGATCGGAGGCGGAAGCCGTCATGAGAGGACCCGAATGACCCGCCGCCTCGAGGACAAGGTCGCCTTCATCACCGGAGTCGCGCGCGGACAGGGCCGCGCCCACGCGGTCCGGCTCGCGCAGGAGGGCGCGCAGATCGTCGGTATCGATCTCGCCGGTCCGCTGCCGGGCGTTCCCTACGATTCCCCCACGCCCGAGGACCTCGACGAGACACGCCGGCTGGTCGAGGCGGAGGGCGCGAAGGCGCATCTGGTGCAGTGCGACGTCCGCGATCTCGACGGCACGAAGGCGGTGCTCGAGGAGGGTGTCGCGCAGTTCGGCGGGCTCGACGTCGTGGTCGCCAACGCGGGTATCTGCATCCCGCAGACGTGGGACGAGATCACCCCCGAAAGCTTCCGCGACACCCTCGACATCAACGTCACCGGCGTGTGGAACACGATCACCGCGGCCGCCCCGCACCTCATCACCCGCGGCGGCGGTTCGATCGTCGTGACCAGCTCGCTCGCCGGCGTGAAGCTGCAGCCGTTCATGGTGCACTACACGACCAGCAAGCACGCCCTCGTCGGGATGGCGCGGGCCTTCGCCGCCGAACTCGGACAGCACGACATCCGGGTCAACAGCATCCACCCTGGCGCGGTGAACACACCCATGGGATCCGGCTCGATGCGCGACCGCATCGCGCAGACGGCCGAGAGCAACCCCCGGCTCGGCGGCATGACCATGCCCTTCCTGAACAAGTACATGGCCGAGGCGGACGAGATCGCGAACATGGTCGCCTTCCTCGCGTCCGACGAGTCCGCCTTCGTCACTGCCCAGAGCTTCGCCATCGACGGTGGTGCTCAGTACTTCTGAGCGCCGATGTGCTCCTCGTGGGCGTGGATCGGTCCACGTGTCTCGGCGAGGCGGCCGCCGCCCCCGCCCCAGCGCAGCGCGATGATCTCGGCGGCGATCGACACCGCGGTCTCCTCCGGGGTGCGGGCCCCGAGATCCAGACCGATCGGCGACGACAGGCGCGCCAGTTCCTCCTCGGTCAGGTCCGTCTCCCGCAGGCGCTCCATCCGGTCGTTGTGGGTGCGGCGCGACCCCATCGCCCCCACGTAGGCCACGTCGAGCCGTAGGGCGACCTCGAGGAGCGGGACGTCGAACTTCGGGTCGTGGGTGAGCACCGTGATGACGGTGCGCGCGTCCACGCGTCCGGCCTCGGCCTCGGCCGCGAGATAGCGGTGCGGCCAGTCGACGATCACCTCGTGGGCGCCGGGGAATCGGGCCTCGGTGGCGAACACCCCACGTGCGTCGCACACGGTCACCGTGTAACCCAGGAACGAGCCGAGCCGGGCCATCGCCGACGCGAAGTCGATCGCCCCGAACACGATCAGCCGCGGCGGGGGCTGGAAGACGTTGACGAACACCGACATCCCCTCGCCGCGACGCTCACCGTCGGTGCCGTAGTGGAGGGTGCCCGAACGTCCCACCTCGAGCAGGCCGCGCGCATCGTCGACGACGGCGTCGTGCATGCGGGACGAGGCGAGCTGTCCGTCGGCGCGGTCGCGCCACACGACCATCCGCCGTCCCCGTACCGCCGGGTCGGGATGGGCGGTGACGGTCGCGAGCGCGACGGGTTCGCCCGCGCGGACGGAGTCGAGCAGGTCGGTGAAGGCGGGGAAGGACGCGGCGTCGATCCGTTCGACGAAGACGTCGATGATGCCGCCGCAGGTCAGACCGACGGAGAACGCGTCGTCGTCGGAGACCCCGTAGCGCTGCAGCACCGGCTGCCCGCTGTCGATGACAGACCGGCCGAGTTCGTAGACGTCGCCTTCGACGCACCCACCCGAGACGCTTCCGGTGACGGTGCCGTCCTGCGCGACCAGCATCGATGCACCTGGTCCCCGGGGCGCCGATCGGAAGGTCGAGACCACGGTGCCCACCGCGACGGTCTCCCCGGCCCCGTACCGCCGGTCGAGCTCGTCCAGAATTTCACGCACGCCGAACCTCCTCGAGAAGTTCTTCCAGTGTCGCAAGGCTGTGTCCCGCGAGCAGACGATCGATGTGCGGCAGGGCCGCGGAGATACCCGACTGGATCGGTTCGTATCCGGCGCCGCCGGCGTGCGGGTTCACCCACAGCACGCGGTGCGCGAGGCGATGCAGCTGCGCCATGCGTTCCCCGAGCAGCGAGGCATCGCCGCGCTCCCAGCCGTCGGAGAAGATCACGACCACCGCGCCGCGCGCGAAACCCCTGCGCCCCCAACGGTCCAGGAACGCACCGAGCGTGTCGCCGAGACGTGTCCCACCGGCCCAGTCGGGAACCGCACGCGAGGCCCCGGCGAGCGCGATCTGCGGGTCGCGGGCACGCAGCGCACGCGACAGGCGGGTCAGCCGCGTGCCGAGGGAGAACACCTCGGTGGACGACGGCGCGGCACGCGTGACGACGTGCGCGAACCGCAGGAGCGCGTCGGCGTAGGGAGTCATCGAGCCGGACACGTCGATCAGCAACACCACCCGGCGCGGTCTCGTCGCCCGTGCCCGGTGCCGCGGCCGGACGGGTTCGCCTCCGCTCGCCAGCATGTCGCGCAGGGTGTGCCGTGGGTCCACCGGCCCGCGGCGGGAGGGCTTCGACCGCAGTCCCCGACGCGTCGGGGGACGGGGCTGTAACCGCGCGAGCAGTTCGGCGAGGTGAGCGCGTTCGGCGGTCGTCAGTTCGGCCACGTCGCGGTGCCGGAGGACGTCGGTGTCGTCCGCCGCGACCTGCAGTCGTGGAACGTCGTCACCGGAGTCGCCGTCGGCTCCCTCACCTCGGGTCAGCGCGGCGATCCGCGCGGTGCGGGTGCGTTGCCCGTGGGTGCGCGAGCCGGTGGGGACGGTGGCACCGAACCAGTGGACGAAGGTCGCGTCGTAGCGGGCCGTGTCGTCCGGCGTGCGGCACAGCGTGGCACGGCCCGCCCAGTAGACCTGGACGGGATCCCCGACGTCGACGTGCTCGAGGGCGTCGAGATAGGTGGCGGTGGCGTCGAGGGCGACGGGCAGTCCTGCGGCAGCGAGGGCGCGGCAGAAACCGGCCAGCCCGACGACCGGACCAGGGGCGGTCGTCATCCGGCGCTCGAGAGGTCGAGTCCGGCGCGGATGACCCGGTCGATGTCCTCGCGGTACTTCAGTACGGCACCGAGTGTCGCCGCAGCGGTCGCCGCGTCGAGGACGTCGCGGTCGAGGGCGACCAGTGCGCGCGCCCAGTCGAGGGATTCGGCGATCCCCGGTGGCTTCAGGAGGTCCTGTTCGCGGAGCGAGCGCACCGCGCGGGCGATCTGCTCGGCGAGCGGGTGCCCCAGACCGGGCAGCCGCCGCTGCAGGATCGCGACCTCGCGTTCGAGATCGGGATGCTCCACCCAGTGGTACAGACAACGGCGCTTGAGCGCGTCGTGCACCTCACGGGTCCGATTGGAGGTGAGCACCACCAGCGGTGGGATCTCCGCGCGGATCTCGCCCAATTCGGGGATCGTCACCGCGTTCTCGTCGAGCAACTGGAGCAGGAACGCCTCGAACTCGTCGTCGGCGCGGTCGATCTCGTCGACGAGCAGCACGCACGGTGAGTCGGTGAGCGCCTGCAGCAACGGGCGGACGAGGAGATAGCGCTCCGTGTAGAGGGAACGCTCGGCGGTGTCCGCATCGAGCACACCGTCGCTCGCCGCTTCGAGCGAGCGCAGATGGAGCAACTGCCGGGGAAAATCCCAGTCGTAGAGGGCCTGCGAGGCGTCGATGCCCTCGTGGCACTGCAACCGGACCATCGGCAGATCCAGGGCCTGAGCGAGAGCCGCTGCGAGCGAAGTCTTCCCGGTTCCGGGTTCGCCTTCGCAGAAGAGCGGCCGGCCCATACGCATCGCAAGGAAGACGACGGTCGCCAGTCCGTCGTCGGCGAGATATCCCGTGGTCTCGAGAGCAGCCGAGAGTTTCTCGGGTGAATCGATACGCGTCGCGTCGCCGGTCATGAAGCGAGCCTAGATGCTCACCCGCCTCCCGACCGGCGACTGCGACAACTATCGGCTCAACCGTCGGCGTGCGCGAGCGGCGCGAACTCGCCGGTGAACAGTGTTGCGCATCCGGGGCACAACGTCGTCGGATGGGTGGCCCAGCCGTTCATCTGGGCATAGAGCTCTGCCTGCAGCTTGCTCTGTGCGGCAGTGCGGTAGCAGTGATCGCAATGGTCGCAACGGAAGACCCACCGGCCACCGGAGAGCGGGTCGCGGTGCGGCATCATGTCCACCTCGATATCAATAACTCGGTATCCGCGAATCGATGTCGTGGAATGGTCGGATCGTGCCGGTTCCTCTCAGGGAACCGACTTGCCCATGACGCGGGCCCACCATCCGTCCAGCGGGCTCGGATCGGGCCAGCGGATCGTGTCGTCTGCGATGTGATTAGGCCGGGATGCCGTGTCCTGCTGTCCCTGTCCGGTATTCGGTGAATCGTGCTGTGCATTGCGCACTGAGGTCACCCCTTATTGCTATCGGTGCGTCACTTGGCGGACGCACTCCTACGCACCTCTGAGGCGTTCTTGAATCTTATCCCGGTTCTCCTGAACCGGCCCGGTCTTTCTGCTGTTTGCGCAGGTAGAGGAGGTCTAGGAAGTATGCGGCGGGGGAGGGGGTCTGCTGTCCAGGGTGGAGCGCAGACGGTCGTTGTCCTCCTTGAGGGCCGCGTTGTTCGCCTCGAGTTCGAGGATCCGGGCGATTCCGGCGATATTGATTCCGGAGCCCACCAGTTCGACGATCCGTTGGACGATCTCGAGATCGTTGTCGCTGTAGCGGCGCGTCCCACCCGCTGTGCGTGCGGGGTTCAGCAGCCCTCGGCGTTCGTACAGGCGCAAGGTCTGCGGGTCGAGTCCCGACAGTTCGGCGGCCACCGAGATGCCGTAGACCCCGCGCCGGGCGCGTAACGGATCCGGCGTCATCGTTTCCTCCGGAGTCGGTCTTCTCGGGTCGCGCCGCGGTCACCCGCGGCTTGACCGAACCTTATCACAGGGCCATAATAAATCTGTGTCTACAGACACAGATAATCGACAGAGTGTGGCCGTCACGAACGGCCGGACAGTCGGAGGTGACAGACCGATGTTGATGCGCACCGACCCCTTCCGCGATATCGATCGCTTCACGCAACAGGTGCTCGGCACCATGGCACGGCCCGCGGTGATGCCGCTCGATGCATGGCGAGAAGGCGACCGTTTCGTCGCCGAGTTCGATCTCCCGGGCGTCGACGCCGACTCGATCGACCTCGATGTCGAACGCAACGTGCTCACCGTGCGCGCGGAACGTCCGGAAGTCGACCGGGACAAGGAATTCGTCTCGACCGAGAGGCCGCGAGGCATCTTCACTCGTCGGCTGTTCCTCGGTGACACCCTCGACACCGATCGGATCGAAGCGCAGTACCGCGGTGGTGTTCTACGCGTGACGATTCCGGTTGCAGAGAAGGCGAAGCCCCGCAAGATCTCGGTGATCGACGCGGAGACGAACGGCCAGGCCGCGATCGAGAAGTGAACCGCTACGGCGAACCGGGTCCGGGATGATTCCCGGGCCCGGTTCGGCTGCGTCCACTACGGTTTCAGGCAGATCTTGATGGCGCCGTCCTGCTTCTTCTGGAAGATCTCGTACGCGTGCGGTGCGTCGTCGAGCGGGAGGCGGTGGGTCGCGAAGTCGTCGACCCCCAGCGGATCCTCGTCGGTCAGCAGCGGCAGGATCTCCGGGACCCAGTTCAACACGTTGGCCTGACCCATGTGGAGACGGATTTGCTTGTCGAACAGGGTGAGCATCGGCATTGGATCCGCCGCCCCGCCGTACACGCCGCTCAGCGAGATCGCGCCACCACGCCGCACGACGTCGATCGCGGTGTACAGCGCGTGGAGACGGTCCACTCCGGCCTTCTCCATGAACGGCTCGGCGATCGCCGACGGCAGGAAGCCGGCGGCACTCTGGGCGAGCTTCGCGACGGGCGAGCCGTGCGCCTCCATACCCACGGCGTCGATCACCGAATCGGTGCCGCGCCCGTTCGTCATGTCACGGATCATGTCGCCGGGATTGTTGTCGACCTCGCGCAGATCGACGACCTCGATGCCGCGGGAGGCCGCGCGGGCCAGTCGCTCGGGGACCATGTCCACGCCGATCACGCGGGCACCCTTGTGCGCCGCGATGCGCGCGGCCATCTCACCGATGGGGCCGAGGCCGAGCACCGTGACACTTCCGCCGTCGGGGATCTCCGCGTATTCGACGGCCTGCCACGCGGTGGGCAGCACGTCGGAGAGATAGACGAAACGGTCGTCGGCCGGCCCTTCCGGGACTTTGATGTGGGTGGCGTCGGCGTGGGGGACGCGCAGGTATTGGGCCTGCCCGCCGGGCACGCTGCCGTAGAGCTTCGAGTAACCGAACAGCGCGGCACCGGTGCCCTCCTCACGGACCTGCGTGGTCTCGCACTGCGAATGCAGGCCGTGGGAACACATGAAGCACTGGCCGCAACACACCTGGAAGGGGATCACCACCCGGTCGCCGGGCTTCAGTTTCGTGACGCCGGAGCCGACCTCCTCGACGATGCCCATCGGTTCGTGACCGAGGATGTCGCCGGGAGTCATGAAGGCTCCCAACACCTCGTACAGGTGCAGGTCGGAGCCGCAGATGTTGGTGGTGGTGACACGGATGACGGCGTCACCGGCCTCCTGGATCGTCGGATCGGGCACCGTATCGACGCTCACGTTGCGGCGCCCCTGCCATGTCACTGCCTTCATGTCGCTCCTCGGCTCCTCGGGTGCAGGAATGTCGGGCCGTGCCCGGCACGTGTCCCTCGATGCCTACCCGCGCTCGGAGCGGGCAAACGCCGGACCGGAAGAGGTCGCCTGCCGCAGGAGGCCAGGTTTGCGGAGTGCGGGGGAGAGGTATGTCGCCGTAGAACCGAATTCACCGCGACACACGTCTGCGGCCGCTCTACGGGAGCGCAGCCGCACAGAAGGAGGTCAGGTGACCACGTCGGACCCCGAACATCATGGAAACCAGGATCCCGACCCTGCACGCACCCCGGATCTGGAACCCGGCGGTGGCGTAGCGCCCGGATCGACGCCCCCCGATTCGGGGACGACGTCCGGGCTGTCCGCCCCGGAACCCGACACGAGGAAGCGATTCCCCATCAGCGGGTGGCTCACGCTGCTCGCCGTCGCGGTGATCGTGATCATCTTCGTGGTCGCGATCTTCGGCATCCTGTCCTGACGGTTCGGCCGGAGCCGCGCCGCGGAGCTTCTCGTCAGCGTCCGCGACGCGGTAGCCGCACGACCTGCACGAAGAACTCGTCGATCTGCTTCACGGCACCGATGAACTGGTCGAGATCGACCGGCTTGGTGACGTACGCATTGGCGTGCAGCTTGTAGCTGCGGAGAATGTCCTCCTCCGCCGACGAGGTCGTGAGCACCACGATCGGGATGTCGGACAGTTCCGGATCGGACTTGATCTTCGTCAGCACCTGACGGCCGTCGTATTTCGGCAGGTTCAGGTCGAGCAGGATCAGATCCGGGCGCGGCGCACCCTCGTACTCGCCCCGGCGGTACAGGAAGTCGAGTGCTTCCGCCCCGTCGCGGACGACGTGTAGGGCGTTGCCGATCTTGTTGTCCTCGAATGCTTCACGGGTCATCAGCTCGTCGCCGGGATCGTCCTCGACCAACAGGACGTCCACCGGTCGGGCAGCGGGATAGGTCACGATCGTGCTCCTCATGACGTTGTCCCCTGCTTCTGCTCGACGGGGCGTGATGCGGTTCCGAGGGTGAAGCAGATTCGAGTGCCCTCGGTATGAGTATCGCCGTACTCGGTGTCGATCCAGATTCTTCCAGCGTGATACTCGACGATTTTCTTGCACAGCGCCAGTCCGATACCGGTGCCCTGGTAATCGTCGCGAGGATGCAGCCGCTGGAAGATGACGAACACCTTCTCGGCGTACTCGCTGTCGATCCCGATGCCGTTGTCGGTGACGCAGAAGTGCCACTGCGGACCGTCCGACTCGTCCTCGACTTTTTCGCACTCGATCCTGATCACCGGGGTGCGATCGGGGTGTCGGAACTTGATGGCGTTGCCGACCAGGTTCTGCCACAGCATCGTCAGCAGAGTGGGGTCGCCGGTGAGTTCGGGAAGGTCGTCGGGACGTTCGATCCGCGCCTGCGACTCCTCGACGGACGCGGAGAGGTTGAACAACGCCTTCTCGAGCGGCCGGCCGAGATCGACCCGGACGTAGGCGTCGTGGACGCGTCCGACTCGGGAGAAGGCGAGCAGATCGCTGATCAGCACCTGCATCCGTTTCGCGCCGTCCACGGCGTATTCGACGTACTGCCGTCCGCGATCGTCGAGGACGTCGCCGTACCGCTTCTCGAGCAGCTGGCAGAAGGACGCGACCTTCCGCAGCGGTTCCTGCAGGTCGTGCGATGCGACGTAGGCGAACTGCTCGAGTTCGGTGTTCGAGCGGCGGAGTTCCTCGGCCTGGGAATCGAGATCCTCGGTCTGTTTCGCGAGCAGGGTCTGCTGCTTCCGGGAGTCCGCCAACGCGTCCGCGATACGACCGCGCATCGTCTCGACGTCGAGGGCGAGTGCCCGGATGTCCTTCGGTCCCTGGGGGTAGATGTGCTGGTAGAAGTTCTCCTCCAGCGCGACCCGGCGGCTGGCCCGGCGGAGCCTGGCGAGCGGCACGGCGACGAGATTGTGGACGAGAACCACCGTGGCGAGACCGGTGAGGATGAACGTGATCACCATCGCGATCAACACCGAATTGCGGATGGTGCGGGACTCCGCGAGTTCGTCGAGGTCCTCCACCAGGACATCGGAGAGAGCGTTGTTCTCCTGGGCGAACATCGACCGGATCTCACCGAAGGCCAGCCGGTCCTGCTCGGCCAGGGCCGGATCGACGGGACGCGGCTCCCCGGGAACGACGGTCTCGATGATCGGCTCTGCGTACTGCGTCCGCCACTGCGTAGCGGCGGCCTCGATGGTGTCGATGTCGGCGAGCAGATCCGGATGCTCGGCGAGGAGCACGCGAAGACGATCGAGCGCGACCTGCTGGTTCTCTTGACCCGCACGGTACGGCCCGAGAAAGGCGGGTTCGGTCGTGAGCGCGTAACCGCGGACCGCGGTCTGTTGATCGAGCAGAGCGGTCTGCAAGTTGAAGGCCTGCGTCATCGCCGGCTGGATCCGCTCCGTCACCTCGTCGGTGATCTGCACGGTGCGCTGGATGAAGATCCCGCCGACGATCGAACCGACGACGGCGAACACTGCGAGGAGCGCGAACGCCAACTGGAACCAGCTCTGCACGGCCAGCCGCGAGGAGATGCGCTCGATACGCGGTTCGGGAACCGAAGGATCCCTCATCGCTGCACCGTCGCTCCGACCTCGGCGGAACGCACGAAACCGATCACATCCACCCCAGCTTCCCGGCCCGTGCCCGATTCGCGCCTACGGGCGACGAATCCCGACGGCGGTGCGGTCCCGGACCTGTCGGTCTGCGAACACACGTATGGACGGGCTGTCTGTTGAACCCGAATGCGAACTGTAGCCGACCGGTGGAACCGTTCCGATCCGGCCACGGGCCGAACCCGCTGCACCGAGTGCCGGAACGCGACTAGGGTCGGTCGCATGACACGACGAGTGAGTGTGTGGGGTGGCGCGTTCTGGCTCAGTCGGAAGGTTCGCGAGCAGGCGCTCGATGCCGCCCGCGAACTGGAGGAGCTCGGGTACTCCCGGTTGTGGACGTCCGGCGGATTCCAGGACGGTTTCCCCTCCGTCTACAGTGAACTGCTCGCGGCGACGACGACGCTCGAGCTCGCCAGCGGCATCATCAGCATCTGGCACGCCGACCCGGAGACCACGGCGGCTGCGGTCGCCGATCTGGAGTCGCGATATCCCGGCCGTTTCCTGCTGGGCGTCGGAACGAGTCACGCTCCCGTCGTCGACGCGCGGGAGAACACCAGCTACACCAAGCCCTACAGCCGGATGGTCGAGTACCTCGACGGCCTCGATGCGGCGTCGACGCCGGTGCCCACCGATCGAAGGGTCCTCGCGGCGCTCGGCCCGCGCATGCTGAAGCTGTCCGCCGAGCGCGCGGCAGGAGCCCATCCGTACTTCGTTCCGCCCAAGCACACGGCGGTTGCGCGTGAGGCCCTCGGCTCGGAGCCGTTGCTGGCGCCCGAGGTGGCCGTCGTCCTCGAAACCGACGAGACCGTCGCGCGCGGCATCGCCCGCGAGTACATGCGCGGTTATCTCTCGCTGCCGAACTACTCGAACAACCTGCGTCGCCTCGGGTACACCGACGAGGACCTCGCCGACGGTGGCAGCGACGGCCTGATGGACGTGCTCATCCCGTGGGGCGATCTCGACAGCGTCGTCGCCGGCATCGAGAAGCACTACGCCGCCGGTGCCGACGAGGTCGCCATCCAGGTGCTCACCGCGGATCCGTTCACCTTCCCGAGCGAGGGCTACCGGCAGCTCGCGTCCGCGCTGCTGAGCTGAGGCCACCGAACCCCGAGGTCACCGGACCCTGAGGCCTCCGGACCGGTGCGGCCGATCAGATCGGCCGCACCGTGAGGATCTGGGACATCGTGCCGATCGGCCCGGTCGCATCGTGCAGCACCGTGCTCGTCAGGCCGATGCCGTCGGTGCCGAACGAGACCGACGTATCGAAGCCGACCCATTCACCGCGGGGTTCGGCGAACAGGTGCGCGGTCAGGTCGAGGTTGGGGAAGGCGACCGTTCTCGGATCGGCACGCACCGCCATGCCGTTGGCGATGTCGAACAGGCCGGCCGTGGCGGCGAGATCGCTGACCTTCTCGCCCTCCACGAGCGGGAGATCGGTGCGCACCCAGAACGAGGCCCGTCCGGGTGCGGTCGAGACGCGACGCACCTCCACCGAGTCGATGAATCCTCCCGGCCACAGTGTCGTGGGGTCCCAGGGTTCGCAGTCCTCGGGCGACGGGATCGGTTGCAGGGTGCTGCCGGCGATCTCCGCTGTGGGGCGGGTCTGCATCAGCCACGCGCGGGCACGCACGATCGCGCGCCCGTCGTAGGCGAGTGTCGCTTCCACGAGTTCGATGGTGCGTCCGGGCCGCAGGACCTCGACGGTCGTGACGACGGGCCCGACGGGCACGGTGCCGAGGATGTCGTACGACAGGCGTCCGATCACGAGGTCGTCGTCGCGCCGCGCGTCACGGTCGCATTCGACGACGTGGGCGATCAGCCCGAGGGCGGGCGCGATGTGCTGCTCCGCCTCGTTCCACGCCCCACCGACGTGTTCGGTGGCGCGGAAGGAGGTCGGGCCGAGTCGTTCGAAGTAGCTCATGCGGTCTCCGTTCGTGCCGGCTCTGCCGCGAGAGCCGAGGGCGTCGCGGCGAGAGCTGCCAGTGCCATGCGTCGCAGCACCGCGCGGGTGCCCTCGGGGGAACGCGGGTCGGCACTGTGCGGTGTCGAGTTGATGAGTCCGAAGGTCGCGTGCGCCATCGTGCGCGCGTCGGATTCGGGCAGTGCGGGGTCGATGCGGCGCAGGACGTCGACCCAGATCTCGACGTAGCGACGCTGGGTCACCCTCACCTCCCGCTGCCCCTCGTCGGGGAGGGACGTGAACTCGCGGTCCTGCACGCGGATGAGATCGGGCTCGCCCAGCGCGAAGTCGAGATGGAAGTCGACCAGGCCCTCGAGGGCGTCGCGCGGGTCGGGCGTCGTCTCGGCGACCTGCGTGCCACCTGCGAGGAGGCGGCGGCTGATCTCGACGAGGATCTCGACGAGCAGGGCGTCCTTGTTGGGGAAGTGCCGGTACACGGCGGGACCGCTGATCCCCACGGCTGCACCGAGATCTTCGAGTCGGACCCCGGGGAATCCGCGTTCGGCGATCAGGTGCGCTGCGGCACGCAGGAGGTCCCGTCGGCGTTCCGCCTTGGCGAGGCTACGCCGCGTCGGGCGTCCCGATGCGGTCGAGACGTCGATCGCGGACTCGGTCATGAAAATCTCCGCTCGGTGTGGTCTGGACAACTCGGTTAATCATAACTAACCTAGATTTCAGTTAATGGCGATTAGTCGATCTACCGAGGATGGTGTCCGTGACAACCGCTGAGACGGCCTCGACAACCAGCCGCGACCAGCACGAACAGCTGGTCGGAGAGCTTCGAGACAAGCTCGCTGCCGCAGCCCTGGGTGGCAGCGAGAAAGCCCGGGAGCGGCATGTCGCCCGCGGCAAGCTGCTTCCCCGCGACCGCGTGGACGAACTGCTCGACACGGGCAGCCCGTTCCTCGAACTGTCGCCCCTCGCCGCCGACGGCATGTACGACGACGAGTGCCCCGGCGCCGGCATGATCGCCGGCATCGGCCGCGTCGCCGGCCGCGAATGCGTCATCGTCGCCAACGACGCCACCGTCAAGGGTGGCACCTACTACCCGATCACGGTCAAGAAGCACCTGCGGGCGCAGGAAGTCGCGCTGCAGAACAACCTGCCGTGCCTGTACCTCGTCGACTCCGGCGGCGCCTTCCTGCCACGGCAGGACGAGGTCTTCCCCGACCGCGAGCACTTCGGCCGCATCTTCTACAACCAGGCCACCATGAGCGCCAAGGGGATCCCGCAGATCGCCGCGGTCATGGGCTCGTGCACCGCCGGCGGCGCCTACGTCCCCGCCATGAGCGACGAGGCCGTCATCGTCCGCAACCAGGGCACCATCTTCCTCGGTGGCCCGCCGCTGGTGAAGGCCGCGACCGGCGAGGTCGTCACCGCGGAGGAACTCGGCGGCGGCGACCTGCACTCGAAGGTCTCCGGCGTCACCGACCACCTGGCCGAGGACGACCGCGACGCGCTGCGCATCGTGCGCGACATCGTCTCCACCTTCGGTCCGCGCAACCCGCGTCCGTGGGACGTCGAACCCACCGTCGAACCCGAGGCCGACCCCACCGAGCTGTACGACGTGGTGCCCACCGACTCGCGCATCCCCTACGACGTGCACGAGGTCATCGACCGTGTGGTCGACGGCTCCAGCTTCCACGAGTTCAAGGCCGAATACGGCAAGACTCTCGTCACCGGCTTCGCACGCATCCACGGCCACCCGGTCGGCATCATCGCGAACAACGGCGTGCTCTTCGGCGAATCCGCCGTCAAGGGAGCGCATTTCATCGAACTGTGCGACAAGCGCTCGATCCCGCTGGTGTTCCTGCAGAACATCTCCGGCTTCATGGTCGGCCGCGACTACGAGGCCGGCGGCATCGCCAAGCACGGCGCGAAGATGGTCACCGCGGTCGCGTGCGCCCGGGTGCCGAAGCTGACCGTCGTCATCGGCGGCTCGTACGGCGCCGGCAACTACTCGATGTGCGGTCGCGCGTATTCGCCTCGCTTCCTGTGGATGTGGCCCAACGCCCGCATCTCCGTCATGGGTGGCGAGCAGGCCGCCTCGGTGCTGGCCACGGTGCGCTCCGACCAGCTCGATGCCTCGGGCAAGCCCTGGACGACCGAGCAGGAGGAGGAGTTCAAGGCTCCGATCCGCGCCCAGTACGAGGAACAGGGCAATCCCTACTACTCGACCGCGCGCCTGTGGGACGACGGCATCATCGATCCCGCAGACACCAGAAAAATTCTCGGACTGGCACTGTCGGTGTGCGCCAACGCCCCGCTCGAGCCGGTCTCCTACGGCGTCTTCCGGATGTGAGTGCACCCATGACTGATACGACTCGGATCGACACGGTGTTGGTCGCCAACCGCGGCGAGATCGCGGTGCGCGTCATCCGCACCCTCAAGGCGATGGGCATCCGCTCGGTCGCCGTGTTCAGCGAGGCCGACCGCGACGCCCGCCACGTGCAGGAGGCCGACACCGCGGTGCTGCTCGGACCCGCCGCGGCGCGCGAGAGCTACCTGGTGATCGACAAGGTCATCGACGCGGCGCTCGCCACCGGCGCGCAGGGCATCCATCCCGGCTACGGATTCCTCTCGGAGAATTCGGCTTTCGCCGCCGCGTGCGCCACCGCCGGTATCGCCTTCCTCGGCCCGTCCGCCCACGCCATCGAGACCATGGGCGACAAGATCACCGCCAAGGCCGCGGTGTCGGAGTTCGGCGTTCCCGTCGTGCCCGGCATCTCCCGGCCCGGACTGAGCGACGACGAACTGATCGCGGGCGCCGAGGAAGTCGGCTATCCCGTGCTCGTCAAGCCGTCCGCCGGTGGTGGCGGCAAGGGCATGCGCCTCGTCGAGGACCCGAAGGATCTGCCCGCCGCGCTCGAATCCGCCCGTCGCGAAGCGGCGTCGGCGTTCGGCGACGACACCCTCTTCCTCGAGCGATTCGTGCAGCGCCCCCGCCACATCGAGGTCCAGGTCCTCGCCGACGCGCACGGCAACGTCGTCCACCTCGGCGAGCGCGAGTGCAGCCTGCAGCGGCGGCACCAGAAGGTCATCGAGGAAGCGCCCTCGCCGCTGCTCGACGAGGCCACCCGCGCCCGCATCGGTGAGGCCGCGTGCAACACCGCGCGCAGCGTCGACTACACCGGCGCCGGCACCGTCGAGTTCATCGTCTCCGCCGACAAGCCGGACGAGTTCTTCTTCATGGAGATGAACACCCGACTGCAGGTCGAGCATCCGGTCACCGAGATGGTCACCGGCCTCGACCTCGTCGAGTGGCAGGTGCGCATCGCCGCGGGCGAGCCGCTCGGCTTCACCCAGGACGACATCACCCTCACCGGCCACGCGATCGAGGCCCGCGTCTACGCCGAGGATCCGGCGCGCGGCTTCCTCCCGACCGGCGGCGAGATCGCCGACGTCGTCGAACCCACCGGCCCCGGCGTGCGCGTCGACTCCGGCATCCGCGGCGGCACCGTGGTCGGCAGCGACTACGACCCGATGCTCGCCAAGGTCATCGCCCACGCCGACGACCGCGCCGGCGCGCTGCGTCGCCTCGACCGGGCGCTCGCGCAGACCGCCGTGCTCGGCGTCGTCACCAACGTCGACTTCGTACGCTTCCTGCTCGCCGACGACGACGTCGTGGCCGGTGCGCTCGACACCGGACTCCTCGACCGCCGGGTCGGCGACTACACCGCCCCCACGACCGCCGATTCCACGCTCGTCGCCGCGGCGATCCTGCGGTGGCTCGACCGCTGGGCGGGCGAGATCACCGATCCGTGGGCGGTGCCCGACGGATGGCGCGTCGGTGCCCACCGACCCGTCACGTCGCGGCTCACCTCCGGCGACCGCACCGCACACGTGCGCCTGACCGGAACCCCGGCGGCCGGCGTCGCCGAGGTCGAGGACGGCGAGAGCTACCGGTTCAGCGCCGTGCTGCACGGCGCTGATCTGGCGGTCGTGCTCGACGGCCGGCGTCACAGCTACCGCGTCGGCGAATCCGACGGTGCGGTCTGGCTTTCCGACGGCCACGGCAGCGTCGCCGTCCGCGAGGTGCGCGAGGCATCGGTGCGCGGCGACGATGCCCACGCCGGCGACGCCGACATCACGAGCCCGATGCCCGGCGCCGTCATCGCGGTGTCCGTCGCCTCCGGCGACACCGTCACGGCCGGGCAGACGCTCGTCGTCGTCGAGGCCATGAAGATGGAACATTCGCTCACCGCCCCCATCGACGGCACCGTCGAACTGTTCGCGGCCGCCGGTGAGCAGGTCAAGGTCGATCAACTTCTCGTGCGAGTCACCCCGCACGCCGACACGGAAGAGACAAACTGATGACGGAATACCTGGCCACGGGCCAACTTCCCGACGAGTACGAGCAGCTGCGCAAGACGGTCGCCGACTTCGCCCGCACGGTGGTCGCGCCGGTCGCCGCCAAGCACGACGCCGAGCACTCGTTCCCCTACGAGGTCGTACAGGGCATGGCCGAGATGGGCCTGTTCGGTCTGCCGTTCCCCGAGGAGTACGGCGGCATGGGCGGCGACTACTTCGCGCTGTGCCTCGCGCTCGAGGAACTCGGCAAGGTCGACCAGTCCGTCGCCATCACCCTCGAGGCCGGTGTCTCGCTCGGCGCGATGCCGATCTACCGCTTCGGCAACGAGAAGCAGAAGGAGGAGTGGCTGCCGCAGCTCGCGAGCGGCCGCAACCTCGCGGGCTTCGGTCTCACCGAGCCGGGTGCGGGCAGCGACGCCGGAGGCACCAAGACCACCGCCAAGCTCGAGAACGGCGAGTGGATCATCAACGGCAACAAGCAGTTCATCACCAACTCCGGCACCGACATCACCTCGCTCGTGACCGTCACCGCCGTCACCGGTGTGCGGGAGAACGGCAAGAAGGAGATCTCCACGATCCTCGTGCCGACCTCCACGCCGGGCTTCACCGCCGAACCCGCCTACAACAAGGTCGGCTGGAACGCCTCCGACACGCATCCGCTCACCTTCGCCGACGTGCGGGTGCCCGAGGAGAACCTCCTCGGCGAGCGGGGCCGCGGCTACGCCAACTTCCTGCGCATCCTCGACGAGGGCCGCATCGCGATCGCCGCGCTGTCGACCGGCGCCGCGCAGGGCTGCGTCGACGAATCGGTGAAGTACGCCAAGGAGCGCGAGGCCTTCGGCAGCCCGATCGGCAACAACCAGGCCATCGCCTTCAAGATCGCCCGCATGGAGGCACGTGCGCACGCCGCACGCACCGCCTACTACGACGCCGCTGCCGCGATGCTCGCCGGCAAGCCGTTCAAGAAGCAGGCCGCGGTCGCCAAGCTCGTCGCGTCCGAGGCCGCGATGGACAACGCGCGGGACGCGACGCAGATCCACGGCGGCTACGGCTTCATGAACGAGTACGCCGTGGCGCGCCACTACCGCGACAGCAAGATCCTCGAGATCGGTGAGGGCACCACCGAGGTGCAGCTCATGCTCATCGGACGGGAGCTGGGACTGTGAGCGAGACCGACACCACCGTGGAGAAGCGGATCGTCCAGCGTGGCCTGTGGTTCGAGGAATTCGAACTCGGCGCGATCTACGAGCACCGCCCTGGCCGGACGATCACCGAGGCCGACAACACGCTGTTCACGACGCAGACGATGAACACGCAGGCGCTGCACCTCGACGCCGCCTACGCCGCCGAGACCAGTTTCGGTGAGCGTCTGGTCAATTCGATGTTCACGCTCTCGACGCTCGTGGGACTGTCGGTCGCCCAGCTCACGCAGGGCACGATCGTCGCGAACCTCGGGTTCTCCGAGATCTCCTTCCCCAAGCCGCTCTTCCACGGCGACACGCTCTACGCCGAGACGAAGATCGTCGACAAGCGCGAGTCGAAGAGCCGGCCGGGGGAGGGCATCGTCACCCTCGAACACACCGGTCGCAACCAGCACGGCGATGTCGTCGCCGTCGCCGTGCGCAAGACCCTGGTCCAGAAGAGGCCCACGACATGACCTGGGAACTCCCCGGCCCCGCATGGCTTTTCTGTCCCGCAGATCGTCCGGAGCGCTACGCCAAGGCCGCCGAGCGTTCCGACGTGGTGATCATCGACCTCGAGGATGCCGTCGCACCGGCCGACAAGCCGGCCGCCCGTGAGGCACTGATCGCCACTCCGCTCGACCCCGAACGCACCGTGGTGCGGGTCAACCCGGTGGGCACGGCCGACCACGAGGCCGATCTCGAGGCACTGCGCCGCACGTCGTACACGCGGGTCATGCTGCCCAAGTGCGAGAGCGGCGACGAGGTGCGCTCGCTCGCACCGCTCGAGGTGGTCGCGCTCATCGAGTCGCCCCTCGGGGTGCTCGCGGTGGAGGACATCGCCGTCGCCGAGAACACCCTCGGAATGATGTGGGGTGCCGAGGATCTCGTCGCCGGACTCGGTGGCAACGCGAGCCGTCACGCCGACGGGACGTACCGCGCGGTCGCGCAACACGCCCGGTCGGTGACCCTGCTCGCCGCGAAGGGTCACGCCCGCTGGGCGCTCGACTCGGTGTATCTGAACATCAAGGACACCGACGGTCTCCACGAGGAGGCCCTCGACGCCGTGGCGGTCGGATTCGACATCAAGGTGTCGATCCATCCGGGCCAGGTCGACGTCGTCCGCCGGGCGTACGCGCCCACCCCCGAGGAGGAGGCGTGGGCGCGGCGTGTCCTCGAGGCCGCCGAATCGGAACGCGGCGTCTTCGATTTCGAAGGGAAGATGGTCGACGCCCCGGTGCTGCGTCACGCC
>NZ_JBKFBA010000001.1:438942-462589 GCF_053345925.1 Rhodococcus sp. C26F
GTGATCGAACACCGCGGCGCCCATTCCCCAACTGCCCTCGACGATCAGCGCCGGATTGACGGCGTAGCCGGCCAATCGTGTCGCCTCGATCCGCTTCTCCAGTGCGGGTCGCGCATGGTCCGGCCCCCAGTCCCCCGTGAGATCCACCCGCGACAGATACGCCTCGATCTCCTGATCGGGCATGTGCGCGAGGATCGCCAGCCCCGCCGACGCCACCCCGAGCGGGAACCGGATCCCGATGTGGAGCACGTGCGAACGCAGAGGGAAGCTGCCCTCCTCCATTGCCAGACAGACCGTCTCGTCACCCCGCCGCGCGGAGAGGAAGACGCTCTCGCCGGTCGCGCGCGCCAGATCGCGCAGCACGTCGCCCGCGAGATCGGTGATGTCGTAGCGCACGGAGGCGAGCGATCCCAGCAGGTAGAGCTCGGGTCCGAGGGCCCAGCGTCCCGACGCCGGATCCCGGTCGACGAGCCCCTCGTCGGCGAGTGAGCTGAGCAGCCGGTGCACCGTGGGCCGGGCGAGGTCGGTGGTGCGGGCGACCTCCGAGGTCGTCACCCCTTCCGGTTCGTGCGACGAGACGGTGCGCAGCAGGGCGGCGATCCGCGTGACCAGTTGACCCCGTGCATCGGACGACATGCCTCGATTCTACGTCTACTCAGTGAACGCATATTGCGCCTCCGTTCGATGAACGACCAATTTCAGAGAGATTCCAGCAGGTACTTGTATTCGCCACCTGCAGACTCTTTAGTAGAAACCAAGAATGTGACCGCGTTCATCCAGTGGACGTGATTCGTCCAGCGGAGCCCCGCGGCTCCCCCGGAAACCCGAGAGGTGAGAGTTGGCAACGAAAGTGTTCGAGACGGCGGCGGAGGCCGTCGCCGACATCCGTGACGGTGCGACGCTCGCGGTGGGCGGATTCGGACTGTGCGGTATCCCCGACATCCTGATCCAGGCCATTGCCGACACCGGGGTCACCGACCTCGAGGTGTTCTCCAACAACTGCGGCGTCGACGGCCACGGTCTCGGAATCCTGCTGGGCAGCAAGCGCATCCGCCGGGTCACCGCGTCGTACGTCGGGGAGAACAAGGAATTCGCCCGGCAGTACCTCTCGGGTGAGCTCGAGGTGGAGCTGACCCCGCAGGGCACTCTCGCCGAGAAGCTCCGCGCCGGTGGCGCGGGCATCCCCGCTTTCTTCACCCCCGCCGGGGTCGGCACGCCCATCTCGCAGGGCGGACTGCCGTGGAAGTACAACGCCGACGGTTCGATCGCCGTGGCGTCGCCGGCGAAGGAGATCCGCGAGTTCCGCGGCAAGCGGTACGTGCTCGAGGAGTCCATCACCGCGGACTTCTCGCTCGTGCACGCCCTCAAGGGCGACACCGAGGGCAACCTGGTGTTCAACAAGGCCGCGATGAACTTCAACCCGCTCGCCGCGATGGCCGGTCGCGTGTGCATCGCCCAGGTCGAGGAACTCGTCGAGCCGGGTGAGATCGATCCGGGTGAGGTGCACCTGCCGGGAATCTTCGTGGGCCGGGTCGTGCACACCGGTGTCCAGAACAAGCAGATCGAGAAGCGCACCGTCAGCGCCGCGAAGGGAGCGTAGAGCATGACCACAGCTGTCGAGACACAGGGTTGGACGCGCACGCAGATGGCCGCGCGCGCCGCGCAGGAACTCGCGCCGGGGGAGTACGTCAACCTCGGTATCGGCCTGCCGACGCTGATCCCCAACTACCTGCCCGAGGGTGTGCACGTCACCCTGCACAGTGAGAACGGCATCCTCGGCACCGGGCCGTACCCCACCGAGGACTCGGTCGATCCCGACCTGATCAACGCCGGCAAGGAGACCGTGACGGTCAACCCCGGCGCTGCCTTCTTCGACTCGGCGCTGAGCTTCGGCATGATCCGCGGCGGCCACATCGACACCGCCGTGCTCGGAGGCATGGAGGTCTCGGCCACCGGCGATCTGGCCAACTGGATGGTGCCCGGAAAGATGGTCAAGGGCATGGGCGGGGCGATGGACCTCGTCCACGGCGCCCGCAAGGTCATCGTGCTCATGGAGCACACCGACAAGCAGGGCAACCCGAAGATCGTCTCGGAGTGCTCGCTGCCGCTCACCGGTGAGGGCGTGGTCCAGCGCATCATCACCAACCTCGCGGTGATCGACGTGACCGCCGACGGCCTCGTCCTGACCGAGTGCGCCCCGGGCGTCACCGAGGAGCAGGTGCGCGCCGCCACCGGAGCACCGCTCACCCTTCCCTGACGACCGGCCGGTTCCGCCTGCGGAACCACCGGAAGATCCACCTTCTTCGCGCGACCCCGGTCTCGGACTCCGTCTCGAGCCGGGGTCGCGTCGAGTTCAGGGCCGTGCGGGCCTCCTCGCGACGACGTGCCCGCTCGACCTTCCACACCTCCACCATCTCCTCGGCATCGACCTTGTGGATCGGTACGGGCAGGCCGCTCGGGAAACGCAGGCAGTCGGCGATCCGCCGGTTGAGATCGGAGACGATGTCGCGCACCACCTTCTCGCCGGGAGCCGAGCCGACGGTGCCGGGCAGACGCTCGATCTCGCGCCGCAACTGCAGTTCGGGCGGCAGCAGCGCCTCCGTCGACAGACCCTCGCGCGCCAGATAGCTCTTCACCCACCACAGCTCGTCGTCGCCGTGGTCGGGGATGGGTTTGCCGTAACCGGGCAGATCGTCGAAATCGCCCCGGTCCTGCGCCACGCGGATCTGCCGTTCGATCCACGTCTCGAACGTCAGATCCCACCGCTTGCGCTCGGTCACACATCCAGGATGCCAGCGCGGGCGCCCGTCCCGCGTGCGGAGCGAGGTGTCCTAACCTGAGCCACGTGGAAGGACAGCGCGAGTCGCCGGTGCATGCCCGCCCGCCGGGCGACGGGGTGGACACCAACACGGTGCTCGGCAAGGTCGTCACCGTGCTGTGGGCGTTCACCGCCGACGACCACGTCCTCACCCTCGCCGAACTGGGTCGACGCACCGGTCTGCCGAAGGGGACGCTGCACCGCATCGTCGGCGATCTCGTCGCCGTCCGGTTGCTCGACAAGGACCCGGCCGGTTACCGCCTGAGCGGTCAGCTCTTCGAACTGGGCCTGCGCGCCTCCCTCGAGCGGGGCCTGGTCGAGGTCGCCATCCCGTTCATGGAGGATCTGTACGAACGCACCCACGAGACCGTGCACCTCGGCGTCCCCGAGGGTGTCGAGGTCGTCTACGTCTCGAAGATCGGCGGACATCGCCCCGCGTCCACGCCGTCCCGGATCGGTGGGCGAATGCCCATGTACTGCACCGGGATCGGCAAGGCTCTTCTCGCGTTCTCCCCACCGGAGCTGCTGGCCGAGGTGGTCGAGGCCGGGTTGGCGCGCAAGACTCCCCGCACTATCACGACCCCCGGACGACTCGGGGCGAATCTCGCGACCGTGCTCGAGCGCGGGGTGGCCTTCGAGTTCGAGGAGTCCGCGGTCGGCCTGGCCTGCGTTGCCGCCCCCATCTTCGACGCGGACGAGCGCCCCATCGCGGCGGTGAGCGTCACCGGTCCCGTCACCCGGTTCCGTCCGGAGAAGCACGAGGGCGCGGTGAAGGCCGCCGCCGCGGGGATCGCCGCCACTCACGCCCGCCGTGAGGCCATCCGCAAACTCTGAGCGCGCACGTTCCACTCACCGGAACGCGCCCCTGTACGGGGGCGGACCTCGCCGCCACGATGGTCGTAATCCATCGAACGACGAGGACGTGATGACTACCAGCTCCAACACCACATCAGCGGCGGATCGCACCCGCATCGCCGGTGCGGCGGCCGACCGTCTCATCGAGGCCACACGCAGCTCCGCACCGTGCGGTCCGGTCCGCGACCTGCTCGGGGAGACCGACATCGACCTGGCGTACACGGTGCAGCAGCAGCTCACCGACCGCAGGCTCGCCGAAGGTGCCCGCATCGTCGGACGCAAGATCGGCCTGACCTCCCCGGCGGTGCAGCAGCAGCTCGGTGTCGACCGCCCCGACTTCGGTGTCCTCTTCGAGGACATGGACGTCACCGCTCTCGACGAGGTGCCCAGCGAGCGCCTGCTGCAGCCGAAGGCCGAGGCCGAGATCGCGTTCGTCCTCTCCGCCGACCTCGACTCGGACGATCTCGATCTCGCGACCGTCCGCGCCGCCGTCGGACACGCGCTCGCCGCTCTCGAGATCGTCGACAGCCGCGTCGCCGGCTGGGACATCAAGATCACGGATACGGTCGCGGACAACGCATCCAGCGGCCTGTACGTGCTCGGCTCGCAGACGCTCACCCTCGACGAGTTCGAGCCGATCGACGCCACCATGCGGATGTACGTCGACGACGAGCTCGTCTCCGAGGGCAACGGCGCAGCCTGCCTCGGCGATCCGCTGAACGCCCTGCTGTGGCTCGCACGCACAGCACGCGAGTTCGGGCAGCCCCTGCGCGCAGGGCAGGTCGTGCTGTCGGGGGCACTCGGCCCGATGGTTCCGGCGCCGCCCGGCGTCACGGTCCGCGCCGAAATCTCCTCGCTCGGCACCGTCACCGCGCGTTTCTCTTCCGAAAGCTCCACCGCACAGGAGAACTCATGACCACCAAGGTTGCCATCATCGGGTCGGGCAACATCGGCACCGACCTGCTCATCAAGATCAAGCGACTGGCCGACGCCGAACTCGAGACCGTCGCCCTCGTCGGCATCGATCCCGAATCCGACGGCCTCGCACGGGCGAAGCGCCTCGGCATCGACGCCATCTCGACCGGTGTCGAAGGACTCGTCGAGCACCCGCGCTTCGACGAGATCGAGATCGTCTTCGACGCAACCTCGGCGAAGGCCCACGAGTACAACGAGAAGGTCCTGCGCCCGCACGGGAAGATGCTCATCGACCTGACGCCGGCCGCGATCGGCCCGTACACGGTGCCGCCGGTGAACCTCACCGAGCACCTCGACGCCCCGAACGTCAACATGGTCACCTGCGGTGGCCAGGCCACCATCCCGATCGTCGCGGCCATCTCGCAGGTCACCAAGGTGCACTGGGCCGAGATCGTCGCCTCGATCTCCTCGAAGTCGGCCGGCCCCGGTACCCGCGCCAACATCGACGAGTTCACCGAGACCACCTCGCAGGCCATCGAGAAGATCGGTGGCGCCACGCGCGGCAAGGCGATCATCATCCTCAACCCGGCCGAGCCGCCGATGATCATGCGCGACACCGTGCTCGCGCTCGTCGGTGAGGACCGCAAGGACGAGATCGTCGCGTCCGTCGAGGCGATGGTCGCGAAGGTCCAGGAATACGTGCCCGGCTACACCCTCAAGCAGGAGGTGCAGTTCACCGAGGTCACCGAGCCCATGGAGACGCTCACCGACCACACCGGCCCCCTGTGGAAGGTCGCGGTGTTCCTCGAGGTCAAGGGCGCAGCGCACTACCTGCCCGAGTACGCGGGCAATCTCGACATCATGACCTCCGCGGCGCTGCAGGTCGCACGCGCCGTGGCGGCACGCAAGAAGGATCAGGTGACGGCATGACCGCGGCAACGACGACGACTCGCGAATTCGCAAGCGACGGAACGGCTCTGTACATCCAGGACGTGACCCTGCGCGACGGCATGCACGCCATCCGTCACCGCATCACGCCGCAGGACGTCGCGAAGATCGCCGGTGCGCTCGACCGTGCAGGTGTGGACGCCATCGAGGTCTCCCACGGCGACGGCCTCGCCGGTCACTCGCTGACCTACGGTCCCGGCAGCAACACCGACTGGGAGTGGCTCGAAGCCGCTGCCGGAGCGATCAATTCGGCCACGCTCACCACGCTGCTCCTGCCCGGTATCGGAACCGTCCACGAGCTGAAGCGCGCTTACGAGATCGGCGTGCGGTCGGTGCGCATCGCGACGCACTGCACCGAGGCCGACGTCTCCGCGCAGCACATCGCCGCGGCGAAGGAACTGGGCATGGACGTGTCCGGCTTCCTCATGATGTCGCACATGGCCCCGTCCGAGGAGCTCGCCCGCCAGGCGAAGCTCATGGAGTCCTACGGCGCCGACTGCGTCTACGTCACCGACTCCGGCGGACGCCTCACGATGGACGGTGTCCGCGAACGTGTGCGTGCCTACCGTGAGGTCCTGAACGAGACCACACAGATCGGCATCCACGCGCACCAGAACCTGTCGCTGTCGGTCGCCAACTCCGTGTGTGCCGTCGAGGAAGGTGTCATCCGCGTCGACGCCTCGCTGGCCGGACACGGTGCCGGTGCCGGCAACTGCCCGATCGAGCCCTTCGTCGCGGTCGCCGATCTGCTCGGCTGGAAGCACTCGTGCGATCTGTTCGGGCTGCAGGACGCCGCCGACGATCTCGTGCGCCCGCTGCAGGACCGTCCGGTGCAGGTCGACCGCGAGACCCTCACCCTCGGCTACGCCGGCGTGTACTCGAGCTTCCTGCGTCACGCCGAGACCGCCGCGAGCATCTACGGTCTCGACACCCGCGACATCCTCGTCGAGATCGGCCGTCGCGGCCTCGTCGGTGGACAGGAGGACATGATCACCGACGTCGCACTCGACCTGCGCAACCGCGCGGGGAACTGACCACCGGCCGTACCGAGCCGGAACAATCGCGTCGGGCGCGGCACGACCCACCAGGTCGTGCCGCGTCCGCGTGCATGTCTAGCCGGTCAGATCCCGGTAGTCCGGGTGCTTCTCGATGAAATTGTCGACGTACGAGCAGATCGCGACGATGCGCTTGCCGAGTTCGCGGACGTCGTCGAGGGCGAAACCGACGAGCTTGCCTCCGAGTCCCTGACCGGAGTAACCCTTGTCGATCTCGGTGTGGTCGAAGACGAGGCGGCCGTCGTCGTCGGGGTGGTACTGGGTGTATCCGACGACGGCGTCCTCATCCCGGACTTCGTACCTCTGCTTCTCGGCGTTGTGCACCACGGTCACGGACGAATCGCTCATGGTCTTCCTCTCACCGTCGACAAGCTGGTGTGTCCCACAGCATAGAGAACGGGCCGCGGCGCAATGCCGCGNGCGGCCCGTTCTGCTGTGCCGGATTATTCCGGCGGAGAGATGTGCTGGGCGAGGTACAGCGGTTCGCCGAGCTGCTCGATCAGATCGAGCTGGGTTTCGAGATAGTCGATGTGTTCTTCCTCGTCGGCGAGGATCTCCTCGAAGATGTTGGCCGAGGTGATGTCGCTGACCGAGCGCATGTACTCGGCTCCCTTCCGGAGCCGGTCGCGGGCCTCGATCTCCACCTGGAGGTCGGCCTCGAGCATCTCCTTGACGGTCTGCCCCAGGCGCAACGCCCCGAGGCGCTGGTAGTTGGGGAGTCCGTCGAGATAGAGGATCCGATCGGTGAGTCTCTCGGCGTGACGCATCTCGTCGAACGACTCGTCGCGAGTGTGCTTCGCGAGTTTCGCCCATCCGCGGTTGTCCTGCATCTTCGAATGCAGGAAGTACTGATTGATCGCGGTGAGCTCGGCGGTGAGTTGTTCGTTGAGCAACTCGATGACCTTCTTGTCGCCCTTCATGGCACCTCCCGGGGTGAACCATCAGGTTTACCGCCGGGTAGGGGCTGGCTACACGGCGGTCTCGAGTTCGATCGTCTCATTCCGCTGGCGGGCCTGCCGGATGATCGCCGAGATGTTCCGGACGCAGCTGCCACAATCGGTGCCGGCGCGGCACTTGGCGCTCACCTCGCGGGTACAGCGTGCTCCCGCAGCCACCTCTGCCTCGATGTGGTGGTGGGTAAGAGCGTGGCAACTGCAGACGATCATCAGAGCCACCTTTCTGCGACCGAGGGAACACTCACTTAGGTTGTCCAAACCTTACATCGGCTTAGGCTAGCCTAGCTTGTGATCGTAGTCACAGAAACAGGGGGTCGGATCCGTGTTATACCCAGGTCCGCCCCAGGGTGTGATACTGCAGCTACTGCTGTTGCAGGTGTTGCGATACCACCTGGTTGATCCGGTGCAGACCGGGCGAGGTGAGGCCCGGGATCTGGTTCTCGATCGTGCGTACCAGCGACGAATCGTCGAGGACCTTCTCGCTCGACTGGATCAGGACGGTGCCGGCACCGGTGAAATCGAACTGCCGTTCCTCACCGGACTGCACACCGAAACGACGCGCCCCGGCCGAGACGAACCCGGTGATCCACGATTCGTCGTAGTGATGACTGGGGGACGGACAGTCGGCCCAGCCGACGAGCGCCTCGGGATCCACCCGCAGCGGCGGCTCGGCGAACATCACCGGCCCGTTCGACGACGCGAGGAAACGGCCCGTACCGATGAGGGTGAGGAAACCCGGGACGATCGACTGGTTGAGCGACAGGCCCGGTTCGAAGGCCAGCAGATTGGCCTGCCGGATCGTGAGGTTGCCGTCGTCGAGGTCGTACGAGTTGATGTCGTATCCGCGGTCGCCGATGATCAGCTTCCCGAAGCCTTCGGCCACGACGTAGTCGCCGAGATAGAGCGGAGCGGAGAACTGCTGGGCCACCATGTGCAGCAGGTGTCCCTGCAGCCCGTGGGTGAGTGCCGAGAACTGCACCTGACCGTAGTACGCGATCATCGCGCCCTTCGACAGGAACCAGGGCGTCTGCAGGTCGATGCAGTAGGCGTAGGGATTGCCCGGCACGTTGTCGCTGCCGCCGAAGCTCGACGGGCTCAGAACGGTACTCACAGCTTCTCCTCCGATGCCTGCACGTAGACGATGCCCTGTCCGCTGCATTCGAGTTGCATGGCCTCCCCGCCGGTGCGACCGACGTTCCGCCAGCTCATCGACGACTTCAGTTCGGTGCGGACCGGGCCGTAGGACGCCACGAACGCCTGCGGGTCGACGACCACCGGCGTCGGGCCGCCCACCTGAAGCTCGAACACGCCGCCGTGGGCGAGCAGCACCGCCGCGCCCTGGCCGATCAGCTGGGTGGTGAACATGCCGGTGCCGGTCATCGCTCCGGTGGCGGCGCCGCGCAGCGCCCCGAGCAGACCCCCGCCGCCACCGCCCCCACCGGAGGCGGCGGCCACCGAGACGACCGTGGACTGCAGACCGGTGGTGTGGGCGAGCAGGCGCGACGCCTCCACCCGCAGCTCACCGCCCGCGGACATGTCGACGATGTGCGTCTCGAGACCGCGGAAGCCGTAGTGCACGACACCGTCGCCCTGCGCGAGCATCGTGGCCTCGTGCTCACCCTGCAGCATGCGTCCCGCCATACCGGCGAGACCGCCGAGACCGGGAGCGCCCCCGACCCCACCGGGAACACCGTGGGGGGAGAACCGGACGTTGCCGGTGTAGAACAGCATCGCGCCGCGGCGAGCCACGACGGGACCGGACTGCCGCAGGTCGACGCGCACGACCTTGCCGTTGATCTTCGTGAAGCTCATCTGTTCCTACCGTTCCGCCGGCTGGATGGAGACCACGCCCACGCCGTCCCACTTGAGGGAGAACGCCTCGCCGCTGCCCTGACCGATGGCCGACCGCCACGACACGTCGGTGACGAACGACTGCGTGAGCTGCCCCTTCGCGCACACGAAGGCGTCGGGATCGACGACGAGGGGATACTGCGGCGACACCTCGAGATGGATGAGCGGGCCCCCGGCGGAGAGCAGCGCGACCTGCCCGGTCCCCGTCACCGTCGTGGTGAACAGACCCTGACCGCTCATGCCGCCGCGCAGACCCGCGAACGTCACGTTCGTGTTCAGGTTCCCGCTCAGCGCCAGCAGCTGCTCGGACTCGACCTGCAGCGTCTCGTTGTTCAGCTCCAGCACCGTGACGTCCTGCGCCTGGTGCGCGAAGTAGACGACGCCCGTGCCGCTGCACTCCATGAGCGAGAGCCCCTCACCCGTCGCGCGCTGCCGCAGCCCGGAGAGAACACCCTCGCCACCACCGAAACCGGCGGACTTGAAACCGACCTGGCCCTCGTACGCCACCATCGACCCCGACAGGGCCCGGACGGACGAATTGCTCAGGTGGGCTTCGATCACCCTCTTGGTCTTCACGACTAGCCGCATGGCGGGAAACGATAGTCGGAAACGACTTCGGTGGAGTGAACCCCCGGTAGCGGGGCCCACTCCACCGAAGAACTACAGAAGACCTACAGTCCCAGATCCTTGGCGATGATCGTCTTCATGACCTCGTTGGTGCCGCCGTAGATGCGGGTCACGCGGGTGTCGGCGTATAGGCGGGCGATGGGGTACTCGGTGATGTAGCCGTAGCCGCCGTGCAGCTGCAGGCACTTGTCGATGATGCGGCCGGCGGCCTCCGTCGCGAACAGCTTCGCGCGGGCGGCGTCGGGCACCGTCAGTTCGTCGCGGTCGTTGAGCTCGATCGCGTTGTCGACCATGATCTGCATGGCCTGCAGTTCGGTCGAGCACTCGGCGAGCACGAACTTGGTGTTCTGGAAGGATGCGACCGGCTTGCCGAAGACCTTGCGGTCCTTGGTGTATGCGATGGCGTGCTGGATCGCCGCGGCCGCGGTGGCGGCAGCACCGAACGCGATGGTGAGACGCTCCTGCGCGAGATTCTGCGTCAGGTACGAGAACGCCTCGCCCTCCTTGCCGAGCAGATCGGCGACCGGCACCTTCACGTCGTCGAACGACAGCTCGGCGGTGTCCGAGGTCTTGAGACCGATCTTGTGGAGCTTGCGTCCGACCGCGAAGCCCTCGCTCTTGGTGTCCACCACCAGGATCGACAGGCCACCGCGACGGTCCTCGGGGTTGTACGGCGAGGTGCGGGCCACGACGAGGATACGGTCGGCGAGAGCACCGCCGGTGATGAACGTCTTCGCGCCGTTGAGGACGTAGTGGCTGCCGTCCTCCGAGAGCTTCGCGGTGGTCGCGATGTTGGCGAGGTCGGAACCGGTGCCCGGCTCGGTCATCGCGATGGCGAACATCAGCTCACCCGAGGCGAACCCGGGGAGCCAGCGCTGCTTCTGCTCCTCGGTAGCGTTCTGCATGATGTACGGCAGGATCAGGTTCGAGTGCACCGACGACGAACCGAACGACACACCGGCCGCCGACGCCTCCTCGGCGAGGATCACGTTGAACTTCAGCGATGTCTCGCCGCCTCCGCCGTACTCCTCCGGAACCTGGATGCCGAGGAGCCCGAGTTCGCCCATGCGGTTGTAGAACTCGCGCGGAGGATGGCCGGCCTCTTCCCACTCGGGGTAGACGGGCACGACCTCCTTCGCGATGAAGTCGCGGACGGTCTGCCGGAACGCCTCGTGATCCTCGTTGTACAGCGTGCGCTTCACGCGTTGTCCTTCCAGGGATGGATGTGATTGTGGGGGTGCACCTTACAGTGCGTAGCTGCGCAGCACACCCTTGCTGATGATCGTCTTCTGGATCTCGCTGGTGCCCTCACCGATGAGCAGGAAGGGAGCCTCGCGCATGAGGCGCTCGATCTCGTACTCCTTCGAGTAGCCGTAGCCGCCGTGGATGCGGAAGCTGGCCTGGGTGACCTCGGAGCAGTACTCGCTGGTGAGGTACTTGGCCATGCCGGCGGCGACGTCGTTGCGTTCACCGGAGTCCTTCAGGCGCGCGGCGTTGACCATCATCAGGTGGGCGGCCTCGACCTTGGTGGCCATCTCGGCGAGGGAGAACGAGATCGCCTGGTGCTGGGCGATGGGCTTGCCGAAGGTGGTGCGCTGCTGGGCGTACCGGGCGGCGAGCTCGAAGGCGCGGATCGCGACACCGCACGCGCGGGCCGAGACGTTGACACGGCCGACCTCGACACCGTCCATCATCTGGAAGAAGCCCTTGCCGGGCTCCCCACCGAGGATCGAATCGGCCGAGGCCTTGTAGTTGTCGAAGACGAGCTCGGTGGTGTCGATGCCCTTGTAGCCCATCTTGTCGATCTTGCCGGGGATGGTGACACCCGGGACGACCTCACCGAAACCGGCGGGCTTCTCGATCAGGAACGCCGTGAGGTTCTTGTGCGCCTTGTCGGCGCCTTCCTCGGTCTTGACCAGGGCGGCGACGAGGGTGGAGCTGCCACCGTTGGTCAGCCACATCTTCTGGCCGTTGATGACGTAGTTGCCGTCGGCGTCGCGCTTGGCCTTGGTGCGGATGGCGGCGACGTCGGAGCCGAGTTCGGGCTCGGACATCGAGAACGCGCCGCGGACCTCACCGGTGGCCATGCGGGGCAGGTAGTACTGCTTCTGCTCTTCGGTGCCGTGCTGGCGGATCATGTACGCGACGATGAAGTGCGTGTTGATGACGCCGGAGACGCTCATCCAGCCGCGGGCGAGTTCCTCGACGCACAGCGCGTAGGTCAGCAGCGACTCGCCGAGTCCGCCGTACTCCTCGGGGATCATCAGCCCGAACAGGCCCATCTCGCGCATCTGGTCGACGATGGCCTGCGGGTAGGTGTCCGAGTGCTCGAGTTCCTGAGCGTTCGGGATGATCTCGCGGTCGACGAAGGTGCGGACCGTGTCGAGGATCTCGGACTGGAATTCCGTCAGACCGAGGGTCTGGGCGAGGCGGGTCATGCGTGCTCTTTCTGGGAGATGCGGATGGTGCCGGAAGCTGCGAGGGCGTCGATCTCGTCGTCGGTCAGACCGAGATGTTCGGTGAGCACCTCGGCGGTGTCGTCGCCGTTGGCCGGCGCGGGGCGGACCTCGGGGTACCGGCCGTCGAAGGACATCGGGGTGCTCGGGGCGTGGTAGCTGCCGATGCGCGGCTGGTCGAGCTTGTGGAACATCGGGTTGTCGGTCACGCGCGGGTCGGCAGCGAGCTCGGCGAAGGTGCGGTAGCGCTCGTGCAGGACCGACGTGCCGCCCAGCGCCTTCTCGACCTCGTCGGCGGTGTGGCGCGAGAACCAGGCGCCGAACAGGCTGTTCAGCACGTGGCGGTGTTCGAACCGGGTGCCCTCGTCGCGGAAGTCGACGCCCAGGGCGGATTCGAGTGCGGCCACGGCCTCGGCGGTGCCGGTGAGCTCGGTGAGGTCGCGGAAGTGCCGCGGCGTGAGCGCGACGAGCATGAAGCGTGCGCCGTCGCTGGTGGCGAAGTCGGCGCCGTAGGTGCCGTAGACGGAGTTGCCGACCTTCTCCCGGACGGGACGTCCGAGCTGGGCCTCGGCGATGTAACCGAGGTTGCCGACGGTCGCGAACGCGACGTCCTCGAGAGGAAGCACGACCTTCGTTCCGGCGCCGGTGATCTCGCGGCGGTAGACGGCCGAGGCGACCGACAGCGCCGCGTACAGGCCGCACGAGACGTCCCAGGCGGGCAGCACGTGGTTGACCGGGGTCGAGACGTTCTCGGCGCCGGTGACCTGCGGGAAGCCGGCGGCCGCGTTGACGGTGNCGACGGCACCGGTGCCGTCGGCGCGGCCGAGGACCTGCACGTGGATCAGGTCGGGGCGGATCGTGGCGAGCTCGTCGTAGTCGAGCCACGAGCGACCGGCAGCGTTGGTGACCAGCACCCCGGCGTCGATGATCAGGTCGCGGATCAGGTTCTGCGCGTCCGGGTTACGGAAATCCGCCGCGAACGACCGCTTGCCCTTGTTCAGGCCTGCCCAGTAGATCGACTCGTTGTCGTCGGTGACCGGCCAGCGGCGGTAGTCGGCAGCGCCGCCGATCGGGTCGACCCGGATCACGTCGGCGCCGAGGGCGGCGAGGGTCATGCCGCACAGCGGTGCGGCCACGAAGCTGGACACCTCGACCACGCGCACTCCCGCGAGGGGCGCAGTGGACGAGGGCAGCTCGTCGGTGGAAGCGGTGGAGTTCATGCTGGGCTCGCTCGTCGTCGTCGCAGATTGTTTCGGGCACAGTCAGCATGCCCAGGTTTCGCCGCCGGGAACAGCCCCGATCGGCTATCGCTCGGTTAGCGCAGACCAATACTCGATACAGCCGGAATGTGCCTTGTGACGGGTCATAGGTTTCAGTGATCGATTCGTTCGCCTCCCGCTCTTTGCGTCAGGTGACATGGCTCACGTTCAATACATGCAGACGCCAGGCGTGACGTTCTCACCGACAGCGACATACAGATTGTTCGTTGGTCGGACACCCCCGCTCGAGTTCTGAAGGGACTCCCAGTGACCACAGGCGAAATCGCGCACGACAAGTCGGCAGCCGCCGACGGCCCCGGCCGGCCGGCGACCGGCTCGACTCCTCTCGTGACCCCCGGCCGCGCATGGAGCATGACCGGTCTGGTCATCTTCCTCTACGTCGTCAACTACGCCGACAAGGCCGTCCTCGGCATCATCGCCCAGCCTCTGGCACGTGAGCTCGGCATGAGCTCCTCCCAGATCGGCCTGGTCGGATCGCTGTTCTTCGTCACATTTACCGTCGGCGGATTCTTCGCCGGGCCGCTGAACAAGTACCTGACCCTCCGCTGGGCCCTGCTGGCTCTCGGTCTGACCTGGTCGATCGTCATGCTGCCGCTCGTCGTCAGCGCGAGCTTCGCGATGCTGGTCGTCACCCGTATGCTCCTCGGTCTCGCCGAAGGACCGAGCTCGGCTCTCATGCATACCGCCGCGTACTCGTGGCATCCGCCGGCCAAGCGTGGCCTGCCCGGCGCCTTCCTGGCCGGTTCCGCCTCGGTCGCCAAGATCGCCCTGGCTCCCGTCCTGACCTTCATCACCGTCGAGTGGGGATGGCGTGCCGCGCTGATCTCGCTGTCGGTCCTCGGTGCGGTCTGGATGGGCTCCTGGCTCCTCGGCTGGAAGGAAGGCCCCTACACGACGAAGGCCGTCAAGGGCGCCGAGACCTCCGCGTCCGCCGCACAGACCGAGCCGTCCGTGCCGTGGCGCAAGATCTTCCTCACCCGCACGTTCATCAGCTGCGCGATCCTGATCATGGTCGTCTACGCGCTCACCACCGTCGTCCTGACCTGGCTGCCGTCCTACTTCGAGGTCGGCCTCGGCTACAGCGCTCTGCAGGCCGGCTCGATGTTCGCCCTGCCGTCCATCATCGGTCTGTTCCTCATGATCAGCTCGGGCACGGTCACCGACCGTCTCAGCGCCAAGGGTTACCGTTCGCGGGTCGTCCGCATCATCGTGCCCGCCGTCGGCGTGCTCATCTGCGGCGCCATCCTGGTCTTCCTCCCGTCCATCGGTACGCCGGCTCTCGCCGTCGCGGTCGTCTCCATCGGCTACGGCTTCGGTGCCATCGCGTTCCCGCTGATCAACGCCGCGATCTCAGAACTGTGCCCGCCGCAGCAGACCGCCGGCACGATGGGTGTCTTCCTCGCCCTGATGGCCGTCGGCGGCCTCGTCGCCCCCTACGGCACGGGTGTCCTCGTCGACAACGCCGCCACTGCGGCGGAGGGCTACGCAACGGCCTTCCAGGTCATCGGTGCACTCGGTGCGCTCGCCGCGATCCTGGTCCTGTTCCTGGCGAACCCGGAACGCGACCGCAAGCTCATCCGGGCCGCGGCCTGACCAGTTCGGCATAGCTTCCGCCTAACGGAAGCTTCCGTCGAAAGACTTTCCCCTACCGGCCGGGTGCATGGTCTCCTCGAATGTGAGGACCACCACCCGGCCGGTCGTCTTTTTCCCACCACGGTTGCCCGGCAACCGTGTCCCGCAACAGCAAAGGACCGATTCGCATGCGCGATGCCGTGATCGTCGACGCCGTCCGTTCCCCCATCGGACGTCGCGGTGGTGCACTGTCCGAGATCCACCCCGTCAACCTGTCCGCCCACGTGCTGACCGCGCTGGCCGAGCGGACAGGCTTCGATCCCGCCACGATCGACGACGTCCAGTGGGGTTGCGTCAGTCAGGTCGGCGACCAGGCCGGAATCGTCTCGCGCAGCGCGGTGTTCGCGGCCGGATGGCCGGTCACCGTGCCCGCCACCACCATCAACCGGGCATGCGGATCGAGCCAGCAGGCCGTGTCCTTCGCCGCCGCGACCGTCATCTCCGGACAGAACGACGTCGTGATCGCCGGCGGTGTCGAGTCCATGAGCCGCGTGCCCATGGGCAGCGCCAGCAAGGACGGCCAGCACTTCCCGCAGAACGTGCTCGACCGCTTCGAGGTCGGCGGCTTCAGCCAGGGCATCGGCGCCGAGATGATCGCCGAGAAGTGGGGCTTCTCCCGCACTCAGCTCGACGAGTACTCGCTGCGCTCGCACGAGCTGTCCGCAGCCGCCACCGACGCGGGCGCCTTCACCGGCCAGATCGCCCCGGTCGGCGACTTCGCCACCGACGAGGGCATCCGCCGCGGCGGCACCGTCGAGTCGCTCGCCAAGCTCAAGACCGTCTTCAAGGAGGACGGCGTGATCCACGCCGGCAACTCCTCGCAGATCTCCGACGGCGCCGGCGCCCTGCTCATCACCACCAGCGAATACGCCGCGGCGCAGGGCTGGACCCCGCTCGCCCGCATCCACACCGCCGTCGTCGCCGCCGACGACCCGGTCGTCATGCTCACCGGCCCCATCCCCGCCACCGAGAAGGCCCTGAAGCGTTCCGGTCTGTCCATCGACGACATCGGCGCCTTCGAGATCAACGAGGCGTTCGCACCGGTGCCGCTCGCATGGCAGGTCGAGACCGGCGCGAAGCCCGACCGCCTCAACCCGCTCGGCGGCGCGATCGGTGTCGGCCACCCGCTCGGCGGCTCCGGCGCGATCCTCATGACCCGTCTCGTGCACCACATGCGCGACAACGGCATCCGCTACGGCCTGCAGTCGATGTGCGAGGCCGGCGGTATGGCCAACGCCACCATCCTCGAACTGCTCTGATCTCACGTCACCCAGCTGCTACGAATTCGAAGGAAACACCATGGAACTCAAGGGTCTGTCCGTTGCCGTCACCGGCGGAGCGTCCGGTCTCGGCCTAGCCACGGCACGTCGCGTCCTGGCGGCCGGCGGCAACGTCACCCTCATCGACCTGCCCAACTCGAACGGTGAGGAGATCGCCAAGGAGCTCGGCGACGGCGCCGTCTTCGCCCCCGGCGACGTGACCGATTCGGAGCAGTTCGCTGCGGCTCTCGACGTCGCACACGAGCGCGGCGGTCTGCGCGGTGTCGTGCACTGCGCCGGCGCCGGACGCAAGATGCGCATCCTCGACAAGGAGGGCAAGGCCGGTTCGCTCGAGGACTTCGAGTTCGTGATCCGCCTCAACCTCATCGGCTCGTTCAACGCACTGCGTCTCGGCGCCGAGCGCATGGCCGAACTCGACCTCATCGAGGACGAGCGTGGCGCCGTGGTCATGACGGCCTCCGTCGCGGCCTTCGAGGGCCAGATCGGCCAGATCAACTACTCGGCGTCCAAGGCCGGCATCGTCGGCATGACGATCGTCGCCGCACGCGACCTCGCCAGCAAGGGCATCCGCGTCAACACCATCGCCCCCGGCATCATGGACACCCCGCTGCTCGCCCGCCTGCGCGAGGACGTCCGCAAGTCGCTCGAGGCGACCGTGCCCAACCCGTCGCGTCTGGGCCGACCCGACGAGTTCGGTCAGCTGGCCACGAACATCCTCGAGAACGGCTACATCAACGGCGAGACCATTCGCCTCGACGGCGCCATCCGTATGGCACCGCGGTGAACCGGGTGTCGACCATGACCTCGGCTTCCGACCTCGCACAGCGCAGGCTGTCGTACCCGGCGACGACGATGGCGGTGTGGGCACCGAGCCTCGCCGCCGTCTACGGCGATCGCCCCGCAGTGATCGACGGCGACCGCGTGCTCACCTACAACGATCTCGACGCACGCTCGGCACAGTTCGCCGGCGTGCTGCACGAGGCCGGGGTGCGGGCCCGCGACGTGGTGCTTCTGCACCTCGGTAACTGCGTCGAGTTCCACATCGCCTATTACGGCGCGCTCCGCGTCGGAGCGGCGGTCACGCTCGTGAATCCGCTTCAGCCCGAACCGGGTCTGCGCCGACAGATCGAGGAGACCTCCGCGGCCGCGGCCGTCACCGGTTCCGCGCAGGCCGAGACGTTGTTCCGGGCTGCGGACGGAACGAGTGTCCGGTTGATCGCGGTCGTCTCCGACGAGGCGGTCACCGCATCGGGTGCCGTGCACTTCGGTGATGCACTCGAGGGACGTCCGCAGACCTTCGAACCGGTCGTCACCGGCCCGGACGATGTCGCGCACATCGCGTACACCGGTGGCACGACCGGCATTTCGAAGGGCGTGCGCGTCCTGCACCGCAACGTCGTCGGCAACGTCACGCAGATGTGTGCGTGGCGCGCCGGGCACCAGCTGGTCGCCGACGTCGACGGGCGCATCTCGCTCGAACCGATCGGCGACCTGAAGATCGCCGGTGCGGTCCCGGGCCAGGGTTCGACGATCGTGGTGTCGCCGCTGTTCCACGCGCACGCGCTGATCAACACGTCGTTCCTTCTCGCGTGCGGCCTGACCCAGGTCCTCGCGGGTCGCTTCGATCCGGCTCGGATGCTCGAGCTGATCGAGCGGTACGAGGCCGGCTACATCACCGGTAGCCCGGCGATGTGGCACGCTCTCGCCACGCATCCCGACGTCGAGACCCGCGACCTGTCCACCGTGCGGGTCGTCTCGTCCGGTGCCGCACCGATCGATCACGTGACCCTCGAGAACCTCGAGCGTGCGTTCCCCAACGCACGTATCGCGGAGGGTTACGGGCTCACGGAGGGCACGTGCGTCGTCACGGCGATGCCGCTCGTCGTCGATTCGGAGTACCGCCTCGGCAGCGTCGGCCTTCCGGTCTTCGACACCGAGCTCGAGATCCGGTCGCAGCTCGATCCGACCGTCGTCCTCCCCGACGGGGAGCGCGGCGAACTGTGGATCCGCGGACCGCAGGTCACCGACGGATATCTCGGACACCCCGAGATCACCGCGGAGCAGTACGTCGACGGCTGGCTCGCCACCGGCGACATCGCCTACCGCGATGCCGACGGATTCGTGTACATCGCCGACCGGGCGAAGGACATGTTGATCTACAAGGGCTACAACGTGTATCCGCGTGAGCTCGAGGAGATCCTGGTGACCCACCCGAAGGTGTCCACCGCGGCGGTCGTCGGCCGGGAGGCGGGTGCGATCGGTCAGGAGCCGGTCGCCTTCGTCGTCCCCGTCGCCGGCGAGGAGCCCGACGCGGAGGAGCTGAAGGCGTACGTCGCCGAACGGGTCCTGCCGTACAAGAAGATCCGCGAAGTGGTGGTGGTCGACGCGCTGCCGACCTCCGCCGCGGGCAAGATCCTCAAGACCGATCTGCGATCGCGCCTGACGGTCTCCTGACCCGCACACGAGAAACCCCCGGCATCCGATGCCGGGGGTTTCTTCGTATGCGGTGGAAGACGATTCGAGAGAATCGCTTCGGGCGCGGTTCCGGATGCAGCTGTTCCGGAACCGCGCCGCGAAGATCAGGAGTTCTTCTTCTGTTCCTGCTTGACGAGTCCGCCGCCGATGATCAGACGCTGGATCTCGCTGGTGCCCTCGTACAGACGCAGCAGACGCACGTCACGGTAGATCCGCTCGACGGCGACCTCACGCATGTACCCGCTGCCACCGTGGATCTGCACCGCGAGATCGGCGACCTTGCCGACCATCTCGGTGCAGAACAGCTTCGCCACCGACGGCGCGATGCGGCGGTCGGTCTCCTCCACCCACGCCTTCGCCGCGTCGCGCACCAGAGCGCGGCCGGCCATCACACCGGTCTGCTGGTCGGCGATCATCGCCTGCACCAACTGGAAGTTACCGATCGGAGTGCCGCCCTGGGTCACCGCGGCCGCATAGGCCACCGATTCGTCGAGCGCACGCTGGGCCTGCCCGACCGACAGCGCGGCGATGTGCACGCGACCACGGGCGAGCGAGACCATCGCGGCCTTGTAGCCGACATCCTCGCTGCCGCCGACGAGCGCGGAGTTCGGCACCCGCACCCCGTCGAAGTGCACATCCGCGGTCCAGGCGCCTTCCTGGCCCATCTTCGCGTCCTTGTTGCCCACCGTCAGACCCGGGGTGTCGGCGGGGACGAGGAAGACCGCGATGCCGGTGCCGTTCTCATCCGCCGGACGAGTGCGGGCGAACACGACGAACAGGTTCGCCAGCGGAGCGTTGGTGATGAAGCGCTTCTCACCGGTGATGACCCAGTCGTCGCCGTCGCGCACGGCCTTGGTGCGCAGACCCGACGGATTCGAGCCCGCGCCCGGTTCGGTGAGCGCGAACGACGCGACGACCTCGCCGGAGGCGATGCCCTCGAGCCACTGCTTCTTCTGCTCGTCGGTGCCGAAGTTGACCAGCACCTGGCCGGCGATGCCGTTGTTGGTGCCGAACATCGAGCGCAGCGACAGGGTCGTGTAACCCAGCTCCATCGCCAGTTCCGCGTCCTGCTGCAGATTCAGGCCGAGACCGCCCCATTCCTGCGGGATGGCGTATCCGAACAGGCCCATGTCCTTCGCGGCCTGGCGGATGTCCTCGGGAATCGCGTTCGTCTCGGCGATCTCCTGCTCGCGCGGCACGACCACGTTGCGCACGAACGCGCGGGTCTGCGCGAGGATCTCGCGGAAGTCGTCTTCGTCGACCTCGGGGGCCGGGATGGAGAGTGTCATGTCTACAACCTTCGTGCGGCCGCCGAGAGGTGTCCAATACGAATGGCGCCATTCCCGTATAGGCATTGTCGATGGATCGAGGCCGTTCCGCGGGCCGGATCGCCGTTATATTCGGAGCATCGACTTGTCTGGGGGCCGTCCCGAGCCCCGCCGAAAGGAATCGTAGATGTCTCTGTTGGAGAACCGCACTGCCGTGATCACCGGTGGCGCTCAGGGAATCGGCTTCGCCATCGCACAGGAGTTCGTCGACGCCGGCGCCCGCGTCGTGATCGGCGACCTCGACCTCGATGCCGCCACCGCTGCCGCCGAGAAGCTCGGTGGCCGCGACGTCGCCCGGGCCGTGCGCGCCAACGTCGTCGAGTCCGCCGACTGGGACACCCTCCTCGCCGAGGCCGTCGACGGTTTCGGTTCGCTCGACGTGGTGGTCAACAACGCCGGTATCACCCGCGACGCGACCATGCGCACGATGACCGAAGAGGACTTCGACCTGGTCATCTCGGTGCACCTCAAGGGCACCTGGCACGGCACCCGTAAGGCCGCCGCGATCATGCGTGAGGCCAAGCGCGGCGCGATCGTCAACATCTCCTCGCTGTCCGGCAAGGTCGGCATGGTCGGCCAGACCAACTACTCCGCCGCCAAGGCGGGCATCGTCGGCCTGACCAAGGCCGCCGCCAAGGAGATGGCGCACCACGGCGTCCGGGTCAACGCGATCCAGCCCGGCCTGATCCGTTCGGCGATGACCGAGGCCATGCCGCAGAAGGCATGGGACCAGAAAATGGCCGAGATCCCCATGGGCCGCCCCGGCGAGGTCGACGAGATCGCCTCCGTCGCACTGTTCCTCGCATCCGATATGTCCTCCTACATGACCGGCACCGTCCTCGAGGTCACCGGCGGCCGCTTCATGTGACGGTCCGCCCGTCACCTCACTCTCTTCCCGAAAGGTCATCATGCGCGAAGTAGTCATCTGCGAGCCGGTCCGTACTCCGATCGGCCGCTACGGCGGAATGTTCAAGTCCCTCACCGCAGTCGATCTGGGTGTCGCGGCACTGAAGGGTCTGCTCGAGCGCACCGGTGTTGCGCCCGAACAGGTTCAGGACGTCATCCTCGGCCACTGCAACGGCAACAGCGAGGCCCCGGCGATCGGCCGCGTCGTCGCCCTCGACGCCGGTCTGCCGATCACGGTGCCCGGCATGCACATCGACCGCCGCTGCGGTTCGGGTCTGCAGGCCGTCATCCAGGCCGTCTTCCAGGTCGGTAACGGCGACCACGATCTCGTCGTCGCCGGTGGTACCGAGTCGATGAGCAACGCGGCGTTCTACTCCACCGACATCCGCTGGGGCGGCGCCCGCACCGGTGTGCAGATGCACGACGGTCTGGTCCGCGCCCGCTCGACCGCCGGTGGCCGCTTCTACCCGGTGCCCGGCGGCATGATCGAGACCGCCGAGAACCTGCGTCGTGAGTACTCGATCTCCCGCGACGAGCAGGACGAGCTCGCCCTGAACTCGCACCTGCGTGCCGTCCACGCCCAGAAGAACGGGATCCTCGCCGAGGAGATCATCCCCGTCACGGTCAGCAGCCGTAAGGGCGACGAGGTCATCGACACCGACGAGCACCCGCGTCCGGACATCAGCCTGGAGACCCTCGCCAAGCTGAAGCCGATCATGGGCAAGCAGGACCCCGAGGCCACCGTCACCGCCGGCAACGCCAGCGGCCAGAACGACGCCGCGTCCATGGCGATCGTCACCACCCCGGAGAAGGCCGCCGAGCTGGGCCTGACCCCGCTGGTGCGCTTCGTCTCGTGGGGCGTGGCGGGTGTCCAGCCCAAGATCATGGGCATCGGCCCCGTGCCGGCCACCGAGGTCGCCCTCGCCAAGGCAGGCATCACCCTCGCCGACGTCGACCTCATCGAGCTCAACGAGGCGTTCGCCGCGCAGGCCCTCGCCGTGACCCGCGAGTGGAAGTTCGGCAAGGCCGACTTCGAGCGCACCAACGTCCACGGCTCGGGCATCTCGCTCGGCCACCCGGTCGGCGCGACCGGCGGACGCATGCTCGCCACCCTCGCCCGCGAGCTGCACCGTCGCGAGGCCCGCTACGGCCTCGAGACCATGTGCATCGGCGGCGGCCAGGGTCTGGCAGCGATCTTCGAGCGCGTCGCGTAAGCAGACAGCTCCCGGGTTCGGGGAGGTTGTGTTCGGTTTTCTCGAAGAACCCGGACACAACCTCCCCGAACTTCTTTCGTCGCAGATGACCGGCCCGGGGATGACCTCGCTTTGTCCACAACCGGGCCCCGACGCGGCGTCCGGAGGGTAGGCGCGCCCGGCATGCTCGGCGCGTGATCGACTTCGACGAACCGTTCTCGGGGCGTGCGGCACTCGCAGCCGGCGTCGTCACGCGGCATCGGCTCGCACGCGACTTCGTCCACCTCCACCGCGACGTCTACATCCGACGAGGGATCCCGGCCACCCCGCTGCTGCGTGCGAAGGCGGCATGGTTGTGGTCGCAGGGCCGCGGCGTCCTCGCGGGAGTGTCCGCCGCTGCCGTGCACGGCACTCGATGGCTCGACCCGGATGCGGCGGCCGAACTCGTCTGCTCCGATCACGTCCGGTCGGTGCCGGGCATCTCGGTCCGACGCGACCCGAAGCTCGACACCTGCGTGGTCGACGGGATGGTCGCGACCACACCGGCGCAGACGGCCTTCGATCTCGCCCGACGAATGCCGTTCGACCGGGCCGTCGAAACGATCGACGCGCTCTGCAACGCGACCGGCCTGAAGGTGCCTGAGATCGAGGAACTCGCGACGAGGAGCAAGGGCGCACACGGTATCGGTGCCGTGCCGCGGGTGCTCGCGCTCGTCGACGGTGGGGCTGCGTCACCGCCCGAGACCCATACGCGTCTGCTCCTCGTCCGTGCCGGTCTTCCACCGCCGGAGACCCAGATCGAGATCTTCGACGGCGACGCGTTCGTGGCGCGAGCCGACATGGGATGGAAGCAGTGGCGGGTGCTCGTGGAGTACGACGGCGTGCAGCACTGGACCGACCCCACTCAGCGCACCCGCGACATCGACCGGTACGCGGTGCTGCCGGAACTGGGGTGGACGGTCATCCGGGTCGGTGCCGACCTCCTCTACCGGCGTCCCGAAGTCTTCGTCGAACGGGTGCGGCGTGCTCTGGAAGCGGCCGGTGCGCCCGTCTGAGTCGGACTTCGGGGAGG
>NZ_JBKFBA010000001.1:462599-655402 GCF_053345925.1 Rhodococcus sp. C26F
AACCTCCCCGAAGTTCCGGCGGGCAACGCTATTCGGTGCGGAGGAGGTAGAAGCGGAAGAAGCCGAAGTCCTCGATGGGGAGCACGTCGACCTCGGTGAAACCGGCGTCGAGGGCATAGCGGCGCAGGGTCGCGGGACGCATGACGGTGCCCGTCCCGACGCTCGGTGTGTGGCTCATGCCGTCAGGGAGACAGATGGTGAGGCTGTAGCCGTACATGAGCCGTTCGACGTCGTCGCCGGGTGCGGTGAAGGTATCGGCCACCGCTTCGTCCATGACGATCATGAACCCGCCGGGTGCGAGCGAACGCCGCACTGCGGCCAGCACCTCGACCGGCCGCGGCATGTCGTGGACGCACTCGAAGGCGAAGGCCGCGTGGAAGTTTCCACCGGGAAGCTCGGACGCGTCGCACTGCGTGAACGTGACGCGCTGCGCCACATCGGCGTTCTCCGCGAGGTTCGACCGGGCCATCTCGACCGACGGGGCATCGATGTCGAAGCCGTACACCTTCGCATCCGGATAGGTGCGCGCGATGGTGATCGTCGACCATCCTCCGCCGCAGCCGATGTCGGCGATCTGCGCGCCCGGCTGCCCGAGCACCCGGTCGACCTCCGGTACCGACCGCAGGGAATCGGGTAACGCCTTCTCGAACAGCGGCCTGTTCGCGTCGGCCTGCGACTCGCACACGTCGCGGCCGAACTGGCTCCAACTCACTCCTCCGCCGCTGCGGTACGCCTCGAGCAGACCGGGAAGCTGCATCGTCGCGCCGACGATCATCCGAGCGAGCGGCGCCATGTACGCCAGGCTGTGCGGATCGGTGAGTACCTCGCGACCGGCCGCAGACAGAGCGAAGCGCGGGGGATCGCCGTCGACGTCGAGCAGACCGGTCACGGCCTGCTGCTCGAGCCACTCGTGGGTGTACCGCGGATGGGTGCCGGTGCGTTCGGCCAGTTCGTCGGCCGTCGCAGGTCCGTCGTCGGCGAGGCTTCGGTACCAGCCGAGACGGTCGCCGATCAGGATCGTGAGGGTGTCCATGGTGCCGAGGACGGAATCGAGGACGCGCTGCGCGTAGGCGTCGACGGAGTCGAGATGGGTGGAGGAACTCGTCGAAGTGGACATACGGATCATCTCCCGAGGGCGGAAGTGGACGTCGTCCCCACTATGGTCGCGCCGGGATCCCCGGATGTCCCCGCTTCGACGGAGTCACTCCTCTGTGCCGGACTCCTCGGACGACCGCACGAAGTCGACGAAGGCGCGCCCGGCCTTCGACAGCGAGGCCGGGTCGAACACCAGTCCGTACGACTGCGCGAAGGTCGGCTCGCACGGACGCACCACCGCGACATCCTGCGCCGACTCGGCAAGGGACCGTTCGACGAACGAGCCGCCCAGACCGGCGAGCACCATCGGCAGGCGGGCTTCGCGATGATCGGTGAGTACGGAGATGGGGCGGCGCACCTCGGCCTGTCGCATCGCGTAGTCGATCGCGTCGCTCACGGAGCCCCCACCGCGCGGCACGAACACCATCGGGATGTCGGGGAGTTCGGCCAAGGACAGCGGCCCGGGTGGCAGGTCGGTGCCGGGGGGATAGGCGAGCCAGTATTCGGTCTGTCCGAGTTCGATGATCTCGAGACCCACCTCGTCCTCGACGGGCAGGTGGGTGACGACGAACTCGCAGTGTCCGTCGTGGATGACCGACGCGGTGAACTCCTCCGCACGCAGATCACCGAGGCGCGCGGTGACCTTGGGATGGAGGCGGCGGAACTCGGAGACCAGGTCGACGATCGGACCGGTCGCGAGAGCGGGGAAGACCATCAGATCCAGTCGGCCCGTCACCTCGGTCGTCGACACGGTGAGCAGCTCCTCAACTGCGTTCACATCGCGGAGGATCTGCCGGCTCGGACCGATCAGCGCCTTGCCCGCCGCGGTGAGCACCATGCCGCGCCCGATGCGGTGGAACAGCTGCACGCCCAGCTCGCGCTCGAGGCTGCGCAGCGCCTGGGAGACGGTGGGCTGGGCGACGCCGAGCTCGGCGGCCGCGCCGTTGATGCCGTCGTTCTCGACGACAGCGAGGAAGTATTCGACCTGACGGAACTCCATGTCGTCACGCTTCCCAGGGGGTGCCGGTGGTGGTCGCCACGAATGCGGCGGCAGCGGGGGACAGATCGCCGGGTCGCATCACCAACCCGACCGGACGTCGGAACGGCGGGTCCAGCGGCCGGACGACGGCACCGGGGATCTGCTTCTCGGCGACACGACGCGGAACGATCGTCCCGGCGGTGCCACGCTCGACGAACTGCCACAGGGCGGCCTGGTTGGCGCAGTCGACGACGACGTTCTGCTCGCCGAGCAGTTCACCGGTGCGCGCGGCGCTCGCGCGGGAGCCGAGGTCGAGGACCAGCGGGAAGTCGCGGACCTGCGCCCGGGTGACAGGGTCCGGCACGTCCGCGGCGAGATCGGGGTGCAGCGCGAGCACCATCTCCTGCTCGAGGACCGGGACGGTGATCATGCCGGCGTGCTCGACCGACAGGTCGGTGATGCCGATCTCCGCTTCGCCGCGGCGCAGCGCCGCATGCACCCCGGGAGGTCCTTCGGCGTCGTTCACCCGCACGGTCAGATTGGGATAGCGCTGACGGAAGCGCTGGACGAACTCGATGACGGGGTGGATCGAGAACGTCGCGAAGGTGACGATCTCGACGCGGCCGGCCTCGAGGTCGCGCACCGCCGCGACCTTCTGTTTCGCCCGCTCGACGTCGGCCAGGATGCGGCGCGCGGCGACCTCGAGAACGCGGCCGTCCTCGGTGAGGGTGAGCCGCCGGCCGGTGCGGTCGAACAGGGTCGTGTCGAGGCGCCGTTCGAGGGTGCGGATGGCCTGCGACAACGAGGGCTGCGAAATATAGAGTGCCTGAGCAGCTTTCGTGATCCCGCCGTGGTCGACGACGGCCACGAAGTAGGTCACGAGGTGCAAGTCCACCCGGTTATCGTAGGTGACGCCCCGAACCGTCCCGCACGGAACCGTCAGGAAGGGGTGTCGACCGGGCGCGGTACCTGCCATCCGCCGGTGAACGACGGCTCGCGTTTCTCGACGAAGGCGCGCATCGCGTCGGGCGCGTCGGTGGCGTGGTTGACCGCCTGCGAACGGGCCTCGTTCTCGAGGGCCTCGCGCAGTGTGAGCGACGAACCCTGCTCGAGCATCCGCGCCGACATGCTCACCGCGACCGGCGGGGCGGCGGCCAATCGCGCGGCCAGTTCGGCGGCCCGGCCGGCGAGGGCGTCAGGCTCGACGAGCTCGGTCACCAGACCTAAGTCGTACGCTTCCTCGGCGCTCACGATGTCGGCGAGCATGACCAGACGCTTCGCCTGGTGCAGTCCGACGAGGCGCGGCAGGATCCACGACCCGCCGAAGTCGACCGACAGTCCGCGCCGCGCGAAGATCTGACTGAACTTCGCCGTCCGGGAGGCGACGACGACGTCGCACAGCAACGCCATGTTCCATCCGGCGCCCACCGCATACCCCTCGACCTGCGCGACCAGCGGCTTGGAGAACTCCGCGACGGCGAGCGCCGTCGCGTTGATCTGCCGCATGCGGTCGAGGGGATGGGTGGAGTCGCGCCGTTCCATGTCGGCGCCGGTGCAGAAGTCGCCGCCGGCGCCGGTGAGGATCACGGCGCGGACGGAGTCGTCGTGCTGGAGCGCACCGAACGTCTCACGCAACGACCGCCACGCATCGACCGTCATCGCGTTCTTGCGCTCCGGCCGGCTCAGTGTGATCGTGGCGACCGAACCGTCCTGCGCGACCAGCACGTCCGACATTCCTACTCACCCTTCCAGACCGGTGCGCGCTTCTCGGCGAACGCCCGGGCGCCTTCCTTGGCGTCCGCAGACGCGAAGACCGGGTCGATGAACTTGCGCTGCGCGACGAAGGCATCGGGGTCGGTGTAGTTGGCAGCCATCGCGACGACCTGCTTGGTGGCCTTGACGGCGAGGGGGCCGTTCGCCGCGACGCGGGCGGCGAGTTCCTTTGCCACCGTGAGTGCTTCACCGGGCTCGGTGACGCGGTTGACGAGACCGTGCTGGTGGGCGGCCTCGGCGGTGAGCGGGTCACCGGTGATGGCCAACTCCATCGCGAGCGGGTAGGGCAGGATCTTCGGCAGGCGCAGCAGGCCACCGGCCGCTGCGGCGAGTCCACGCTTGACCTCGGGGATACCGAACTTCGCTTCGCGCGATGCGACGATCAGGTCGGCGGACAGTGCGAGCTCGCATCCACCGGCCAGGGCCCAGCCCTCGACGGCGGCGATGAGAGGCTTGCTCGGCGGTGCCTCGGTGATGCCGCCGAAGCCGCGACCGGGGATCGACGGCTTCTCGCCGCGCGCGAACGCCTTCAGGTCCATTCCGGCGCAGAACGTTCCGCCGGCGCCGGTAAGGATACCGATGGTCAGGTCGGGGCGTGCCTCGAACTCGTCGATGGCCGCCGCCAGAGCCTCCGAGACCTCGAGGTTCACGGCGTTCTTGGCCTCGGGGCGATTGAGGGTGAACACCGCGACGCCGTCGGCGAATTCGGTGAGGACAACGCTCATGTCAGTTTTCCTCCTTATGGGTCGGAGCGGAGAGAGTCCAGCGGGCGGGAGTTCCGCCGTCGGAACGGATGTCGCCTCGATCGGCGAGAACGATGAGATGGGCCTGGGTTTCGCGGACGGCGAGTCGCTGCAGCCGGGGATCCATCACGTCGATGGGACGCGACCAGGTGACGCGGGTCGTGATCTCCCATGCCGTCGATTCGGGCCGGGCGGCGACGGCATCGCGGACCTCGTCGAGACGGACCTCGTGGTGGTCCATGAGTTGTTGTGCGCGCTCGGTGACTCCGCGGAAGCGGTACTCGTGGGCGGGCAGCACCTCGCAGTCCGGCAAGGCCGTCGTCGCGTGCAGCGACAACAGGTAGCGGTGCAGCGGGTCGCCCAGTTCGCCGGGACCCGAGGAGATGTTGGGGCTGATGCGCGGGAGCATGTGGTCGCCGCTGAACAGCAGGTCGCGGTCGCGGTCGACGAACGCGAGGTGTCCGGGCGTGTGGCCGGGGGTCCACACCGCTTCGATGTTCCACCCGGGAATATCCAGCCGATCACCATGGGCGAGAACGACATCGGCGCTTTCACCTTCGGGAAAGCGCACGAGCTCGAAGCGGGCGGCCTCGACGACCTCGGGCGGTGCGCCGAGCCCGGTGAGGTCCACGCGCCACGCTTCCTTGTCGGCCGCGACGTCCTCCGGGGTGAAGTGCCCGAGGGCGGCGGCGTCGGCGGCGTGCATCGCGATGACGGCGCCGGTCGTCTCCTTCAAGTGGGGTGCCAGACCGAAATGGTCGGGATGCAGGTGGGTGATCGCCGCGTAGCGCACGTCGGTGATGTGGTGGCCGGTCGCGGCGACACCGGCGACGAGGGTATCCCACGACTCCTCGGTGTCCATGCCGAGATCGATCAGGGCGAGACCGTCGTCGAGGGCGAGCGCGTACGAGAGTACGTACCGCAGTGGGTTCTTCGGCATCGGGACCGGGATCGACCACAGTCCCGAACGCACCTCTTCGACGGGAGGCAGTACTCCGGCGGCCCATGCTTCGCGCTGGACGGTGCCGAGGTCCTCGGTGACGATCATGGCGTCGTTCCCTCCTGCACGGGAGCGAACTCGTTGCGCAGTGTGCGCTTGAGGATCTTTCCGCTCGCGTTGCGGGGCAGTTCGTCGACGAAGTGGATGTGCCGGGGCTTCTTGTAGGACGCGAGTCGCTCCACCGTGAACTGGAGGAGTTCGTCCTCGGTCGGGCGGGATGCGCCCGGCGCGACCCGCACGACGGCGGTGACGGCCTCGCCCCAACGGTCGTCGGGCACACCGACGACGGCGACCTCGGCGACGGCCGGATGTTCGGACAGGACGGATTCGACCTCGATCGGGTAGACGTTCTCGCCACCCGAGATGATCATGTCCTTCACACGGTCGGTGACGAACAGGTAACCGTCGGAGTCGATGTGTCCGGCGTCGCCGGTGCGCAGAAAACCGTCGGCCGTGAACAGGGCCGCGTTCTCGGCGTCGCGACGCCAGTAGCCCGACGTGTTGTTCCGCGATCGGCAGACGATCTCGCCGGTCTGGCCGTCGGGAAGCGGTTCGCCCGTGGCGATGTCACGGATCTCGACCTCGACGCCGGGGAGCGGGCTGCCGGCCGAACGCAGCAGGTACGAGCGGGATCCGTGCGGATCGTGGTCGTCGGCGCGCAGGGCCGTGAGGGCACCCATCGTCTCGGTCATGCCGTAGCGCTGCACGAAGCGGCAGTCGAGGGTGTCCATGGCGCGGGCGAGCTGGGTGGGCGTGATGGGGGAGGCGCCGTAGGCGACCAGGCGCAGCGTCGACAGGTCGTAGTCCGACAGGTCGGGCATCTCGACGAGCATGTTGATCACCGACGGCACGAGGAATGCGTGGGTGATGCCGTGCTCGGAGATGGCTGCCGCCACCAGGTTCGGGCGCATCTCGCCGAGCAGCACCAGGTGCAGACCCGCCGACAGGGTCGTGCTCATCCAGCCGGCGCCGGCGATGTGGAACAGGGGCAGCGCGTCGAGGGACACCGAGTCCTCGGTGAACTCGTACAGCGCGAAGTTCTGCGGTTCGTTGAACAGGTTGTGATGCGTCGCCACAACACCTTTGGGGCGACCGGTGGTGCCCGAGGTGTAGAGCTGCAGCACCTCGGTCCGCGGGTCGTCGCCGAAGCCGGGGTCGATGTCGTCACCGGAGGCGACGAAGTCGTCCCACGAGCGTGCGCCGGGAACGGTGGAGGCGTCGCCGACCACGACGATCTGCGCGTCGGGCAGGACTGCGGCGGCAGCGCGGGCGGAGACGGCGAACTCGTCCTCGACGATCAGGACGTCGAGCTGCGCGTCGTCGGCGATGTCGGCGATCTCGCCCGGATTCAGACGCCAGTTGAGCGGGGTGAAGACCAGTCCGGCCTTGGCGCAGCCGACGAACGAGGCCGCACCGGGCAGGCCCATGCGCAGCAGCGCGCCGATGCGCTCGGACGTCGCCGGAACGGTCGCGAGTGCCGAGGCGACCCGGTTGGTGAGCGCGTCGAACTCGGAGTAGGTGAGCGTCGTTCCGCCGGAGCTGACCGCCGCACGATCCGGATGTTCGACTGCCAGCTGCCGGATTCGGTTGGGAAGGTGCAACTCGCTCACATCACGCTCCTGATCGACACGGCCGGCGCGCGGACATGCCGTCCACGCCGGTCCAGTCGATCACGATCGTGACTGCTGCCACAAAGACCTGCGGCCGCACGAAACGTTAGGACAAACCTATGAGCGCACATCGAGACCGACGTCGTGTGNCGCACACGACGTCGGTCTCGACGCGGTCGATCAGTCGATCTGCAGTTCACCCATCCGGGCCCACTCGGTGCCCGGGATCTCCGTGTTGAGGATGCGCGGGGTCTCGCTCAGCGCCGGCCGCATCGCGTCGAGTCCCTTGCGGAAGTGATCGGACTTCACGTGCTCGGCTCCGGCGTCCCCGTCGCGGAACGCCTCGACGAGAACGAATTCGGACGGATCGTCCACGCTGCGGGACCAGTCGAACCACAGGTTCCCGGGTTCGCTGCGAGTCGCCTCGGTGAACTCCGCGGTGGTCTCGAGCCAGCTGTCCTGGTACTCGGGCTTCACCTTGAAACGGACCACGATGAAGATCATCTTGCCTCCGGTCAGTAGATGTTCGAGGGACGGATCATGCCTTCGGCGAGGTCGCCGAAGCCCGGCGCGGGGATCGCCCCGGGATTACCCATGACCTCCTCGACCACGGCGGTCTCGGTGGTGATGAGCAGGGCCGCGATCGACGCCGCGCTCTCGAAGGCCGCCCTGGTGACCTTGAACGGATCGATCACGCCCTCGTCGAACATATCGCCGTACTCACCGGTGAGGGCGTTGAATCCGTGACCGAGCGGCAGACCCTCGACGACCTCGACGACCTGGTCGCCGTCGAAGCCCGCATTGATCGCGATGCGGCGCATCGGCTCGGCGAGCGCCCGCCGCACGACGTCACGCCCGACCGCTTCGTCACCCGGAAGGTCGAGCTCGGCCAGTGCCCGATGGGCCTGCCCGAGTGCCGTGCCGCCACCGGCGACGACCCCCTCCTCGAGAGCCGCGCGGGTCGCGGCGAGCGCGTCCTCGACCCGCAGCATCCGCTCCTTGAGTTCGACGCTGGTCGCGCCGCCGACCTTGATGACCGCGACACTGCCGGTCAGCCGTGCCAGCCGCAGCTGCAGCGCGTCCTGATCGGCGTCGATGCGGGCGCGCCGCAGCTGGGTCTCGAGCTGCGCGATGCGGGCCTGCACGAGATTCGGATCGCCGTGACCACCGACGATCGTCGTGTCGTTCTCGGTGACCGTGATGCGATCGCACGAGCCCAGGTGCTCGCGCGTGACCTCGGACAGTTCGATACCGGTGTCCTTGGCGACGACGTGACCGCCGAGCGCCACGGCGAGGTCCTCGAGTTCGGCGACCCGCCGGTGCCCGAAGCCCGGGGCGCGCACGACGACGGACTGCATCGTCTTGTGCATGTTGCCGCCGACGAGCAGGTGCAGCGCCGGCCCGTCGACGTCCTCCGCCAGCACCACCAGCGGCCGGTCGGCGCGCTTGGCCGCCTCGATGCTCGGCATGATGTCCTGCACCTGGCTGATCTTCTTGTTGGTGAGCAGCACCAACGGGTTCTCGTGGACCGACTCCATGCGCTCGGGGTCGGTGACCATGTAGCCGGAGATGTAGCCGTGGTCGAATTCGATGCCGTCGACGACGTCCACCGACATGCCGAGCGTGTCGGACTCCTCGGTGGTCACGATGCCGGAGCGGCCCACATGGGCGACGGCGTCGGCGATGACCTCGCCGATCGCGTCGTCGTCGCTGGCGGCGAGGGTCGCGATGCGGGCGAGATCCTGCCGGTCGCGGATCTGCACGGCGTGGGCCCGCACGGCGTCGACGACGACGGGCACGGTGCGTTCGATGCCGCGACGCACCCGCATGGGGTTGGCACCCGCCTCGACCGCCCGGAGCCCTTCGCGGACCATGGCCTGCGCGAGCACGGTGGCGGTGGTGGTGCCGTCGCCGACCGTCCCGTTGGTCTTCATCGCGACTTCCTTGACCAGCTGCGCCCCCATGTTCGCGAACGGGTCGCGCAGCTGGATCTCCCGGGCGATGGTGACACCGTCGTTGGTGATGGTCGGCGGGCCGGTGAGCTTCTCGAGGACGGCGTTGCGTCCCTTGGGGCCGAGAGTCACCTTCACCGCGTCGGCGAGCGCGTTGACGCCGTATTCGAGCAGTGTGCGGGCTTCCTGTTCGAACCGCAGATCCTTGGCCATGGCAGGTTTCCTTTCGTCGATGCGGTTCGGGATCAGGGAACGAGGATCGCGCGGCCGCGGACGCGACCGGCATCGAGATCGTCGATGGCCTGCTGGAACTGGTCGAGCGGGTACTTCGTGGTGTGGAGCGTGACCTTGCTCTGCGCGGCGAGGACCATGAGGTCCTGCAGGTCGTTGTAGGAGCCGACGAGATTGCCGATGAAGTTGATCTCCGTCGAGACGATGTCGATGGTGGGGACGTCGATGTTCTCGCCGTAGCCGACGACGTAGTAGTTGCCGGCGCGTCGCAACATCGCCACGCCTTCCTTGGTGGCGCCGCCTTCGCCGACGAAGTCCACGACGGCCTCGGCCCCGTTGCCGCCGGTGAGATCGAGGACCTGCTGTATGTGGGTGCCGTCGGCGACGATCGCGTGGTCGGCACCGATCTCGGCGGCGAGNCGACGACGACGAGTGTGGCCGCCGAGATCGCCTTCAGCACCTGGATGCCGATGTGGCCGAGACCGCCCGCGCCGATCATCATGCAGGTGTCACCCGGGTGAAGAAGCTTGGCTGCCTTGGCGACTGCATGGTAGGCCGTCAGGCCCGCATCGGCGAGAGCAGCGACGTCCGCGGGTTCGAGCGAATCGTCGATACGGACGACGCTGCGGGAGGTCGTCTTCAGGTATTCGGCGTAGCCACCATTGGTGTCGATACCGGGGAAGGCGTTGTTCTCGCAGTGCACGTCGTCGCCGGAGCGGCACGCGCGGCACTGACCGCACGTGATCAGCGGGTGCAGGATCACCTTGTCGCCCACCGCGACGTTCGTGACCGCATTCCCCACGGCGTGCACCCATCCGGCGTTCTCGTGGCCGATCGTGTACGGCAGTTCGACGCCGCTCTTCTCCGCCCACTGTCCTTCGAGGATGTGGATGTCGGTGCGGCACACTCCGGCGCCGCCGATGCGGACGATCACGTCGAGGGGACCCTCGATCTTCGGTTCCGGCACCTCGGTGAGCTGCAGTTTCGTGTGGTAACCCACGACCTGGACGGCCTTCATGACACCCTCCTGACTGGAACGGACGAGGTAGACCTGGCGTCGACGATCCGCGGGCCGGCGGTCCCGTCGTCGTCGGCGTAGCGGGTGGCGAGCAGTCCCCGGCAGAAGTGGGAGTTGCCCTCCATGGAGATGCGCACGGACTTCGCGAACCGCAGTCGCATCGGAATCTTCTCGGCCGGAATCGTTCTGCCGTCATCGTCGACGAACACCCTGCCGGCGGGACACAGGGTCAGGCCGAGCGCCAAGCGTCGCCGGATCAGGGCCGACCGGTACCGGCCGGGCGGGATGTCGCTCAGGGTGAGCGACGGCAGGTCGTCGAGGGTGAGCTCGGTGGTGCGGAGCAGTGCCTCGACACAGCGTTCGAGCGCCGCGAGGTGCGCCTTGCGCAGGAAGGTGCGCCGCAGATCCTCGAGGCTGTCGACGGCCTCGACCCCGAAGGTGCCGCGGTAACCGACGTTCGCCGCCAATCCGGTGTTGATCTTGTGGCTGTCGTGGTGGTCGTCGAGCAGCACCCGCACCTGCCCGATCCCTTCGACCGCCTCGAGCACGTCCTGTGCGTCCGAGGCCATCAGGTACGCGAAGTTGGGTGAGCAGAAGGCCGTGGGCAGACGCAGGTGGACGGTGACGCCCTCGTCGTCGAGGACCACCGACCGGACGAACCCGAGATCGGTGATGGGCTCGTCCAGTTCGGGGTCGGTGACGTCCGACAACGCCCGCAGGACGTCGTCGGACGTCACCGGTTCGACCGTCATGACGACACCGCTTCCTGCGCTCCCGCGGCGACCTCGACCCCTTCCTGTCCGGCCGGTTCGGGAAGCCGCAACTCCGCGGGCACGTCGATGTCGTACAGCGCCGCCGCGTTGAGACCGAGGATCTTCTTCTTCTGATCGGTGGTCAGCGGAGCGTATTCGGTCATGTCCTCGGGGATCTGGAAGTCCACGAACTTCTCGATCAGCCACCGCGGCGTCCACAACGCGTAGTCGCTCGAGAACAGGATCTTGTCCTCACCGATCCAGTACATCAACTCGCCGATGATCTGCGCGAAATAGCGTGGGCGGGTGTGGATGAACGGGATCGCCACGGCCAGACCGCCGTACACGTTGGACTCCTGCGTGGCGATCCAGCAGAAGTCCTCGAGGCGGGGCAGGCCGACGTGCTCGACGACGAACCGCAGGTCGGTGTAGTCGGTGGCGACCTTGTCGATGTCGGCGACATCGAAGGCGTCACGATCGAGCGGCCTGATGGTCGGGCCCTTGTGCACGTGGATGTTCTTGATCCCCAGCTCGATACATTCCTCGAGATAGCGGCGCGACCACTTGTCGTCGAGCTTGTATCCGCGGGAGTCGCCGAACCATTCGGCCGTGTAGAGCTTGACGCCCTGCAGGTTCATGCTCTCTGCGTCGCGTCGCAGTTGTTCGAGGCCGGCCTCCTCGTGACGCGGATCGTAGGCGTGGTTGTAGGTGAGCTTGCCGGGATGCTTGCGGGTGAGGGCGAGGCACTCCTCGGTCTGCCCGAAACCGGTCTTGTAGAACTCGCTCAGCAGCGTCGCCTGGAAGATCGCGTGGTCGACATAGCCGTCGACGAACAGGTCCTTCATGAACCTCTCGCTGCCGTAGTAGGCGTAGGTGTCGAAGTCCCACACCTCCTCCTGCGGGCTGAGGTTCCTGTGGTAGTCGTAGAAGCAGTCGATGAACTGCTGGCCGTGGATGTTCTTCAGGTTCGAAGCCCGTGCGTCCCAGATGTGTACGTGAGCGTCGACGATGAAGTAGTTCTCGTCGTTCTTGGAATACATGTCGTACCTCGATTCCTAGGGCGCGGTGAGGTCGAAGCCGATGTACTCGGCGGCGTCCTCGGGGCTGGCGAACAACATGGTCCTGTCGTCGAGATGCACCATGCGTCCGTAATGGGTCGAGCTGATCTCCTCGAAGATCGATCCGTCGAACTCGCTGCCGAGGGCCTCGGTGAGCTCGTCGTAGTCGAACTCGAGCAACCGGGTGCCGTCGACGCGGATCATCGACGGGTACTCCGTCAGTTCCACTCCCTCCTTCGCGCCCATGACGTCGGCGACGACGCGGCCGATCGGAGTGTTCATGAGCGTCACTCCGCACTTGTTGGAGAATTCGGTGGAGGATCCGAAATTCATGCTCACTGGTCCAGCTCCTTCGGTGCTTCCAGGCCGATCTCCTCGAGCAGGGACCGGAACTTGGACTGGGCGGTTTCGAGGCTCGAGGCGAAGGTGATCGCCTTGTCGGACGGCTGCGACCAGATCGGCTGCAGCGCCCGTGCCGCGTCGATGCACCGCGGCACCCACGTGCTCATCCACGACGAGAACAGTTCCTTGTTGGATTCGCCGAATTCCTCGTCGCGCGTGAGCATCCGGTACAGCGCCCGGGTGTACGAGAGGTCGCGGTCGTAGTCGTGTTCACCGGTACCGACGATCGTCGGGGTGATGTAGTCGCCGTTGCGGGCGGCGATCTGCATGATCAGCTCGGTCCGGAAGAGCGATCCCACCAGCTGCTCGAAGACGATGTTGGTGGCGAAGAGCAGTTCGCACCAGTCGCCCACCGCCGTCAGACGTTCGACCACTTCGCGGGTGGGCTGCCATTCGGGGGCGGACTGCCAGACCTCCTTGTGGGCCGATCCGTCGAACGGCACACCGGATTCGGGGAGATCGAGATTGAACAGCGCCAGATCCTGCGCGAACCGCAGCTTGTGTGCCGCGTTGACCGCCACCGCGGTGTTGATCATGTTGGTCGGTCCCGACCGCTGGATCGACGTGAACACGTGCAGACCGAGACCGTTCTCGGCGTGCATCCACGCACCGAGGTTCCGCGCGATGAACGTGAGCCAGGGGGTGTTCCACACCTCGTACGCACGTGCCCGCTTCGCGTTCTTCAGGCACAGGTCCACCTGCCGGACGACTGCCGCGTTGTTGCGGTAGATCGACTGGTCCCACTCCTCGTTCGGATCCCGGAACTGGTGCCAGTCCGACGATTTCGCGACCGTCCATTCCTTCGGGTAGCCTCCGGGGCCGTTGCCGAATCCGTAGATCCAGCCCTGGCTCAGGTGCCGCTCGGGGTCGGGTTGCACGTCGACGGTGACGTCCTCGTAGGTCGTCGCCCGCAGCTTCGCCGGCTTGTAGTAGTTGTAGGTGCGGCTCTTCGAACTCGGGAACTCCAGTGCGCCGGCCTCGGCATCGGTGAACTCGATGCGCGGGAAACTGCGCCTCTGGGGCTCTGCAGTGGCGGTCATCTGTGGATTCTCCTGTCGCTGGGACGAAATGGGGGAGCTTCGATCACTCGAAGGTCGGGCTGGTGAACTTGTCGTAGAAGATCTGGTCCTTCGGGACGTTCCTGCTCTCGAGGAGTTCGAGGGTTGCATCCACCATCGGGGGTGGGCCGCACAGATACGTCTCGCACCGGTGGAGTTCGGTCTCGTGCGCACCGACCACGTCCGGAACCATGCCCGTCTCCACCCCGGTGAGATCGTCGGGAAGGGAGTCCGCGCTCTCCGACAAGCATGGCACGAAGACGAAGTCCCGTAAGGCTTTTGCAAATTCTCGTATCTCGTCGAGGTAGAACAGGTCGGCGGCGGTCCGCGCGCCGTAGTAGAAGCGCACGGGTCGGGGATCGGAGGTCTCGCTCATGTGCCGCAGCAGCGACAGGATGGGCGCCATCCCGGCCCCACCGCCGATGCAGACGATGGGCAGCACGTGACCGTCCTTGAGCGTCGACGATCCGTACGGACCCGTCAGTGCCAGTTCGTCTCCCACGTGCAGACCGTCGTCGAGAAAGCCCGAGAAGACACCCCCGGGGTACTTCTTGATGAGGAACTGCACCCGATCGGAGGTCGCCGGGGTGGTGGCCATGGAGAACGACCGGTGATCCTCGGTTCCGGGGATGGTGATGTCGGCGTACTGGCCGGCCTTGAACTCGAAAACCTCCGGCTCGATCGGCCGGACCTCGAGGGAGACGATGTCGCGGGTGACCGGTTCGATCGATACCACCTCGGTCCGGACGTTCTGGATCGGCACGCCGCCGAGCAGTTCGTCCTCGTCGAAGTTGAGCAGTTCGATGGTGCAGTCGCTGAACGAGTGCGAGCGACAGAGCAGGACGTATCCCTCCTCGACCTCGGCGTCGTTGCACGCGAAGGTCGAGTAACGATCCATCTGGATGTCGCCGTCGAGGACGTAGGACTTGCAGGCCGAGCATTGCCCCTCACGACATCCGTGCATCAGGTGGATGCCCTGTCGGAAGGCCGCGTCGAGGATCTTCTCGTCCTCGGCGACGTCCATCTCGATGTCGACGGGTTCGAAGTGGATGCGGTGGGTGTCGGCCACTGGAACCTCCTGTACGTAGGGGGTGGGTGCCCGGCCGGTGCGGATGCAGGGGAAGTCCGCGCCGGCCGGGCCGGGTGGTGTCTACAGCGGGGTGGCGCCGGCGCGGTACTCCGCGATGTGTGCTTCGCGTTCCGCGTCCGACATCTGGTTCAACAGCACGTTCGGGCTCTGGAAGGTGTTGCCCCGCACGTCGTCCAGGGTCCACATCTTCTTCGGGTCGAGATCGAGGTGCGGCTGGCCGATAAGGGTCTTGCCGTCGTCGCGGACGTAACCGAGGTCCTGGACGATGTCGGCGAGATCCTTGTCGTGGTGCAGCGTCTCCCATTCACGGAATCCGGTGAGGCGTCCCATGTTCGGAGTCTCGCGGCCCTCGTACTCGCCGCGGAAGGCGACCGCGTCGGTCCAGTAGCACGGCTCCGAGCAGTAGGTGCGCCACTGGTCGTCGACCTTCTCGACCACCATGTCCTCGCGGACGAGGCACGGCACCATGCACGTCCAGCACCGGTGGGGGTACTGGTATCCCACGTCCTCGAAGGCGATCGGCTTGTTGCGTCCGGGATGGGCGAGACGGTTGTAGTTCTCCCACCACTTGCCGAACTTCGAGTACCAGCCGGGATACTTCTCCTCGAACCATTCGAAGTCGGCGTCGGTCATCGCGTCGATCCGCCAGTAGTTCACCGGCCAGCCGGTCGCGAAGAAGCGTGCCACCTCGTGCACATAGCTCTTCTCGGTGATGCGCTTCCACGCCTCCTCGACGAGATCGTGCGGGATGGTGAGCCCGTACTTCTCGAGCGGGAGCAGGTAGCTGCGGTAGTAGTCGTCGTAGATCCACCGCCGCCACATCTCGGCGTAGGATTCGCGGTCCTTCCGGCGATCCTTCGTGCCGTACTCGATGAAGGTGCCGATCGCGGCGTCGACGACGCAGTGGTTGTTCCACCACGCGTACCGCAGGTCGCGTTCGAGGAGCGGGCGGTTGCGTTCGTCGGCGAGGGCCATCAGCAGGATCGAGTAGCCGTTGGAGATGTGCCGGGACTCGTCCGATTGCACGGAATGGAAGACCGTGGGCAGCAGGTAGTCGCCGTTGGCGGCGGCCTCGTCGGGCATCGCGACGAAAAGCGTGTTGGTGAAAGCGGTCTCGGCGACCACCGTCAGGTATATGTTCGCGGCGGTGATGGCGTCGCCGGTGATGAATCCTTCACCGAACTGCCGGCCGATGGTGCCCGCGTAGTTGTTCGCGAACGCCTTCTCCGTGATGTCGAAGCCGGCCGGGTCGATGTAGTTGTTCATGTACAGCTTCTTGAGGTTCATTTGAATCGTCGAGTGACGAACCTCGTCGATCATCTGCACCGCGAGCCCGTTGTGGATCTCGGGATTGGGCACGGCGTCGATGGCCATGGGCATCGCGCGGGCCGCGGAGATCTCGGGGAACGGGATGATCGACAGGAACAACTTCTGCCATTCGAGCCAGCGTTGCTGGACCTGGCGGAACATGTTGCCGCGGATCGCGCCGTCCATGGCGCCGTAGACGCGGTTGTCCTTCTCCTCCTCCATCGGGAAGTACGACCGCATGATCTGCTTGAGCGGATCCTTCTTCGGGGCCTTCTCGAAGGTGTAGTCGGTGCCGAAGCGGGTCGCGGGTGTCGCGAAGGTGGGCTCCCACGACAGTTCGGTGATCTTCGCATGCGCCTTGGTGAGGCTCTGCCTGCTCAATGTGTGCCTCCTGGATCGGGAGCCGGCTGGTGCCGGCCGTCGGGAGATCGGGGGTGATGCCGATACAACCCCGTAGAAAACACACAATCTGTCTCATTCTGAGACGTGGATCACAGTTTGAAGCGTTAAAGTTGCGTTCGGAACATTCCGAAGAGCGACCCGCGCGACCGACAATCGGGAGATCGACGGTGAGTGCAGACAGACCGGGTGCTGCGTCGAAACGCGCAGCATCCCGAGACGAAGCCGGAGGTAGTGCGATCGCACCAGGCGATATCGGTCGGATGAGGAACTGGCTGCGCGTGTCGTGGTTGCGATCGGCGCAGGCGAACGTCGACGCCGATCAGCCGGGTGCCGACTACGTCGACCCCGACACGGTCGACACCGTGCTTACCCGCGCTGCGGCGCCGGTACTCGAGGCAATGGCCCAGGAGATCGACAGCGAACCGGTCTCGCTCATCCTCACCGACGCGTCCGGGACCGTGCTGCGCCGGCACCTCGGAGACACCGGTCTCGCCGCGGCGCTCGACAGCGTCCATCTCGCGCCGGGCTTCCGGTACGCCGAGACGAGCGTCGGCACGAACGGCATCGGTACCTCCCTCGAGGTGGGCGCACCCCTGCTCATCCGCGGCGACGAGCACTACAACGGGCTTCTACGCCGGTTCTCGTGTGCGGGCGCCCCGGTGACCCATCCGGTGACCGGGGCGGTGCTCGGCGCCGTTGACCTGACCACCCTGGCGGAGAACACCAATTCGCTGTTGCTGTCGTTCGCGAAGATGGTCGCGCAGCGGATCCGGGAACAGATCCTCGAGGAGGCCGGCGAGCTCGACCGGGCGCTGCTGCGCGACTACCACCTCGCCTGCCAGCATTCGGGCCGGCCGGTCATCGCGATCGGCGACGAAGTGCTCATGATGAACGACCTCACGCAGCGTGTGTTCGATTCGCGCGACCAGGCGGCCATCATCGACCGCACCCGCGACTCGCGGGGCAGGTCCGAACCGTTCACGCTCCTCGCCGACCTGCCGAGCGGCGTCACCGCACGGTTGTCCTACCGGCCCACCTTCGTCGATGACCGGCTCGCGGGCGGGATCGTGCACATCAAGGAACAGGTGAGCCGCGGGCGGACGCGGACGGCCGGTCGTGGTGGCGCTCCGGTTCTGCGGTCCGTCGTCGGTACGAGTGCCACGTGGACGCGTGCCGTCGAGGAGGTGTTCGACGCCTGTGCGCGGACCGAGTGGATCGTCGTCGACGGCGAGCCGGGTTCCGGAAGGTCGGCCCTGGTCCGTGCGGTGCACGAATACGCCAGGATCGGGCGCCTTCTCGTCTCGGTGGATGCGTCGACGGTGAGCGTCGACGAGCTCCTCGAGCGGATCGCGGCGGCGGTGGACGAGGGAGCGGATCTGCTGGTCCGCCGCGTCGACGGACTCGACGGCGACACCCTCGATGCGGTGGGCGATCTCCTGCTCGATGCGGCGTCGAACTCCGCGGCGGACGATTGCTGGGTGACGGTCACGATGGACTCGGCCGACGGCCTGCCCGACACGCATCCGCTGTTGCGGTTGTTCCCCAAGACCGTGCCGGTGCCCCCACTGCGTCACCATGTCGACGACCTGCCCGAACTGTCCCGCTACCTCCTCGATTCGATGGGTGCCGAGAACCTGACGTTGTCCCGTGCCGCGGCGAACCAGCTCGCGCGACTGTCGTGGCAGGGCAACGTGACCCATCTTCGGTCGGTGCTCGAGGACATCTTCAGGCGCCGCCGGTCCGGCACGATCGAACTCGACGATCTGCCCGCGGAGTGCCGGTCGGCCACTCGTCGACGCCTCACGAGAATCGAATCGCTCGAACGCGACGCGGTGGTCGACGCCCTCGCACTCCACAACGGCGACAAGGCCGCTGCGGCACAGGCTCTGGGGATGTCGCGCGCGACGATCTACCGCAAGATCCGCGAGTACGGCATCGAGTTCGGCCGCGCTCCTAAACAGGATCGGACGACACGTCAGCGACGTTCCGTCAGCCGCTCGTAGGACACCCGCCACACCCATTCGACCGGACCCTGGCGGAATCGGCCGAGCCACCACCGGGATCCGACCACCATCACCGCTCCCACCGCGATGTACACCGCGATCGTGAACGGGACCCGCATGTCGGCGTCCACGGCCTTCGCCAGGCCGAATCCCCAGTCGTAGCAGAGCACCGACGCGACGATGTTCTGCACGATGTAGCAACTCAGGGCGGTCCGCCCGATGCGTTCACAGGCGGTGCCGACCGTGCCGGTCGTGGACCTGCCGATGTAGAAATGGGCGATCCACGCCGGCAGGCCGAGCGCGACGAACGGTGCGATGCCGTAGCGCGCTGCGAATACACCTGCGGTACCGCCGAACAGACCTGCGGCGAGATCGAGAGGCGCCGCGATCGCCCCGACCACCATCAGCCGCCGGCGCAGCACCGCGCCTCTGCTGTCGAACAGCCCGGCCGAATACAGTGCGGCGCCGGTCAGGAACAGCGCGACCGTCATGGGGATCACGAAGATCACCTCGGCGCGGAACGCAGCGGCGTTGTCCACGCGGAAGACGACCATGTCCCACCAGGTGGCGGTGGTCAACTCGGGGGTCTCCGCATTCGGCGGTGAACCTGCGAGCGTCACGACGAGCGCGGTCACGGCTATCGCGTGCACGGCGACGGCCGTACCCGCGACCCACAACCGCACACGACGGGAGGAGATCACGAGCCCGCACACGAGGATGGACGTCAGCGCATACCCCATGAGGATGTCGAACTCGGCGACGAGCAGGTAGTGCACGAGCCCGTCGACGAGGAGCAGAGCGGCGCGTACCCGGTAGCCGCCGGGCCACGGACGCCCCGCTCGCTGCGCGGACGCCGCCTGCACGGCGAGGCCGATCCCGAACATCAGCGTGAGTAGCCCGAGGAACTTCCCCTGTGCGAGCTGCATGAGGATGCGTTGCGGCCACGGATCGGTGCCGATCGAGGCGAGATAGCCGACGATGCCGGCGGGGTCGGTGAAGATCCAGACGTTGGCGGCGAAGGTGCCGAGGATGGCGATTCCCCGGGCCACGTCGAGGGCGAGGATGCGTCGCTGTCGCGTCGTCGGATCGGTGACCGTCATGATCCCCACCATGCGACGCGGAGGGTGTGGTGCGCGTCGGCCGACCGGGGGATGGCGGGTCCTCCATGCGGGTGACCCGGCGCCCGGTGATCTCCCCGAGAGCCGGGAGCGGCGAGGTGGAACAGAGCAAGAACTGTCGGGCCCTACGAGCGCCGGTGATGTGAGCATGGAGTCATGCACGAAACCCCCACCGAACTCGCCGACCTCCAGGAACTCCTCGATACGTCGCTGTCCCGGTCCACATCCCATCTGAGGTCGATCGTCGACGCGTCGCGGACCCTCACGGCCGAGCAGCTCGTCGAGGTGCTCACAGGTATGTGCGTCCTCTCGCTGGCGACGGTCACCGCCGGCGGTGAACCGCGCATCAGTGCTGTGGACGGACATTTCCTGCACGGCAAGTGGTACTTCGGCACGGCCCCCGATGCCGCCAAGGCCCGGCATCTCGCCGCACGTCCCGCGGTCAGCGCGGCGCACATGCGCGGGGAGGACCTCGGAGTGTTCACACACGGCCACGTGGAGATTCTCAACCCGCGCGGCGGTGAGCCGGCCGACGACTGGCCCGAACTGCTCGCCTACCTTCAGTCGTTCTACGGCGGTGACGCGTTCGACTGGAGCGAGGAGGTGGTCTACTACCGCCTGGATCCGCACTGGATGACCGTGTACGCGCCCGATTTCATGGCGCTCGTCGACCGGCGCTGACCCCCGTCGTCCGAGGATTCGATCACTCCGGAAGCGAGCTCCCGCCCAGCGCACCACGCAGATGCTCGGTCTCGGTGGGCAAGCTGTCGGGAACGAACGTCCATCGGCCTCCCGTCCACGGATCGGCCAGCTCCCCGTCGACGGGAAGTTTCTGCGCCTCGTCCCACAGGATCTCCGCGACCCGATCGTCCGGTGGATCACCCGCGAGGACGACCGAGACCCGGCCGGCACTGCCGGTACGCGCGATCCGGACGATCTCGAGCAGGTCGTCGCGGTCGTAGCCGTAGGGGAACCCGGCGAGGACCAGCAACACGGGTGATGCGGTGTCCGCGTCGACCTGCCGGGAGAGCGCGTCGAGGTCCGCCGCGTCGGCCAGCCCCTGCAGCTTGGCGGGGACCTGCGACCGGTCGTGGACGGGCGGTCCGGCGAGTCGCCCTGCGGTAAGCGTTTCGAGTGCGGGCAGCGTCCGCCCGGGATCGACGAGGTGCAGCAGGGTGTCGGGCCGGGCCGTGAGCAGCCGCACGACCACGGACGACACGACGGGACCGAGGTCGGCCGGGTCGCCGTCGATCCACAACGGTCGCGTGAGCGGTGCCGGCAGGCACAGGGGGATGCGCAGCGGACCCAGATCGGGCGCCGTCACCTCACCCACCCGCACGCCGTCGCTCGGCAGGTGCAGGTGCATCCAGGCCGGGGAGATCCAGGATGCGAGTGCGGGCGGCAACGTCGCGTCGACGGTGAGCAGTTCGGCGGCGAGCACCGCACTGTCGTCGCGGTAGCGGGCCTCGGCGACACCGACGAGCTCGTCGTAGCGCTGCTGCGCACGGGCCCGGGCACGGTCGGCCTCGGGCTCCATGCGCCGGGCGGGATCGGCCACCGCTGTCGAGAGTTCGTCGTCGAAACGGTGCTGGGCGAACTCCACACTCGACGTGTACGCGGCGGCCGACCGGGCGGCGTCCTCGAAGATCCGCCACAGCACCTCGAGAGGCGAGAGGCCGATGACGGGACCGGGCCCGGGAGCGGCCACCTTCTCCGCGTCGGAGGGTGACTCGACGTCCACCCCGTGCGCGGTGAACATCTCGGCGAGTCCACCGGCGTATCCCTGGCCGAGGGCACGGATCTTCCATTCGTCGTGACGACGGTAGATCTCCCAGCACAGCAGCGCCGTCTCGGTACCGACCGCCGGTTCCACGTGAAACGACGCGAGGACGGTGCCCGCCGCGTCGGACAGCGAGGTCGACACCGCTGCGGGTCGCTCGCAGCCGACCGCGCACAGCACGCGTGCGCCGGAACGGACCGCGTCGACGTCGACGACGATCACCTTGCCCTCGAGCCGAACGCCCGCCGTCGTCGGTTGGTTGTAGAACACGACGTCGTCGGAGGACGCCACCTGCAGGCCGTCGTCCACGACGAACGCGCACACGTCCAGCGGGACGGATGCGGTCGCCGTGAAACGGACCGTGCGGGTCGGCAGCGGGGCGTTGCGCCCCGCTGTGAAGAGTTCGCCCACCGGTCAGACGGCCAGGAACCGGCCCAGTTGCGGCGCGGCCTCACCGGGATGCTTCGCCTGCATGCCCTCGCCGATGGCCTGCAGCTTCCATTCGCTGCCCTGGCGGTAGACCTTCGCCATGACCATGCCCGTGAACGGCATGCCGCCCTGCAGCGTGTAGCGGGCCAGCTCGGTGTCGATCGTGCCGTCGACGAGACGGCAGAACGCGTTCTGCACCTGCTCGAAGGTGTGGCCCTTGTAGGAGGTCACGATGAACATCACCGTCGTGACATGGGCGGGGACCCGCGTGAGGTCGACGAGCATCACCTCGTCGTCGCCCTCACCGGCACCGGTGAGGTTGTCGCCCTGGTGCTGGACCGAGCCGTCCTTCGACTGCAGCTGGCCGTAGTACACGACGTCGGCGATCTGGTTGTCGGCGAACATCACGGCCGAGGCGTCGAGGTCGATGTCGGCGGAACGGTTGCCGAACAGGCCACGCTTCTCCACTGGATCCCAGCCGAGCCCCATGCGCAGGAAGGTCAACGCGACGCCGCCGTCCTTGCGGAGGGTGACCTTCTGGCCCTTCACCAGGCTCACCGGGCGGTTCTTCGTGAGGCTGACCTCCGCGGGCTGTGCCGGAGAGGCAGGCTGTGCCTGAGGTGCCTGCTGTGCCGGAGGCGGTGTCTGCTGCACGGGCGGTGTCTGCTGCACGGGCGGAGCCGGAGCCGGCGTGGGAGCGACGGGCTGAGGTGCGGCAGCAGGCTGGGCGGGTGCGTCGTCGACGCTGACGCCGTGGTCGGTCACCAGCGCCGCGAAACCGCCCGCATATCCCTGGCCCACGGCGCGGACCTTCCACGCGCCCTGGCGCCGGTACAATTCCAGCGCGATCACGATGGACTCGGTGCTCAGTCCGTCGATCCGGTACTCGTACAACACCGTTCCCGCACTGTCGGACACGCGCGCGGTGGGCGGTGCGAACCGGCCGAAGCTGCTCGACGCGTCGTCGAGGGTGATCACGGCGCGCACCTGATCGATGTCGGCGGGAACCTGCGCGAGCGACACGGCGAGCGAGGCCGCCTGCCCGGGCGCGCCGGATACGAGACGTACACCCGGCCCGGTGGGCTGGTTGAAGAACACGAAGTCGGCGTCGGAGCGCACCTTGCCGTCGGCCTTGACGAGCAGTGCGGACAGATCGGCGGGCGTGGTCAGCTCGAGCGAGACGACGACGTCGGACGCGGTGAGCGGTCCGTTCTGACCCTTGGAGAGCGGAGTCGGCAAGAGATGTGTCCTCACTGTGTCGGTGACCGGGCACCTTCTACTCTACGAAGCGACCGGAAGACGAGCGGATCGGGCGAACCAGGCGAGGATCTCCTCCCCGGCGGTGACGCCCGCGGCGTCGGTCACCGAGACGGTCGGGTGGCGCCAGTCCATCAGTTCGAGTTCGCCGTGGCGAGGCCGGATCGCGGCGTCGGCGGCCTTCAGCATCTCCGCATCGAGCGCACCGTCGCCCGCGGCGAAGACCGGGGCGTCGTCGGCAAGCACCCCGCGGTCGCGGAGCCGGAGGTGCACCTCGGCCACCGCGCGGCTCTTGCACACGCTGTTCGGCATCGTGTAGATCTTCCGGCCCTGCTGCGACGCGTTCCAGCCGCGCGTCGAACACCACTCGTTCCAGTCGTCGAGAAATCCCGCCGGTTGCGCTGCGACGTCGACGACGAGGTAGCAGAACAACTCGTCGGCGATGCGGAACTTCGACACCCAGTCCTCGGAGATTCGGCGGCGCAGTTCGGTCGTCACCTCGTCGAGGCTTGCGCCCCCCTCGCGTACCGCTGCTTCCACGGTCCTGCGCCAGTACGGGTCGAGATGCCCGTCCTCGAGGATCGACCCACCGTTGCTCGCGATGGCATACCGCCACGGACCGCCGGGGAGGTCGATGCGGCGGAACTGTTCGGGTGTGCGCGTGGTCGTCGGCACCATCGCGACCTCGCCGGTGAGCGTCCGAAGCTGTTGTGCAGCAATGTCGGTGACGTACGACAGCGGTGCGCCCTCGTAGTACTCGACACAGAGTAGATCCTGCGTGTCGAACTGGTCGCCGGTCATCGCGGCGCGCGAATAGATGAGGGTGCGGTCGAGATCGGTGGCGACCAGTGCGGGCGCGGTGCCGGTCACGGGCGGGGTATTCACGGCAGGTCCTTGATCAGTCCCATGCAGGAGTAGGCCAGGTCGGGAACCTCCTCGACGGGAACGTCGCGAGCGGCCGCGAGCATCCGGATATGGGCGTGCTCGTCGGCGGTGATGTCGCGCACCAGAACCTTCCAGGGAACGCGGCGCAACAGCACGCGGGTGGTCTCTCCGACACCGGGTTTGACGAAGTTGACGCTCGAGATGCCGTACTGCGCCCGCACCCGTTCGACGGACTCCCAGCCGGCCCAGGTGGGGGTGCGGTCGGATTCGAGCACTGCCTGCGCGGCCGATGCGACGTCGCCGCACGTGTCGAACTCCGCGGCGACGGTGTCCAGCAGATGATTCGACACGTCGTCCGCGGCCAACTCGGCGTAGAACTTGGCGCCGTGGAACTCCCCGGGGCCGATCAGGCTGTCGTTGAGGACCGTTCGTGAGACCAGCCCGGAGACGGTGGAGTTCAGGCAGGCCGAGGCGATGAGGAAGTCGTCGCGCGTGCCGTAGGTGCGGACGCAGTGACCGGGGTCGGCGAGTACCGCGAGATCGTCGGACAGGACGGGACCGCCTCGCGCGGTGTATTCGGCGAGCGCAGCGGACAGTTCACGCGCGATCGCGCCCTTGCCCGTCCAGCCGTCGACGAAGACGACCGACGCGGGAGGGTGCCGCGCGGTGATGTGGTCGAGAGCGGCGGAGTCGATGCCGCGACCCCGGACGATCGACACGGCGTAGTGCGGCAGCGTCAGACCGTGGTGGTGCAGCGCCCATCGGCGGATCAGGATGCCGATCGGGGTGCCCGCCCGCGCGAGCGACACGAGGGTCAGGTCGGTTCCGCGTTCGGCGAGGAGCAGTTCGGTGACCGTGCCCACCGCGTGTGCCAACCGGCCCGCAGTGCCGGCCAGTGCCTTGTCGAACAGTTCGCGGTAGGCGGCGTCGGGTTGGTACTCGATCGGCAGGGACTCCGCGTAGTGCGCGAGACCCGCCTGGATCCGCGCCTCCCGTTCGGCGATGTCGCCTTCGAGGTCGGCGTGGGAGAGATCCTTGAGCAGCCACGTCACCTCGTCGGGCGCGTAGGAGCCGAACTCGGGTCCGGTCAGTGGCACGGTCATACGGTCTCCCTGTGGGTGCGCAGCACCGTCGGATCGGTGGCGGGCACGATCACGACGAGGACGTCCTCGCCGGCAGCGGTGAGCACGTCGAGAACACCTCCCGGTGCGCGCAGACGGTCGGTGTCGGCGGGCGAATCGATGACGAGGATCAGCTCGGCGCGGACCTCGGTCGGCGTGGGCCACTGCGCGTTGTAGAGGAAACGCGGCACCTCGTTCTCGAACTCGCTGTCGATGTGTTCGGGTGCGGTGAAACGGAATCCGCGGCGCAACGGATATCCGTCGACGTCCATCACGTGGACGGGGGAGCGGGTCGTGGTCTGGAACCGTGCGGGAGTGCCGCGTTCGACGAGTGCCTCCGCGAGTCGCAGCGGCAGGTACATCAGTTCCTCGTGTCCGACGACGACGGCGGGTCGGCGGGCGTCGCGTACGTCCGCGATCGTGTCGGCGAGCGTCGACAGAGCCGCGTCGAAGGCCGCCGCGTCGGTGCGCAGCATCCCGTGGCGCCCACCGTCGGGCACATGGGACGGCCACGCCGCGTGGAGGAATCGGACGTCGCCGCGTTGCTCGCCCACCGGATTGAGGAGAGGGTCGGGCAACGCCGCAACCTGCGCGACGAGATCGTCGGGGACGACGGATCGTCCGGCGGCCAGGCTCACGTGCTCGATGGTCGTGCCGAGTTCCGCCGCGACCTCCGCAGTCCGGCGGCGATCCTGTTCCGAGCGCATGTCGACGAGGGAGGCGAGCACGTAACGATCACGCGGATGATCGCGGTGCAGCGCGCGGATGGCATCGAGGGCCGTTGCTCCCGTGGAGATCTCGTCGTCGACGAGGACGAGCGGCGCGGCGTTGGCGAACAGTGCGCCGGAGGTCGGCTGGAGCAGGTGGAAGGTCGCGTGCGAGTGCCCCTCCTCGAATCCGGTGAGCACCTCCGCTCCGGGAACCTGGCGTCGCGTCGAGTGCAGACAGCATGCGGCGTCGAGGGCGTCGGCCACGCAGTGACCGAGACCCGTTGCGGTTTCGGCGAACCCCATGACGACGGCGTCGGATGCTGCATCGCCGAGGAGGTCGGCGACGAGCCGGCCGAGCCGGTGACCGGCGCCGCGGACCGCGGCCGGCTCGGTGGGAATGTGCTTGCCGAGAACCGTGGAGACGAGCAGATGCGCGCGTCGTGGATTGCGTCGCAACCCGGGCCGGACGAGCTCGGGAACCGTGTAACCGCACGACGACCCCACATGTTCGAGAGCGAATCCGAGCTCTGCGGTGGCCCAAGGAATGTCGAGAATATCGGTCATCGGTCCACCAGCGCCGTCAGCAGGTCGACGAAGGTGATCCCCTTACGGGTGACACCGAACACCGACGCGCGCAACAGGGTCTGCTCGGCCCACGTGCGGTGGGGTCGTCGTTCGTTCATCTTGTTCCCGTATCCCGAGGCCTGCACACCACCGGTGTCGCGATCGAGGATGTCGGTCGCATCGTGGAACTCCTCGTGGGTCACGGCCGACAGGGCATGTACCGCAGCGACATGCGACGGATGGATGACGGTCTTGCCCTGGATACCGTTGGCACGGTCGAGGGCGATCTCGCGCAACAGACCGTCGAGGTCGCGGCTGACGAGCTGCTGACGGAACAGCACGGCGTCCTGCTCCTCGAAGGGCGTAGAGCGCAGCATCGGACGGAACATGCGTTCGTGATCGGCGAAGTACTCCCAGACGGGCCCGGTGATGACGAAACCCGTTCCGTCGGTACGCCCGAGGTGGTTGACGATGTCGGCGATCACGTCGACGACGACCCGGACGTCGTAGATCGTCAGGTCGCGGTCGCGCCGGATACCGAAGGTCGCGCACATGTCGGTCGCGCCGATCCGGACGGCGAGGACGCGGTGACGGTGCTCGGCGAGGATGCCTGAGATCGCACGCAATTCGCCGTCGCGGGTCTCGCGGTGGACGACCTCGGCCGACTCGATGACGGGCATCGCGTAGAGGTGACGGCCGAGGAGGTCCGACGCCGCGGCCACCGCCTCGAGGAAGACGGGGCCGGTGTGTGCGGTGAACTTCGGCACCACGAATCCGGTCAGCACGGCCTTGCCGGCACCCAGCATCGACGCGATCCGCCCGACACCGTCGGCGGTGCGGACACGGACGAACAACATCATCGGCGACGGTCCGCGTTCGGCGAGCGCATCGAGCGTCGCGACTGCGTTCTGCAGGCCCTGCTCGACCTCGTCGTCGGCGACGGCGTCCTCGAGGTCGAGCACCATCGACGTCACGCCCTCGGTCGCACGCTTCGAGATGGTCGCGACGAGATCGCCGCGCGTCGCGGGTACGTAGAGCGTGGCGCCGAGAGCGGTCGCCAGGCGGTCGCGATCGTCGCTGTGCCCGAACGGCTCGGGACGGTGCAGGAACAACTCCTCCATCGTCGCGCCGTCGAGATGCCGAAAGTGCTGCATGGCGCGCACTTCGGTAAGCGTGGCCCCCCTCATGCGTTCTCGGTCCGTCCTCTCATCCGATCGACCACTCCTGCGATGAAGGTAGACACCGCATCCAAATCTCTGACGTAGGCCCAGTAGTCGGGGTGCACACCGGTGAGTGCGTCGACGGCCCTGTCGATCCGACTCAACTGCGAGTCGAGAACGGAACCCCATTCTGCGGTGAGACCGCGTTGCACGGCCAGGTGTTGTGCGTCACGGAGGCGGAACCGTACCTCGTCGACCTTGGCCCCCGGATTCTGCCGGACGGAACGCAGCGTGGCGAGTCGTGCGGTCACTGCGTCGACGAGTTCCTCGGCGCGCGACAGTTCGGCGCGGATCGCCGCGACCAGCTCGAGGGCTTCCTCGGGGCGGCCGTCCTTCGCTGCCGCCCGTGCGCGTCCGAGCTGGTCCTCGGCGCGAGCGAGCAGTTCGGCGGCCTGTTTCTCGTTCCCGGACAGGTCGGCGGAGCTGGCCGCATTGAACTCGCGCAGCAGCGCGGAGAAGGCCGGGGCGAGACCTTCCGCACGGGTCCGGACCGCTCCGATCCTGGTGGTGACCGAGGCGAGGGTGCGAGCGGCCTCGTCGCGGCGCCCCGGTGCTGCGGCGAGGGCGTCGAGCAGCGCAGTGGTCGCCTCTTCGACTCGGAGGGCCGCTGTGCGGGTCGCGCCCACGCTGTGCGCTGCATCGAGGCTGTTCAGGGCCTTCTCGAGCGCTTCGGTGGCGGATCGGACCGACGGATAGTTCGCAAAGGCAATAAAATCCGGGGTCTGCGTCGCGGCGAGGGTGTTACGCGCTTCGGTACGCATCCGGTGCGCCAGCTCGGGCACCGTGTTCGCCACGGCCGTCATGTGCTCGAGGTGCCCCCGGTTGTTTCCGAAGAATTCATCAAGTGTTCGTGTTGCTTCGGTTATCTGCCGCAGTGCCTGCGCGTAGGCCGGAGCAGGTGCGAGCGGTTGTTCCGGATCCGTCACTGCCAGTTGGAGATACGTCTCACCGGCGCGATAACAGGCCTGACGGATGGGATCCCACTGACGGAGCAGGTGCCGTTCGGGTTCGAGCTCGTAGGACGCGGCCACACCGGCCTCGATGACGGACTGGCGCTTGTCCATGTCGAGGAACGCCGCGACCATCGCATCGTGTGCACGACGAGCCGCGGGATCTTCCGTGTTTCCTCCGCCGAACAGGCGGCGCGTCCATCGGCTCGCCACAGAACCGAATGGTACTGGGCGCACGTCCACCGGGCCGATCCGTCACCTTTCTGCCGGTCGGAACTGTGGTTCGTGCGGGTCACGGAAGTGAGGCGCGGGACCGGGCATAGTGGATATGGGCGTACCCCACGGCAACAACTAGTGTGGGGAGAAACGCACACCGGGCGTGCCCTATACCGGTACGTCGACCGTTGGAACGATCGAAAGGACCCCGCATGGGCGTCAGCTTGACCAAGGGCGGAAACGTCTCTCTCACCAAGGAAGCTCCGAACCTGACGGCAGTGGCCGTCGGCCTGGGCTGGGACGTTCGCACCACCACCGGCACCGACTTCGACCTCGATGCCAGCGCCATCGCTACCGGGGCCGACAAGAAGGTCGTCTCCGACCAGCACTTCGTCTTCTTCAACAACCTCAAGTCGCCCGACGGTGCCATCGAGCACGCCGGTGACAACCGCACGGGTGAGGGCGAAGGCGACGACGAGGTCATCAACGTCGACCTCGCCGCCACCCCGGCGAACATCGAGAGCATCTTCTTCCCGGTCTCGATCTACGATGCCGATTCCCGCAGCCAGTCGTTCGGCCAGGTCCGCAACGCGTACATCCGCGTCGTCGACCGCGCGAACGGCAACGAACTCGCTCGTTACGACCTGTCCGAGGACGCCTCGACCGAGACCGCCATGGTCTTCGGCGAGCTGTACCGCAACGGTGCGGAGTGGAAGTTCCGCGCCATCGGCCAGGGCTACGCGTCCGGTCTCGCGGGTATCGCCCGCGACTACGGCGTCAACGTCTAGTTCGTTTCTTCCGGGTTCCGGNCGAAGCCGGAACCGACGTGCAGTAACCACCCTGCAACGCCCTGATTCCGATTAGAAAGGCCACGCTTCGTGGTTCTGCGAATATTCGGTGCATCCTTCGCGGTCACCGTCGTCTCCCTCGTGGTCGCCTTCCTCTACGGCGGCCCGCAAGCTCTGTTCCTCTGCGTGATCCTGGGCATCCTCGAGGTCTCGCTGTCGTTCGACAACGCGGTCATCAACGCGACCGTGCTGCGGCGGATGAGCGAGTTCTGGCAGAAGATCTTCCTCACCGTCGGCATCCTCATCGCCGTCTTCGGTATGCGTCTGGTGTTCCCCCTCGCGATCGTGTGGGTGGCGTCCGGACTCGGCCCCATCGCGGCACTCGACCTCGCGTTGAATCCGCCGCCGGACGGAGCCGCCTACTTCCCGGACGGCAGCCCCAGCTACGAGACCCTGATCACCGATGCGCATCCGCAGATCGCGGCGTTCGGCGGCATGTTCCTGCTGATGCTCTTCCTGCACTTCATCCTCGAAGAGCGCGAGATCAAGTGGCTCGAATGGCTCGAGCGTCCCCTCGCGAAGGCCGGCAAGCTCGAGCAGCTCGAGGTCGTCGTCGCCACCGCGCTGCTGCTCATCACGGCCACCGTCATCGCACCCGAGGACAAGGTCTCGACCGTCATGATCGCCGGCGCGCTCGGCATGATCACCTACATCGCGGTCAACGGACTCGGCGAGATGTTCCACATCCCCGAGGAAGGCGAAGAGCCCAGCGGCGGACCGAGCGGCCTCGCGAAGGCCACCGGTAAGGCCGGCTTCTTCCTGTTCCTCTACCTCGAGGTGCTCGACGCGTCGTTCTCGTTCGACGGTGTCATCGGAGCCTTCGCCATCACGTCCGACCCGATCATCATCGCCCTGGGCCTCGGCTTCATCGGCGCGATGTTCGTCCGCTCGATCACCATCTTCCTGGTGCGCAAGGGCACGCTGTCCGACTACGTGTACCTCGAGCACGGTGCTCACTGGGCCATCGGTGCGCTGGCACTGATCCTGCTGTACTCGATCGGCACCCACGTGCCGGAGGTCATCACCGGCCTCGTCGGTGTCGCCCTGATCGGTGCGGCATTCGCCTCGAGCATCTACCGCAACCGCAAGATCGCGGCGAGGGAAGGCGAAGATGCTGTGAAGACCAGCATCCCCTGATCCTCGACAGTTCGAACCACATGCCGATGGGAGCCCTCGATCCGACACCTCGGATCGGGGGCTCCCGTCGCTTTCCCATCCCGTGCGCAACCGCGCGCAGCCACTCCGACGAAAGGCTCGACATGGCCATCGACTACAACAAGAAGCCCGAGCAGAACGCCGGCGGCGTCAACCTGAGCAAGATCAACCTCACCAAGGAATCCCCGACCGTGAGCCTGTCGAAGGCCGGGTCCGTGCAGGGCGTCACGCGGGTGAACCTCAACTGGTCGCGCGGTGAGCAGAAGAAGGGCTTCCTCGCGAAGCTCACCGGTGCGAGCGGCGGCGTGGACCTCGACCTCGGCTGCCTGTTCGAACTCGCCGACGGATCCAAGGGAGTCATCCAGGCACTCGGGAACAGCTTCGGCGCGCTGAACACCCCGCCGTACATCCACCTCGACGGCGACGACCGCACCGGCTCGAACACCGGTGGCGAGAACATGCACGTCAACCTCGAGCGCCCCGAACTGTTCAAGCGTGTGCTGATCTTCGCGATGATCTACGAGGGCGCGCCGAACTGGGCTGCCGTGGACGGCGTCGTGACGCTGACCCCGCCGTCGGGTCCGCAGATCGAGGTGCGTCTGGACTCGCCGAACAACAGCGCGCGCATCTGCGCGATCGCGATGCTGCAGAACACCGGGCAGGGCATCACCGTCGAGCGTCTCGTGCAGTACATCGACGGCAGCCAGTCCGACCTCGACCGCGCGTTCGGGTGGGGCATGCAGTGGCAGGCGGGGCGTAAGTAGCCCCTATTGCGAATTTCTTTCCGGCCTGGTGGCCGGTCACGGGAGATCCCGCCGGCGCATGTCGGCGGGNCGGGATCTCGGTGGCTCCGGCCCCGCTCAGCGGGGTCGAAGACACCGAAGTACGTGCCCGCTCCTACGAGGCGAGATGTCGGCTGTCGGAGTCTCTGCTCGTACTTGCTTCACTGCGTGGTGCAGTGACCTTGATCGGCGGCACAGCGGCCGCCGGTTCGTCCCTCCACAACCGTGCGACCTTGCGCCGATAGATGCGGCCGAAGGTCTGCATGATGATGAACCGTGGGACCGTGGGGACGACGTGAAGGATCACGTCGCGATCCTCCGGGGTCGCGCCGTCGACGATCCAGGGTGCTTCGGCGCCCAGTTCGGCGACGCCCTTCGGCTTCACGAAGTACTCGTTCTCGACGTCGCGGTATTCGGATATGGTGATGGTCGCGGCGACGACCGGCATCATCTCCGATTCCTCACGCTGCAGATGGGGCAACAGGACTTCGTTCAATCCGGCCAGGGCGTCGAGTACGTGTGTCCGTGCAGACGCGTCCCGACCGTATGCTCGGGCAGCTTCTTCCAGGACGCTCATAGCGGGGGTGATCTGCCCGTGATCGGTCTCCATTCGGTCGAGCAGAGCCCTTGCGGAGGGATTCTTCGCACGGATCAGCGGCCACAGTCCGGCGTCCTCCGCGCTGTGATGCAGGTGCAGAGCGTGCATCAGCCATCCGATGTGCTCGGCGAGTGCTCGTCGACGTTTCCCGTCCGGGAACGGTTCGGTTTCCAGTGTCAGCCGGAGTCGTTCCAGGTCGCGGCGCAGAGCGCTGTGGACGATTCCCATGCTCCGTGTATCGGCGGGCTCATGCTGATCGACGTTCATGGCCCTCTCCTGTTCGTCGTGTGTGTCGAATGGTCGATGGGTGGATCTGATTGGGATTCAGTGGATTACATTCCAATCCGATGTTCTCCGATGATCTGTATGTACATCGCGGTCGCACTGTCGTGCGAACGGAACCGGAGCGCTTGTTGCTTCACGACCCGACGACATTCGGGATGCGATGGCGTGCTGCGCGGTAGCAATCCTGATATATTCGGTTCAATCAGGTTGTACTCAAAGTATCGGAGTGTGAGTGGCCGAAGTCAAGAGGCCGTACGACGCCTCCGGCAGGCGCGAACAGGCCCGTGTTCGACGCCGTGCTGTGGTCGTGGCTGCCAAGGAATTGTTCGAACGCGACGGATTTCGAGCCACCACCCTCGCCACGGTCGCCGACCGTGCGGGCGTCTCGGTGAAGGGTCTGTACAAGACTTTCGGGAGCAAGGCGGCTCTGGCGAAGGCAGTTTTCGATTTCGTGATCGCCGGTGACGACGAGCCGGTATCGGTTGCCGAACGTCCGGAGCAGCAGGCGATGCTTGCCGAGCCGGATGTGCGCCGCAAGATCGACATGTTCATTCACGCACTGGCACACCGGCAACACCGCTCGGCGAAGGTGCAGATCCTCATCCGCGACGGACGACACGTGGACGACTCCCTCACCCCGGTGTGGCAGCAACTGAGCGAGGAGGGGCTGGCCGCGGCGACGATGGTCGGCAGGTACCTGATGGCGACGGGTCAGCTCCGCGACGACATCGAACACGACGAGGTCCGCGATGTGCTGTGGAACTACCTGGTGATCGACACCTACGAACGCTTGGTCCTCGAACGGGGATGGACACTCGACCGGTACGCGGACTGGTTGGCGCGCACGGTTATCGCCGCACTCTGCCCGCAGGGTTAGGGCATTTCGAAGGGGACTCTGTCGGTACTTTGGTCTGGGGAGGTCAGCTTCGGTGGAGAGCGAGGACCGGAATGGTCCGCACGCCACGGGTCTTCTCCTCGTACTCGGCGAAGCCGGGGTAACGACGGGCCTGCTCGGCATAGATACGGTCGCGCTCGGCGCCGGTGATCTCTTCTACCGTGACCTCGAAGGTCTCGGTGCCGATCTCGACCTCTGCCCGTCCCGCGGTGGTGAGGTTGTAGTACCAGGCCGGATGGGAGGGGGCACCCCCTTTGCTTGCGAAAACGTACGTCGTCGCGGCATCCTCAGGATCCGGCAGATACAGCGTAGGAGTCACCGTCTCCCGGCCGGTCTTGCGGCCACGATGGTGCACGAGCGCCATGGGCGCTCCCTCGAAGTTGCCGCCGACGCGGCCTTCGTTGGCCCTGAATTCGGCGATCACCTGCGCGTTCCAGTCGTCGGACGTACTCATGGGACGAATCCTCCTGGCTACTGCGGTCGGCTATGCACCACCGTAATGATGTCGAAAGCCACGGGGTCCGGAACGAGGAACTATGAGCGATCGGCGGTCGCTGCAAGTCCCTCAACAGGCGGAGTTCGTCGTCACCGGTAGAACTGGCAGAGGCCTGGTACACGACCAACTGATGCCCGAGTGCGCTGCGAACGTCGGATGCGTTGTACTCGGGGACGAGATCGTCGATGGCGGCATGTCGGAACTCCGTGGCCTCGTGCGCTTTCCCTCGCGCATCATGCCGACTCCACAGTTCGCGGAATCCCGGCCCGCATCGTGTATCTCGAGAACGAGAGCACGGACGCCGTCGACCGAACCGGTGTGACTGGAAGCGAGTTAAAGATTCGCGACGCAGAGCGAGGCCGTAAGAGGGCCGATCTGGACAAGGGTCATGCCGACCTGTCGGTCGCGGCCAAGAGTTCGCGCAACACGCCTTCCTGGAACGTCCGCGCTTGCCGGCCCGAGGGTGGCGACTCACCGGAGCGTGCTGTGATGGACTGCTCGATCGTCTCGGCGGGCTGGTAGCCGCCCTCGAGTAGCCGCCGGCCGGCGTCGACTTTGGACAACCACCTTCCGTAGCGGTGTCGGACCAGCGCGCGGCAGGCTCCGAGGACCGCGTCATCGGAGCCGGGTGCAGGTTGGTCGTCGGCCGGGCCGGGCAATGCCATCCACCAGTCCAGCGAGTCGACCAGTAGGCTCCGTAGCTCCTCCGGCGGTAGCTCGGCGAATGTCTCCGAGGCCGGCGGCCCCGCCAGGACTCGGCCGCTCTGGCGCAGGATGCTGCGGTCCAGTCCGTACCAGAACGTCCCGTCGGCTGCCGGGCGGTCTGCAGGTCGAAGGGTCTGCCGGAAAGCCATGGCCGGACCGTCGTTCAACTCGAGTTCGAAGCCCGGTTCTCCGGTGCCCGACTGTGCGGTAGCCACGGTGTAGACGACCAGTTCCAATCCCCGGGCCGGACATGGCAGGGCGTTGTGCCGCAGTCGAGCGATCAACTCCCGCTTGACCGCTTCGCTCAGCGGGTCGCGGCAGAGCAGGGCGATGTCGATGTCACTGCGGCCGGGGTGGAAGGCGTTCAGGGCCAGCGACCCGGCCGCGTACGCCCCGACGAACTCCGCACCGAGCACGTCCCGAGCAGTTTCCACGAGGGCCTCGAGATATGGCTCTACATCGATGTCCGGCACCACCCCATCATGCATGCGTACGTGCCGTGCATGCCTCAATGTGGTTAGGCGCAGGGACAGACCGCTCCAGAGGGATTACTGAGCTTTCCTGCCGCGTCCGTACCGACCCACGTCCGCATACCTGTGCAGGCCAGATCGGAAGCGGTGTGATCGATCAACGGCCCGCGCGCGACCTCGTCACCGGGAGGCAAGCTCCATCGGTCCGTTACCACCATGGATCGTGGATCACTCCGATTATCCGTCAAGATCATGCCGGGAAGCGATTTACGGCACAGAGGCCGTCGCGTGCTGGGCCGGCGTGCTGCCACCCGGGAAGGTCCTGTCGTCGGCACGAGGGGTCGGCCATCTCCCGGAACCCGCGTCATCAGGTCGGGGAGATGATCGGCATCCGCCGACGACTGTAGATATCCGGGAGCCATGGTTCGTGTCGATAGGCCGCGCGAGCAGGCCACCGAAGCGCCTCGATCCGCAGTCCGAGGGAAGCGACCAAAATTACTGATTGACACAACAAGTTCTTAGTTCTTGGCGCAGTACATCGACCGTCTGATCCACCGTACGTTCGGCAAGGAATGGCGCGGCACGTGTGCCGAAACCTGTTGACAGAGAATGAATTTAACATTGTGGCTTCGTCTCGATGCATCTGATGTGGACCGACCGGTTCGGATGGGGACTGGAGGAGTTGGGGCGCTCTATTTCCGGGGGGAAGAACTGGGTCAGGAATAAGCGTTGGAGTTTGGCTGCTTACGTCAAATCCGTTCGGTGGTGCGCTAATTGCCATTAGCGCACCATCACCGTCGAAACCGCTGCTGAACGCGTTTTCCGGTGGGAACCTGTCCGAACGGGACGGTAGGCTCCCGAATCGTGCCCGATGACCTGCTGATGCGCCGCCCGGACCCCTCCGATGTCCCTGCGTCGACCTCGTCGGACTCGGCCGCGCCGCGCAGGCCGGCTACGACCCCGACATCGTCCAGCGGCTCGGTGGGCATTCATTGCGGGCCGGGTTCGTTACCCAGGCCTTCCGCAACGGCGCGAGCGCGCACGCGATCATGCGCCAGACCGGACACAGCACCCCCGCCATGCTCGAAACCTACGCCCGCGAACACGCCCCACTCATCGGCAACGCCGTGACAAATCTCGGGTTGTGAGGCGCGTGACCAGCACCGACCGAATAGTCCACGGCCGCGACGAGCTTCACGATGCCGCCCTGGGCCTACGCGTCCCGAGTCGCTACCGCCACGACTGGGCGCTGTTCGCCGACTGGTGCGCCGCTGCCGACCACCCGCCCATCCCCGCCACGCCCGACACCCTGGCGCTGTTTCTGCATGAGCACCCTGCCGCGGTCGCGACGCAGCGGCGCCGGCTCTCAGCCATCAACGCCGTCCACACCGGGCACGGCTACCCGCCGCCGGGGAGGACCGAGACGGTGCGCCGGCACCTCGACACCACCCGCACTTCGCGCCTCGACCGGCTCGCCCGCCTGTTACTGCAGCGAGCGACCGAACTACCCACCGAAGGGTGGCCGAGTGGACTGTTCGGCCGCCGCGATGCCCTGCTCCTGGTTCTCGCCGCCACTGGGATGACCTTCACCGACATCACCCGGCTGCGCCGCTGCGACATCCGATTCGACGGGGATACTCTCGTGGTCACCACCCGGGCTGGCGAACGCTTCCGTCTCACACCGGATCCCGAGACCGGCGACAACTACGCGGTCGAGATCTATCGGCGGTGAGCGGAGATTCAGGCGTTTCTCGACCAGTACCCGGGCACGCATCTGTTGCGTCATCACCTCACCGACCCGAGCGAGATCGTCACCGATCCGCTCGATACACAGCAGACCCGGCAACCGCTGCTGTGTCCGCTCGACCGATGGGGACACCTGCCGCACGCGCAACCGATGACCCCGCAGTCGGTATCGATGTCGGTACGGGCACACCTGTCGGGTCGCGCCCCGACGCGCCGGGTGCTACCTGTTCCCCCGCAGGAGGATGTCGACGCCTGCGTCGAGCCGGACATCGCCCTCGACCCCGACTACTACGATCGCGGCACAGCCGCCCGCCGCCGCGACCACGAAAGCCTCGACGACCTCACCGACGTCTTCGACGACATCGAAGCCCGCGCCGATGCACTACTTCAGGATCTGATGGAAGTGCTGGAGGGCCTGTAAGACGCCACCGGTCGGCCGGCCTCAGATCGGCTCTGGCGCAAGGGTTGCGGATCGTCCAGGTACCGGACGAGTTCGAACAGAGCGCTTACTCGCTCAAACACGGTTACGGAAGGTACGCACGCGATTGCGCATTACGCACCGGGTTGCGCCTGTTCGTGGGCTCTGGCATCGTAGATGAAGCCCAGGGCAGTAGCTCTGGTGAAGTGAACCCGGCAGCCTTCCGGACGGTTGGTGAGCCGGGTTCGCGTTTCTACCGCACCGTCACGGTCTTGGTAATCAACGGGCGGACCCGATCGGGCCACTCACCGCCTTTGGCCAGGCACCATGCGACCGCATCGGGAATCCACAGCATCGGTTCCTGCTTGGCGCGCAGATGGTGATAGGTCAGCTGCTCGCGGATCCCGTGCTTGCCGGCCGCCTCGAACAGGACCCGCCGGTCGGACTTGACGGTCGAATCGTCCTGCTCGAGGACCAGTCGAGACACCGGCAGCTCGGCAAGGTCCCCCACCAATGTCTCGAGGCAGCGCGGACGTCCGAGCCTGGGTGTAAGACCAGCAGCGTGATAGACGCGTACCTGCACATTCAAGGTCACCAATGCCGAGCAGATCGCACGCCGCCGAGAATCTCGTTCGGACTTGAAGTGGATCCGCTCCTGGCCTTTCATCCGTAACCCCGCCAGGGTGCGGCGGGCGTGCTCGAGGGACGACGGGTCCGCGACCGCAGCGACGACCATGATGCCGCGGACGGTGTTCTCGTCGATGAAGGCCTGCACGGGTACCGAGCCTGGAACGGACGCAACCGCCCCCGGCAGAAGGTCGGGCCCGCCTCCGATTCGGGGTAGTCGGCTCAGAAATGTCAGGGGGCTGCTCGCCCTCTACCGGTATGAGGACAGCGCACCTACCGTCTGCCCCCGGGTGCCCTCACTCATCCCGGAATGTCATCGGCTGCGGGATATGCCGTGCCCCGGCGCGAGATATCCGTGCAGGTCACTCATCATGTACCCGACCCGCATCGACCGTACGGTGACGGTTGACGTAACGAGATCTCATCGGTCGGGGTGCTCTCGATCGCTTGATCCCCAAGTGATTACGACGTCGCTGTCGACGCCTCAGTCCCACCCGGCGTCGTCACCGCTTCCGCGGTCATCAGCCGCGCGATCTCCTCCCGATCGGCCTCCGACGGCAGGCCCCATCCGTCCCGGTAGCCGTACATCTCGCGCAGGGTGATCGCGTGCCGGTTGCCGTCGGCGATCTCGATGTCGTCGACGGTGATCAGGCCAGGATGCGCCACTCCCGTGGCCTGCGCGATCTTGAACACGTCGCGGCGTAGGGCTTCGATGTAGTCGGCGACGCGGTCGGCCTTGGTCGGGACGTCGAGTCCTCGGGTGAGCCAGCGGTTCTGTGTGGCGACGCCGGTGGGGCAGCGGTCGGTGTGGCATTTCTGGGCTTGGATGCATCCGATGGAGAACATCGGTTCGCGGGCGACGTTGACCATGTCGCAGCCGAGTGCCATCGCTACCACCGCGTTGTCGGGCAGACCGAGCTTGCCGGCGCCGATGAAGGTGACGTCGTCGGTCAGGCCGGCTTCGGCGAACGTCGCGTAGACCCGGGCGAAACCGCTGCGGAACGGAAGCGAGACCGCGTCGGCGAATACCAATGGTGCTGCGCCGGTTCCGCCTTCGCCTCCGTCGATGGTGACGAAGTCGACGCCGCGGTCGGTCTCGCTCATCCGCCGTGTGAGTTCGTCCCAGAAGGTCGTGTCGCCGACAGCGGACTTGATGCCGACGGGAAGCCCCGTCTCGGCAGCGAGCAGTTCGACCCAGTCGAGCAGGCTGTCGATGTCGTGGAACTCCGTGTGCCGGGAGGGGCTCACGCAGTCCTTGCCGACGGGGATTCCGCGGACCTCGGCGATCTCCGGGGTGACCTTGGCTCCGGGGAGCAGCCCGCCCAGTCCCGGCTTGGCACCCTGGCTGAGCTTGATCTCCAGAGCACGGATGGGTGCCGATTCGACGACCCGCTTCAGCCGTGCGAGGTCGAAGTGGCCGTCCTCGTCGCGGCACCCGAAGTAGCCGGTGCCGATCTGGAAGATCAACTCTCCGCCGTTGCGGTGGTAGTTCGTCAGGCCACCTTCGCCGGTGTTCTGCAGGCACCCGGCCGCGCCGGCACCTCGGTTGAGCGCCTCGACGGCGGCACCGGACAGCGAGCCGAAGCTCATTGCGGAGATGTTGACGAACGATCCGGGGCGGAAGGCGCGGGCGCGCCCGCGGGCACCACCGAGGATCTTTGCTGACGGAATGGAGACCTTCTCGCCACCGTGAGGTGCGGCCGACGGCGGTAGGTCCGAGAAGGTGCGGTGCTTGATGATCGTGTACCCGTCGGTGTACTCGATGTCGTTGTCGCTGCCGAAACCGAAGGTGTTCGTGACGTTCTTCGACGACGCGTAGATCCACCTGCGCTGGTCGCGGTTGAACGGACGTTCCTCGTCGTTGTTCGTCGTGATGTACTGCCGCAGTTCGGGTCCCAGCGACTCGAGGACGTAACGCGCATGCCCGAGAATCGGGAAGTTCCGCAGCAGCGAATGTCGTTTCTGCACAAGATCGTAGGCACCGACGGCGGCCGCCGCAGCGGCCGGGATACCGAGCGTTTTCGACCATCCCATTCTCCGAGGGTACGTCCGATCAGTGGTCTCGGAGCGGGAACCGATCGTGGTTTCGAGGGGCGGACACCACGGGTACCCGCCGCGCAGAACTGTGCGTGGTGAGAGGTGAGCGAATGCGGAAGAGCGACCTGCAGTCCGACTACGACGAGGCCGACCTCGAGGTCGGAGATCGCAAGAAGGCTGCCGCCGGCGTCACCGGCGTCGCCGTGGCAATGAAGCGATCCCTCGAACAGATGGGACTGGTGCGTTCGGCCGAGACGCTGCTCGAGCTGAACCAGGCCGAAGGGTTCGACTGCCCGAGCTGTGCGTGGCCCGACCCGGACCCTGGTCATCGCAAGATCGCCGAATTCTGCGAGAACGGCGCCAAGGCCGTCGCCGAGGAGGGCACCAAGCGACGTGCCGACCCAGGCTTCTTCGCCAGGTACAGCATCGACGAGCTCGCCGCACACAGCGAACTGTGGCTCGGCAAGCAGGGCCGCATCACACACCCGATGGTCAAGAGGCCCGGTGCCACGCACTACACCCCGATCGAGTGGGACGAGGCCTTCGCGCTCATCGGAGAGCAGCTGAAGTCACTGGACAGCCCTGATCAGGCCACCTTCTACACCTCCGGGCGCGCGTCGAACGAAGCGGCGTTCGTGTACCAGCTGTTCGCGCGGGCGTTCGGGACCAACAACCTGCCCGACTGCTCGAACATGTGCCACGAGTCCACGAGCATCGCGCTGCAGGAATCGATCGGCATCGGCAAGGCCAGCGTGACGCTCGACGACGTGCACAACGCCGAGCTCATCATCCTGCAGGGGCAGAACCCCGGCACGAACCACCCGCGCATGCTCACCGCACTCGAAGAGGCCAAGCAGAACGGCGCGAAGATCCTGACGATCAACCCGCTGCGCGAGGCGGGCCTGGTCAACTTCCGTAACCCGCAGACGCCGCGCGGCGTGCTCGGGCGGGGAACGGACCTGGCCGACCTGCATCTGTCGATCAAGGTCAACGGCGACCTCGCACTGCTGCAGGCGTTCGGGTCGCTGCTCGTCGAATGGGACGCGCTCGACCACGACTTTGTGCAGCAGTACACGCGGGGATTCGACGAATGGGTCGAACACGTCCGGGACATCGACTGGGACGAGGCGGTCGCCGCGACCGGCCTGTCGCGCCAGCAGATCACCGAGGCCGCCCAGATGCTGCGCCGCTCGAAGGCGACGGTCTTCTGCTGGGCCATGGGTATCACCCAGCACCGCAACGCCGTTGCGACCATCAAGGAGATCTGCAATCTCGCGTTCGCGCAGGGCAACATCGGCAAGCGCGGTGCGGGGCTCATGCCAGTGCGCGGACACTCGAACGTCCAGGGCGACCGCACGATGGGAATCTGGGAACGCGCGCCGCAGAGTTTCCTCGACGCGATCGAGAAGGAGTTCGGTTTCGATCCTCCTCGCGAGAACGGTTACGACACGGTCGATTCGATCAAGGCGATGCGTGACGGCAAGGTGCGGTTCTTCCTCGGCCTCGGCGGCAACTTCGTGCAGGCGGCACCCGACACTGCTGTCACCGCGGAGGCGATGTCCGGTATCGACATGACCGTGCACATCTCGACGAAACCCAATCGTTCCCATCTGGTCTGCGGCAGAACGGCATTGATCCTTCCGACGCTCGGACGCACCGACAAGGACGTCCAGACCTCGGGACCGCAGTTCGTGTCGGTCGAGGACACGACGTGCGCGGTCCACGCCTCCCGAGGACCGTTGAAACCGCCCAGCGAGCACGTGCGTTCGGAGGTCGCGATCATCACCGGCATCGCAGAGGCCACGCTCGGCGACCGCTACGGGATCGACTGGAAGGCGATGCGCGATGACTACGCGAACATCCGATCGCGCATCTCCCGCGTCGTCCCCGGCTGCGAAGGCTACGAGGTCAACGTCCGGCGTCCGGGAGGGTTCATCCTGCCGCATCCGCCCCGCGACACCCGGACCTTCGATACCGATTCGGGCAAGGCGGAATTTGCCGTCTCGCCGGTGGAAGTGGTTCAGGTTCCGCCGGGGCATCTGCTGCTGCAGACGATGCGCAGCCACGACCAGTTCAACACCACCATCTACGGCCTCAGCGACCGCTACCGCGGGATCGAGGGCGGCCGTCGCGTCGTGTTCATGCACCGGGACGACATCGCGTCCCTGGGTTTCGACGACGGGGACTTCGTCGACCTCTTCACGCGGTGGGACGGTGACGACCGCGACCGTTGCGCCAAGAGGTTCCGGATCGTCGAGTACGACCTGCCACGAGGAAGCGCGGCCGCCTACTACCCGGAGACCAACCCTCTCGTCCCGCTCGATTCGACTGCACTGAAGAGCAACTGCCCCACCTACAAGTCGATCGTGATCTCCCTGGCGCCCGCCGGACGCGACGAGTGCCCGGACGCGCTCGGAACCGCGCCCGTGGGGTCGGACTGGTCGCACAAGACGACCCCGGAGCCGAAGCACCTGTCCTGACCGGCGGTCAGGACGCCTCGAATGATCCTTCGCGCAACAGGGTTTCGGCCGCGACGAAGGCTGTGACGCGACGTGTGACGGTGGGCGGCGCCGGTGGATTGCCGTTCCACTGGTCGAACAGGGTGCTCAGGTTCAGGGCGATGCGCTCGGGCGACTCCCAGTGACGCCACGCATCGAAGTCTCTCGTGCGCACGAGTTTCCGTGCTGTCTCGAGCGGGGTGAGTCCGGCCCGGTGATGATCGTGGGCGGCGTCGCGCAGCCACAGCCAGTAGTCGCGCAGCGTTCGGATCTCCGCCTCGCCGCAGGTCGGTCCGTGTCCGGGCACGTACACCGCGGCGTCCCAGCCGAGCAGTCGATCGAGCGCCGACAACCAGTTGTCGAGCGGGCCGTGCCACAGGATCGGCGTCGACCCGATGAACAACAGGTCGCCGGTGAAGACGACTCCGGCATCGGCCACGCGGACGACGAGGTCGCCGGCCGTGTGACATGGTCCGAGTTGCTCGAGTTCGATCGTGCGGCCACCGATGTCCAGTGAGGTGGCGGTCGCGAAGGTCGTGTCGGGCATCCGCGGGGTGCGGCGCGGGAATCGGGCACCGCCGCGGACCCGCGCCATGTAGGCACCGGCCGCACCGATGGGGCCGGGGACGCGCCGGATCCTGGAGCCCGTGCCGGCCAGCACGGTGAGGGCGCGCGGTGGAAGATCCTCGCGCATCCCGTCCAGTGCGGCGGCGCTGGTGGTGATCCGCGCATCGGGCGGCAGCGTGTCGTTGCCCCACCAGTGGTCACCGTCGCTGTGGGTGTTCACCGCGTCGGTGATCGGAGCATCGGCGACCAGCGGTGCCTGCGCCTCGGCGATGCGCTGCGCCCATGCGACGTCCCATGCGGTGTCGACGACCAGCGACGCCGTTCCCGGTGCGACGACCAACCCGGTGTTGGCCTCACCCCAGCCGCCGGGGGTGCGCACGAACGCCCAGACCCCGTCGCCGACCTGCTGCAATCCACTCATGTCGACCTCCCGGCCCGCCACCCTACCGAGGTGTCCGTTTCGTGCGCCTTCGGCTCGGGTAGCCGACGATCAACCGTCATCCACAGGAGCCGACAGACATGAGACTCAGTACCGTCCTCGCGACCGCAGCTGCCACCACGACCACCGCGATCGTCGGATCGATCGCCTCCCAGGACACGAACTCCCGGTGGTACCGCAAGTTGCGCAAGCCCGGTTTCCAGCCTCCGGCCGCGGCGTTCCCGATCGTCTGGACGGCGCTGTACGCCGATATCGCTGTCACCTCGGCCGTCGCGATCGACGAGTACACCGACGCCGACGACTACGCGGGTCGTCGCAACTACATCGCGGCTCTGGCCACGAATCTCGTCCTCAACGCGTCGTGGTCGTGGGTGTTCTTCAAGTGGCATCGGTTGATGCCTGCCACTGTGGTCGCCGCTCTGCTCGCCGCCAGTACCGCGGATCTGACGCGCCGGACGGCCGAGGCGAATCCGGCTGCAGGTGCCGCGCTGGCTCCGTACTCGGCGTGGACGGCGTTCGCCACGCTGCTGACCGGACGGATCACGCAGCTCAACCGCTGATCCGCAGACTTCGTCGATTCCGTGCTTGCGGGCAGACCGGTGTACCCTCACGCGACCTGAATCCAGGCGCGGATCGCTTCCCGAATCGCTTCCGATCTGGACACATGCTCTTTCTCTGCCCGCGCGTTCAGCGCCTGTAGCAATGCTTCGTCCATACGGACCGGCACCACCGTTGCGGGACCTTCTCCGATGGTCGGGCGACCACGCTTACGCAAAGCGGCGACGTCGTAGCCGGCTTCGGCTTCGTCGGCCCACCCTTCGATCATCTCCTCGGTGCCGGGGGTGCCGTCGATCGTCTCGTCAGCCATACCAATAGTGTAATACGAAATAGAGGGCTCCCGTGATGGGCGATGATGGAGCCATGTTGGAAACACCCGTCGTCATCGGTATCGGATCCATCTGCGTGGGGTTCGTCTTCTTCATGCTCGCCGCGACGGGCACGCGATCGCGCTGGGACAAGAAGATCACCATCACGCTCTTCGCGATCGCCATCGTCTTCATGACGATCATCCCGGTCATCGGGGCGGTGGGGTTCGCCGCCTGACACTCCGCGACGTCGCGGTGGAAGTGCTCGCACACCGCGGATCACCGTGGGAGTATCCACCGCAGGAAACCGAACAGGGGAGGTCGCGGTGGGTGGCGTCAGCGGTGAATTGAAAGACGAACTGACGAAGCGTCTTTCGTCGGTACTCGACGGCAGTTGGACGCTGCGGCGCATCGAACGGCTCACCGGCGGTGCCAGCCGCGAGACGTGGGCGATCACCGCGGCGTCGGCCACCGGCGACACCCGGGAGTTGATCCTGCGCCGCGACCCGCCGGGACGCGAGGACGCACGCAGGATCGCCATGGAAGCGGCGTCCTTCGACGAGGCCGCCCGCGTCGGCGTGCCCGTGCCCGACGTGATCGACCGCAGCGGCGACGAACCGCACCCCGGGATCGGCGCCTACCTCATGATGTCGAAGGTGCCCGGCGAGGCACTGCCGCAGAAGTTGTTGCGCGACGAGAATCTGGCCGAGGTCCGCGCCGCACTGCCCTACGAACTCGGACGCATCCTCGCCCGGATCCACCGCATGGACATCGAGGCCGTACCGAACCTGCCGGAACACGACCCGCTGACCTCCCTGTTCGACGAGTACCTCACCAACGGCGACCCCGTGCCGACGCTCGAGGCCGCGTTCGCGTGGCTCCTCCGCAACCGTCCACCGGCGACCGGGAAGGCGTTCGTGCACGGCGACTTCCGCAACGGGAACCTCCTCGTCGACGCGGAGGGCGTGCGCGGGGTGCTCGACTGGGAACTGGCGCACGTCGGTGATCCGATGGAGGACCTGGGGTGGCTGTGCACCCGGACGTGGCGTTTCGGTTCGCCGCATCCGGTCGGCGGGTTCGGTTCCCGCGACGACCTGTTCCGGGGGTACGCCGACGAGTCGGGCGAGAGTCCCGATCCCGAGGTCGTCCACTGGTGGGAGGTCTACGGCTCGCTGCGGTGGGCGGTGATCTGCCGGATGCAGGCCGCCGCTGCGGCGACGGGAGGCGACAACACCCTCGAACTGCTCGCCATCGGCCGCCGCGTCGCCGAGTGCGAACACGACCTGCTGGACCTGCTCGACGTCCCTCCCCACGACGAGACGGAGACTCCGCCTGCCACCCCACAGTTCCTCGGGGCACCGCCCATCGAGGAGCTGCTCGGGGCAGTGCGCGAGTTCGTCCTGGAGGCCGGGGCGGGCGCCGATGCGAAGACCCGCTACCGGAGCCGGGTGGCGGCGCACGTCCTCGGCATCGCCGCGCGGGAGGCCATCTTCGCCCCGGCGGTGCGGGAGACCTATCGGGTGCGGCTCGCCGGGCTCGGCTACCGCTCCGAAGCCGAACTCGCCCTCGGTGTGCGTGCAGGACGAGATCACCTCGACGACCCGCAGGTCGCCGAGGTGATCAGGGGGTTGGCCGCGAACCGGCTGAAGGTCGCGAACCCGAAATATCGCTGACGGATCAGTGCGTGGCGGCGACCTCCGCGCCGATGCCGGTCTCCGCGCGCACCAGCATCTCCGCGAACTTCTCGTCCTCGAGGCGGCCTCGTCCCCGACGCTTCTCGCCGACGATCGATCCGATCACGCACGCTGCAATGCCGAGCGGCATGGTGACGATCACCGGGAGCTGGATGGTCAGGGGAGCGGGGCCGCTGCCCATCCACAGGGCCTCGGTGAACATCAGGCTCACGACCGTCGAGACGAGACCGGTGAGCACACCCCAGACCGCGCCGGTGGCGTTGAAGCGCCGCCAGTTCAGACTCAGCACGAGAGCGGGCAGATGTGCACTGCCGGCCACCATGAACGCCATGCCCATGAAGAAGGTGATGTTGGTGTCGTCGCCGATGAGCATGGCCAGGCCGATGGCGAGGACGCTGAAGGACACGGCCCCGTACCGGGCGATGCGGGCCTGGGCCTGGTCCTCCCGGGCCTGCTCGTCCGCGTCGAGATTCTCGATCGGTTCCTTCCGCGTGACCGCCGGCCACACGTCGCGGGCGAAGGTGCCGGCCGCGGAGATCACGACACCGGCGACCACCGCGACGATGGACGCGAAGGCGACCGCGGCGACGAGTGCGAGCGCGATGGACCCACCGACCGTGCCGGCTCCGCCACCGAGTTCGGTGACGAGCACGGGTGCTGCGAGGTTGCCGCCGGGCCCGACGAGATCGGTGCCGTTCGGTCCGAGCACGGCCGCGGCGCCGAAGCCCATCACGATGACGATCAGATAGAACAGGCTGCACAGCGCGACGGTCCAGCCGAGCGAACGCCGTGCGGTCGTGGCCTCGGGGACGGTGAAGAACCGGATGAGGATGTGCGCCATCCCGGCGGTGCCCAGGGCGAACGCGAGCGCGTAGGAGACGAGGTTGATCGCGCTGGTCTGGCCGAAGATCAGGCCGGGGGACAGGATCGCGTCGCCCGCGACGGCGTTGTCGGTTGCGGCGTCGAGGACCTTCGGGAATGCGAACCCGAACTGCGCCAGGATGCCGAAGCACACGATGATCGCGAGCACCGACAGGATCGTCGACTTGATGACCTGCACCCAGGTGGTGGCGAGCATGCCGCCCACGAAGACGTAGATGCCCATGAGCGATCCGGCGACCACCACCGACAGCCAGAACGGGATGCCCGAGACGGATTCGAGGAGCACACCCGCGGCGACGAGCTGGGCGAGCAGCACGAAGGTGCCGGTGGCGATCGTGCTCAGCGCGACCGCGACCCGCACGTTCCGCGAGTCGGTCCGGAAGACGAGGACGTCGGCGAGGGTGTACTTGCCGAGATTGCGCATCTTCTCCGCGAGGAGGAACAGCACCGGCAGGAACGAGATGACGGACGTGAACAGGATGACGGTTCCGTCGACACCCTTGGAGAAGATCAGGCCGGTGGTGCCGAGGAAGCTGCCGGCGGAGATGAATTCGCCCGCGATGGCGAATCCGTTCTGCCAGCTGGAGATCGAGCGACCCGCGGCGAAGAATCCGTCGGCGCTCTTCGCACGCCGGGATGCAGCGAAGGTCACCCACAGGGTCAGCGAGATGACGGCGCTGCAGATCGCGATGGCGAGATAATCGGCGTCACCGGTCATGATGCGACCTCCTCGGATGCGGGACGGTTCCGTTCGACGGCCACCACGGCGTCGTCGACGGCGGGGCCGATGTAGGTGCGGGAGAGACGGAAGTACGCCCAGACCAGCACCCAGGTTCCGGCGAACTGGGAGAACACCACCCACAGCGACAGCGGGATGCCGAGGACGACGGTGGCGCCGAGTTGGTCGGGGAACCCGATGAAGGCGACGAGGAAGGACGTGAACAGCACGACGGTGATGCCACCGAGCGTGTTGGTCACGCGGGCGCGTCGGCGACGCAACTCGGCGATCTCGGGAAGACGGAGCATCCGCGTCCAGACGAGCTCGTCCTCCGGGGACGAGGTGGGGACGCCGTTCACGGTGTCGGTCATGCCCGCACCGCCGCGCCGCGGGCGCTGTCGAGCGCGAAGAGGTTCTCGTCCCACCCGGCCTCGAGCGGTCCGAAGAAGTGGAAACGCACCTGCTTGACCTTGTAGAGCCAGCGGCCGTCGACCTTGACGACCTCGTCGTTGTAGCGACCGGCCGCGATCGCGGGGGTGCCGTCGGTGACGCACGGCTGCCACAGGAACGAGCGCACGGTGGCGCGGTCACCGTCGAGGTCGATCTCGAGGTTCGTGATGAAGTGCCAGAAGGAGGTCAGGCCGCCGTCGGCGAGTCCCGCGAAGAAGGTGCGCATCTCCTCCTTTCCTTGCGGGTGGGACAGGCCGTCGAACTCGCCGTCGTCGGTGAACAGCTCCATGAGCGCGTCCCAGTTGCCGTCGTCGAGGTGGCGGCAGTACTGCGCATCGAGCTTCCGGATCGCCTCGAGGTCTTCGAGGTAGGTGATGCGGTCGAGCAGGGACGGTTCGGGATGGGGACTGGACACAGCAGATCCTCCGTTGTGCGTTTTATTAACGTCCGTTCATGTGAGCTGGACCATAACAAGCGTGGGCATGCCCGTCAACGGGAAGGTTCTTGCTGGTCGGCGCGATGTGTGCCTACTGTGCAGGGATGAACAGCCGGTCGAACGGTGCGTCCTCGTCCATTCGGGAACGGATTCTCGAGACCGCGCTCGACGAGTTCTACGAGTGCGGATTCCACGGGGCGACGATGCGCAATATCGCCAACGCCGCAGGTTGCAGCGCTGCCAACGTCTACAACCACTTCGAGAACAAGTCGGAACTGCTCGTGGAAATTCTCCGCCGCGCGAGTGACGAGCAGTTCACGGCGACCCGCAACGCCCTGCGCAAGGTCGGTGACGATCCGGCCGAGCGGTGGCGCGCGGCGGTCGCGGCCCACGCGCTGTACACCGCGCGGAATCCGCGGGCCTGCCTGGTGGCGAATTCGGAACTGCGGTATCTCGGCCCGCTCGACCGCAAGCGCGTGGTGGGCTCACGCGACGCGCAGGAACAACTCTTCGTCGATATCGCGGAAGACGGTGTGGAGCAGGGACTTTTCACGATCGAACGAGTGCATCAAGGGGTCACCGCGGTGCTGACGATGTGCGCCGGCATCCCCCTCTGGTTCCGGGAGAGCGGCCCCCTCTCGGCACAGGAGGTCGCCGACGATTTCGCTGGATACGCGCTCAATCTGGTCGGATATTCGCGCTGAACCGTTGACGGGTCATGGGTGCCGTGCTGTACTGGGTGAACAAGCGTTAATGACCTACTCCGGTCCATCGAAGGAGTGCACCTCCCATGACCCACCGCCCCTCGCAGCCGCGCACCGATTCCCCGCGCTATCTCACCGAGGAACGCCTCGCGATCCGCGACCTCGCCCGCGACTTCGCGATGACGAAGGTGCTGCCCGTCGCCAACGAACTCGACCCGGTCCAGGGCACCATCCCCGACTCCCTCAAGAAGGAGATGGCCGAGATCGGCTTCTTCGGGATCATGATCCCCGAGGAACACGGCGGCCTCGGGCTCGGCGTCTTCGAGTACTGCCTCGTGGCCGAGGAGCTGTCGCGGGCATGGATGAGCGTGTCGGGTCTGCTCGCCCGCGGCAACGGCATGGGCGGCGGTTTCACCCCCGAACAGGAGGCGGCACTGCTGCCCAAGGTCGCACGCGGTGAATACCTCGGCGCGTACGCCCTGTCGGAGGCCGAGGCCGGATCCGACGTCGCGAACATCTCGTGCCGCGCCGTGCGCGACGGCGACGAATGGGTCGTCAACGGCACCAAGATGTGGTGCACCTACGCCGACGAAGCCGACTACCTCGTGCTCTTCGCCCGCACCGATCCGAACAAGGACCCGGCCAAGCCGCACCGCGGCATCAGCGCCTTCCTCGTCGAGAAGGAACGCGGCGTGTTCCCCGAGGGCATCTCGGGCACCAAGGTCCGCAAGATCGGCTACTTCGGATGGAGCACCTGGGAGCTGTCGTTCGACAACTTCCGCATCCCGGCCGACAAGATGCTCGGCGAGGAGGGCAAGGGCTTCTATCTCGCCGTCTCCGGTCTCGAGGTGGGCCGCGCCCACACCGCCGCCCGCGCCATCGGTCTCGCCCGCGCCGCGCTCGAAGACTCGATCGAGTACGTGCACACCCGCCGCCAGTTCGGTCGTCCCATCGGTGATTTCCAGCATCTGAGGTTCAAGATCGCGAAGATGGCCGCCGACATCGAGGCCGCACGCCAGTTGATGTACTCGGTCGCGACCGACATCGACACCGGCCGGCGGTGCTCGCTCGAGGCGTCGATGTGCAAGCTCGTCGCCACCGAGATGGCCGAGCAGGTCACCAGCGAGGCCGTGCAGATCCATGGCGGCGCCGGTTACACCACCGACTTCCAGGTCGAACGCCATTGGCGCGACGCGCGTCTGACGAAGATCTTCGAGGGCACCAGCGAGATCCAGATGCGCATCATCTCCGACGAACTCCTGGGAAGGCCCGAACAGGCATGAGCGCACACACCGTCACCCGCCCGCTCACCGTCGGGGACCGCACCGCCTCGGAACCCCGCACCGTGGCCGATGTCCTGACCGCCTCCGGTGCGGTGGCGCCGCCGAACTCACCCGTCCTCGGTGCCCTGGCCGTCGCCTCGCTCGTTCCGCCCGTTCCCGGTGGCGTCCCCTCCGGATTCGACTGGAACGCACACGATCCCGTCTCCGCCTCGGACGTCGTGTCGACGGACACCGTGATCACCCGCGTGTTCGGACGGACCGCGCGCCGCTACGTCCGGCTCGTGGACCAGGCCGGCACGGTGCGCGAATCCGGCGCCGAGACATGGACCTTCGACGACGAACAGCCGACGGTTGTCGAACTGGACTTCTGCACACCGGCCTGGGGCGTGCTGCTCGCCGAGAGCCTCTCGGAAGACCGGGACTTCACTTCGTCGCTGTCCACCTGGGACGGCACCATCGGATTGCGCAGCGGCGAGACCGAACTGCACCTGCGCATCTACAAGGGGCGCATCGTCGACGTCACCCGGCGTACCCCGCACGGCGCGACGTTCACCTTCGTCGCGTCCGACCACGCCTGGGTCGATCTCGTCCTGTCCGAGGAGAACGACTTCATGCGCCGCGCCATCCGCGGCGAATTCTCCTCCACCGGAGACGGATACGAGTACCTACGCCTGACCAAGCCGCTCAACACGATCATCGGGCACGCCCGTGCCCTCGCCCGAAAGGCCCGCTCATGATCGAGGCCCGCTACCTGGAGATCGGCGGAGCGCTCGGCTTCGTCGAGATCGTCACTCCCGACGCACGATCCGGCAACGCGCTCGACGCGACCGACCTGCCCACCGTCCTGTGTATCCACACTGCGGGCCAGAGCGGCGTGCAGTGGCGCCACGCGGCCCGGGAGCTCGCCGACCGCGGCTACCGGGTGGTCGTCCCCGACCTGCCCGGCCACGGACGTTCCGAACCGGCACCCGGCGGCCCCGTCACGAGCCTGATCACCTACGGCGACTGGTTGTGCGAGGTGCTCGACGCGCTCGGGATCGACCGGCCGTTCGTCATGGGCTGCTCGATCGGGGGCAAGCTCACGCTCGAACTCGCGACCCGCCCGGACCGTCCGCTGTCCGGGGCCGTGGCGATGGAAGCCGAGCCCGGCCCGGGCCGCGTCAACGTCACCGGTCTGCGCCGCGAACTCGAGGACGTCGCCGGACCGTCGCGCTCCGAGCGCACCTATCTGGGAACTCTTGCATCCGTGGGACGTTCGGTTCCGGAAGCGAAGGCGCACACGATCGCGCTCATGCACAAGCGGGAGGATCCGGAGATCTCGTCGTCCGACCTCATCGGCTGGGGAACCCACGACGTGCGCGACCGCCTCGACCGGGTGACCGCACCGATCCACCTCGTCGCCGGCGTCGACGACCCGTGGATCGACCCCGACGCCGTGGCCCGGGCAGCGGACACCATCAACGACGCACTTCCCGGACGCGCCCGCTTCACGGCACTGGCCGGTATCGGGCACTATCCGATGGAGGAGATCGACGACTTCGCCGCGCTCGCCGACACCTGGATCGGTGAGCTGCGCCGGGTCGCTGTTCCCGAGGAGGCAGCGCTGTGACCACCACCCGCACCGACACCCTGCCCGCACTGCTCGACGGCCTCGTCGCCGCGAATCCGGATGCCCCGATCGCCTACGACATCGTCGACGACGTGGCGGTGGCCCGCAGCCGCGGAGAGTTCCGCGATCGGGTCGAGGCCGTGCGCAGCGAACTCGACGGCATCGGCCTGCGCGCGGGCCAGTGCATCGCGGTGATGTTGCCGAACTGGTCCGACGCACTCGTGTGGCAGTTCGCGGCCTCCGCGCTCGGAGCCCACGTCATCGGTGTCAACACCCGCTACAACACCCGCGAGGTCGCGCACATCCTCACCGCCGCGCGACCTGCCGTCGTGGCCGTGCCGGCCGCTTTCCACGGACTCGACCTGTTCGGTCGGCTCACCGAGGCCGCGGCGTCCGTCCCCGACGTGGCCACCCCGGTGGTCGCGGTGGTACCCGGACCGGCGAACGCCTCGGCGTCCCCGGCCGACTTCGATCTCGGCGGCGGCGCATGGACGGCCGGTAGCGGCGACACGCGTGGCGCAAGCGCTCCCGAGACACCCGACACCGCGACGCTCACCCCGGCCGGGATCGACGACGATCCCGAGGACCGGATCGCGGTGGCGTTCACGACGTCCGGTTCCACCGGTGTGCCCAAGTTGGCCGCGCACCGCGGTAATGCGGTCGTCCGTCACGGACGAGCCGACGCCGTGATCATGAAGGTCGTCGAGGGCGACGTGGCGCTGTGCGTGCTCCCGGTCTCGGGTGTCTTCGGTTTCAGTACCGCGATGGCGGCGCTCGCCGGTGGGGGAGCGCTGCTCATGGAGACGGTCTTCGATCCGGATGCGGTCCTGCGCCGGATGCGGGAGGTCGGGGTCACGCACGCGGTGGGCGCCGACGACCTGTTCGGCCGTCTCTACGACGCCTGGCACGACGGCGAACGCGTCGATCTGTCGTCATTGCGCTGGGTCGGCATTGCCGACTTCCTCGGCCGGTCCCACGAGATCGCCCGATGGCTGCGAGACGAATTCGGTACCCATACCTCCGGTGTGTTCGGTTCGTCGGAGGTGTTCGCCCTCGCGATGCTGTGGAACGCCGACGATCCGGAATCGGTGCGTTGGAACGGTGGCGGACGCGCGGTCGACACGGCAATCGAACTGCGGGTCGCCGATCCCTACGACGATCGGGTCCTCCCGGCCGGCGAACAGGGCGAACTGCAGTTCCGCGGCCCGAACGTCGTCGACGCCTATCTCGGCAACCCCGACGCCGCCGCGCGCGCGTTCACGGCCGACGGTTGGTTCCGCAGCGGCGACCTCGCCGTCGACCTCGGCGACGGGGGTTTCCGTTACGTCTGCCGGATGGGCGACGTCCTGCGCCTGCGCGGCTTCCTCGTCGACCCCGCCGAGATCGAGACGCGTCTGGCGGAGCATCCCGGCGTGGCCACGGCCAAGGTCGTCGGCATCACCGGCGACGGCGGCTACACCGAGGCGATCGGTTTCGTCGTCCCCACCGACGGCGCACCCGCGGACACGACCTCGGAGGCCCTTCGGGCCTGGTGCCGCGAGACCCTCGCCGCCTTCAAGGTGCCCACGGCGATCCATGTCATCGAACGGATGCCCACCACGGTCGGGGGCAACGGCTCGAAGATCCGCGCCGTGGAACTGCGCGAGTGGGCCCGCGAGTGGGCCGGTAGCGAGCGCGACTTCCGAACCGGATAGTGCCCCTGCGTCGTCACGATCCACACGCGGTCGCATCGCTCAGTTGCGGCCCATCGGTGCGGTCGTGGCGACGCGGCCCCTGGTGAGAATCGACAGCGACGCGGCGACCGCGCACAGGGACGCTCCGGCCCACCACGCGTAGGTGTAGGTGCCGAGGTTGTCGCGGATGACCCCGGCTCCGAAAGCGGCCGCCGCGGCACCGATCTGGTGGGAGGCGAACACCCAGCCGAACACGATGGTTCCGCGGTCGCCGAAGATCCGGCGGCACAGCATCGCAGTCGGCGGCACGGTGGCGACCCAGTCCAGGCCGTAGACCACGACGAACAGGATCATGCTGGGGTGCACGGACTCCTGCAGCAACCAGGGCAGCAGGAGCAGACCTACGCCGCGGAAGGTGTAGTAGAAGGCCAGCAGCTTGCGGGGGTCGAACTTGTCGGTCAACCATCCGGAGGCGATGGTGCCGACGATGTCGAAGATCCCCACGGCGGCCATGAGGCTCGCCGCGGTGGTCGTGGGCATGCCGTGGTCGTGGGCCGACGGGATGAAGTGGATGCCGACGAGTCCGTTGGTGGTGGCTCCGCAGATGGCGAAGGCGATCGCGAGGGCCCAGAACGCCCGGTGACGCACCGCGAAGACCAGCCCTTCGAGAGCTCGGCCGACGGCACCACCGGTCGCCCGCGCCGGCGCGACGTAGGTCTCGGGGTCGGCCCCGTAGGGCAGGACGCCGCGCTCGTCGGGATGATCGCGGATCACCGCCCACACCAGCGGGACGACGACGAGCGCCGCCGCGGCGATCACGAGGGAGGCCTGCCGCCACCCGACGTTCTCCGCGAGCGTGGCCACGGGAGGGAGGATCACCAGCTGGCCGGTCGCGGAACCGGCCGTGAGGATGCCCATCACCAGGCCGCGACGCTCGACGAACCATCGGTCGGCGATGGTCGCCGCCAGGACCAGGGCCATCGAGCCCGTGCCGGTACCGATGAGCAGTCCCCAGAACACAAGCAACTGCCACGAGGCGGTCATGGCGATACTGCCGGCGGCGCCGATCGCCACGAGGAACAGCGCCGACGAGATCACCCGGCGCATGCCGAACCGGTCCATCAGGGCGGCGGCGAACGGTGCGACGAGTCCGAACAGGACGAGGTTGATGCTCACCGCGAGCGACATGACGCTCGTCGACCAGCCGAACTCGTCGTGCAGCGGCACCATGAGCGCGCCGGGTGCCGCCCGGAAGCCGGCGGCGCCGAACAACGCGAGGAAGGCCACCGCGGCGACCCACCATGCCGGGTGGATGCGGGCCGGGCGGTGGTCACTGCGCTGGGCCGGGCGCACACTCATCACGAATTCACTTTCTTCGAGAAAGCAACAGGATGAGCAGACGATACCCAGCAATGCGTCGCGGGAGGCGAGCGGTCAGCCGTCCGCGGCCCCCGGCGTCCGGTAACTCGCGTCGCGGCGCGCGGCCTCGTCGACCTGTTCGGGCGTGAGCAGGGCGATCGGCGTGGAGCGCGCGGCACCGGATGCGATGGTGCGGAGTTCGAGTGTCGCAGCCGCGATCTCGTCGGGCACCTCGCCGAGCACGTACAGATCGTGACCACCGAGCGCGAAGTGCACCGAATCGACCGTCCCGCCCACACTTTCGACCATCCGGACGATGGCGTCGCGTCGGGACGTACCACCGTCCGTGAGCAGCCCGCGTGCGCCGTCCGCGGTGTAGTTCACCTGCCAGAGATATCGCGGCATGATCGTCTCCTTTCGAGGATCCCGACCTCCATGGTCGGTCCACCCCGCGTCACCGGGGACGGTTTCGCCGGGAATCGCGGCCTAGGCTCGATATCGAGACCCTGTCCGCCGCATCGAAAGGGAGTGCCGTGCCGAAACGACCCGTACCCGAGGCCGTCGCCGAATTCCTCGCCCAGCCCAACTACGCCACGATCAGCTCATTGCGCCCGGACGGTCATCCGGTGTCCGTTCCGACCTGGTACGTCTTCGAGGACGGCCGGATCCTCGTCAACATGGACTCCACCCGCAAGCGCCTCGAATACCTGCGGAACGACCCGCGGGTGAGCCTGTCGGCGATGGATCCGCAGGACTGGATCACGCACGTGAGCCTCCAGGGGCGGGTCGTCGAACTCATCGACGATCCGTCCCTGGAGGACATCGACCGGATCGCTCGCCACTACACGGGCAAGCCGTACCACGCGCGCGACGGTAAGCGCGTGAACGCGTGGATCGAGATCGATCGCTGGCACGCGTGGGGTCGTCTGCGCAACGCCTGAGATCGATCGGGGAGAAGGCCGGTGGTCAGATGACACCGGCCTTCTTCGCCGCGCTGCGTGCCTGGAACGCCAGGATGATGAGCAGCACGCCGAACAGGATCGCGTAGATGCCGAGCAGGACGATCAGGCTCAGGATGCCCTCGCCGGGGAAGATCAGCAGCACGATGCCGAACAGGACGGCGACGACGCCTGCAAGCACCGACCACACCCATCCGGACTCGGGGACCTTCCGGAACCGGATGCCGCCGACGATGCCGGTGATGCCGAACAGGATGGCGTAGAACGCGATCACGTACAGCAGTGCGAGTGCGGTGATGCCGGGCCAGAACAGCGCGACGAGACCGGCGAGGACGGAGACGACGCCCATGGCGAGCCACCAGCCCCAGCCCTCGGGTTTGTCGCGGATCGACTGCACGACCAGCACGATGCCGTCGATGATCGCGTAGGCCGCGAAGACGACCACCAGCGCCCACACGGTGATGCCGGGCCAGACGAGTGCGACGACACCGAAGAGGACCGCGAGGATGCCGCGCAGCAGCACCACCCACCAGATCTGCTTCAGTAATGATCGGAACGGATCGTTGGAAGAAACCGAGCTCGTGGACATGACGGCTCCTGGCGTGTGATGTGATCTTGTAGCCCAGAGGATAAGCGCGGTCGTGCTGCTTCGCGTGCCGAATCGAAGCCGAGGCTACGCTCGGAAACGTGGCCGGGGCGAGGATCGGGATATCGGGATGGCGCTATCCGGGCTGGCGCGGAGACTTCTATCCGGAAGGACTCGTCCAGCGTCGGGAACTCGAATACGCGGCCCAGCGGTTCGGTTCGATCGAGATCAACGGCTCGTTCTACTCGCTGCAGCGTCCGAGCAGTTATCTCGCGTGGCGGGACGCCGCACCCGACGACTTCGTCTACGCCGTCAAGGGCGGGCGGTTCGTCACCCACATGAAGCGGCTCGCGGGTGTCGACGACGCCCTCGCCAATTTCTTCGCCTCCGGTGTGCTCGCGCTCGGCCCGAAACTCGGTCCGGTGCTGTGGCAGCTCCCGCCGACCCTCGGTTTCGAGGAGGACAGGTTCGCGGACTTCTTCGGCCGGTTGCCCCGCACGACGACGGCCGCCGGCGAACTCGCCCGTCGGCACACCGACAAACTCGCCGACGATCGGGTGTGGGTGGAGGTGGACGCCGAGCGTCCGCTGCGGCACGCCGTGGAGGTGCGGCACCCCGACCTCGCGAGCCCGGAGGCCGTGGAGTTGCTGCGCGCGCACGACATCGGGCTCGTCGTCGCCGACACGGCCGGAAAGTTCCCGTTCCTCACCGACGTCACGAGCGATTTCGTCTACGTGCGGATGCACGGCGACAAGGAGCTGTATGCGAGCGGGTACACCCCCGACGTTCTCGACGTGTGGGCCGAGCGGATCCGCGGATGGCTGGGCGACGGTAGGGACGTCTACGTGTACTTCGACAACGACATGAAAGGCTATGCACCGCACGACGCGCTCGCGTTGCAGGAACGCCTGTGAGCGGGCGCCCGGAGGAAGGACAGGAGATCGCTGTGTGGCCCGACCACTGGCCGAGAACGCCGCGGGAGATCGCGACGGCCACCGCCGATGCGCTCGCCGCTGCCCGCAGCGAGTCGGCCGAGCCCTTCGACGAGGCGGTCGCAGTGCTGGTCGACCTGCCCTACGAGCAGGTCACGGCCGTGCACGCGGGCATGGTCCGGGAGTTGCTCGAGGAACTGCATCCCGACGGTCTCGCCGGTGAGGACGTGCAGGCCGTGCTCGAACGCTCCGTCCGTTCCGGGCTGCGATGGTTGCCGTCGCTCGAACCCGAGGCCGTCGTTGCCGTGCTCACGGGTGCGCTCGGTGTGTCCGATCCCGACGCCGAACGCCCGAGGATCCGTCCCGAGCAGTATCTGGCCGCGGGCCTGCTCGTCGTCGCCGACCTCGTCGCGGCGCGCCGCGCGGCTCCCGAGGCGTATCTGCGCCGCGCCGTGAGCGAGATCGAACGGGCCGAGACGCAGGAGATGCCCTGAGCTGTTCCCGGGATCAGGCCGGGTAGTGGTTCTCGACGTTGCGGACGACCTTGCGCAACAGGTCGGACAGGACCTGCACTTCGTCGTCGTCGAGTCCGTCGAGCATCTGCCGCTCGCGCGCCAGGCGTCGCGGGAATTCCTTCTCGACGAGTGCGCGCCCGTCGTCGGTGAGGGTGAGGAGGACGACGCGGCCGTCGCGTTCGAGTCGTTTGCGTTCGACGAGACCGAGTTTGGCGAGTCGCTCGGTGTGCTTCGTCGTCGACGCACCGGAGATCCCCGTGATCGAGGTGACCTCGCTGGCGCGTAACGGGTGGTCGCTGCGGGCGAGCGCGCTGAGGACCTCGAACTCGCTGCGGCTGATACCGCTCGCTTCGAGTTCCCGATCGAAGTAGGTGAGCGCGAGCGACCCGATGCGGGTGATGCGGCCGATCACGTCGATCGGGCGGAGGTCGAGGTCGGGGTAGTGGGCGGTCCATCCGAGACGTACGCGATCGACGTAATCGGGCTGGGCTGTCTCGGAGGGCATGTGGCAAGTCTAACGGCAATGGACAAACAATTTCATAGATATTTTACCAGTGAAGTAATATGGTGGACGGATGCTGGACCGCCGACTCGACGACCGCCCTCAGCTCCGTCACACCCGGGGAGCGCTCGCGCATCCGCTGTCGGCGAGCGCGTGGAAGGACGCCCTCGAAGTGCGGCGCGGCGATCCGACCGTGGCCGTGGCGCTGCGCGTGGGGTTCGCGACGATGCTCGCCCTCGTCGGCGGCGGTCTGCTCGGTTACGGACAGGTGGCCGGCTTCGCCGCCCTCGGCGCACTCACCAGTGCCTTCCTGCGATACGAACCGTATCCGCGTCTCGCCGTGCGCCTTCCGTGGGTAGGCCTCGGCATCGTCGGTTACACCGCCTTCGGGGCTGCGCTCGGCGCGATGGGCGCCCCGCTGTGGGTGCAGATCGTCGCGCTCTCGCTGGGCTCGGCCGTCGCGTACTGGGTGTTCACGGCCTTCTCACTCATGGGCCCCGGCCCGGTGATCCTCATCTTCGCCGCCGCGGGCGCCGCCGGTTTCTCCGACGGATGGGGTGACGCGGGCCTGGTCACCGCCGCGGCGACCATCGGTGCGCTGCTCGGATATGTCATCGCGATGCTGCCCGCGCTCTCCCATCCCCACACGCCCGCTCGTCTGGCGGTCGCGCGTGCCCTCGCGGCGGTCTCCGCCGTCGAGATCCGCGGTGCGGACGCCGTTCCCGCTGCGCGACAGAGCATCCGGAAGGCGCGCGAGACCGTCGCACTGAACGCCCCGCGACGTCCGGACGCCCATGTCCACGAACTGGTCGCACTGCTCGACGCGGCCGAGACGGTTCTCGACAGCGGGTCGCACGACACCTCCCGCGCACGTCGCGACGATTTCTCCCGATTCGAGAAGGAACTTCGGAAAGCGCGGCGCGACATCGAGATTCCGCGTGTCGATGCCGAGGGGCGGCCGGTGCTGCCCACGCCGCCCGGCTTCGTCCGCGAAGGATGCGGTCGTCTGCTCGACCGTCTCGTGCTGATCGGAGCGGCCCGGATCTTCGTGGCGTCGTTGCTCGCCGCGTCGTTCGCCGCACTGATCGGGCTCGACCATCCGTTGTGGGCTGCGATGGGTGCCATGGCGGCGCTGCAAGGACTGAACTACCGCAACACTGTTCAGCGCGGTATCCAGCGTCTGATCGGAAATGTCGGCGGCGCGATGATCGCTGCCGTGCTGCTCGCGCTCGACCTGGGCTACTGGCCGGTGGTCGCGGCCGCCGTGCTGTTCCAGACGCTCACCGAACTCACGGTGACCCGGAACTACGGGCTCGCCTCGGTCGGGGTGACGACGATGGCGTTGCTGCTCACCGGTCTCGGGCAGCACGCGGGTCCGGGCCTCGCCGTCAACCGGGTCGCCGACACTGTCATCGGCGTGGTCGTGGGCGTGATCGTCGCTGCGGTGACCATCCGACGCGACGACCGGCACCATCTCGTCGCGTGACGAGGGGGCACCGGTCGTCGGTGGTGTTCATGGCCTGCTGCGGGAGGCGGCGGGGTGATGCTCAGGAATGAGCGGCTTCGAACCGCTCGAGGATGTGACGCGGGATCCGGCCGCGCGAGCTGACGTCGTAACCCTTGTTACGGGCCCAGTGCCGGATCGCGGCCAGTTGCTCCGGCGACCGGGTGGGCGGAATCGCCTTGTGAGTCCCCGTCGTCCGTGTGCGGGCCTTTGTTGCCGTCTGCTTCGGCGTGATGGTGCGGGTGCTCGAAGCGGGCTTCTCAGGTGCCTTCTCGTGCAGCCACGGGCGGAGTACCGCCAGGAACTTGTCTGCGTTCGCCGGCCGCAGGTCGATTTCGTACTCGTCGTCGTCGACCGTGATGCGGAACGACTGCGCCAGGCCGTCCATGATCGGTTGGCCGTCGATATCGTCGAAATATTGGACGCGCACTTTCTGTGCCACGTTTATCTCCTTGTCCCCGAACTGTGCGCTGTCGACGCTAGTTCTTACTCGGGGGTAGGTTCAAGTCGCGAATGTACGATCCCACCCGCTCGACGAAATGATCGAAGAACTCTGCCGGACGGGCGCCCGCCACGATATCCGCGTTCGGCGTCCTCTGCCACATACCGGACAGATCGGCGACCGTCGTGCCCCGGGTGAGCCGTCCGTCGAGCTCGACGTCGACCGTCGCGGGCCGGGAGGTGTAGGGAACCGTGCCCAGCGCGACCGCCGCGGCGAACGGGTCGTGCACGTGCGCGAGGAAGCCCAGGCCCTGGTCACGGTGGAATTCCATGTAGAACCGCAGTGCGTCGGAGATGTGGCGGACGAGAGGGACATCGGCCGTCGACCGCGTACCGCGCGGAGCGTCCGGGGACAGCTCCCCGGATCGGGGCACACCGACGACGTCCCCGATCCGCGCGACATGCTCGGGATGCATCTCGATCGATTCCGTGACGTCGAGCGGGCACACGATCGGCCGCCGGTCCGGAGGGACGATCGAGAACGCGTCGAACACGACCTTGGCGGCCTCCGGATCCACCGCGACGTTCCATTCCGAGGTCGGCGTCGTATTACCGGGATGGTGGAAACACCCACCCATGATCACGAGGCGACGCAACCGCGACGGTAGTTCCGGGTCGATGCGCAGGGCGAGGGCGAGGTTGGTGAGCGGGCCGGTGACGAGCCCGGTGAGCTCTCCCGGATGCTCGAGGGTGAGGTCGACCCACGCCTGCGCGGCCGACCGCGACGACCGCGACCGCGACGCAACGGGGAGTTCCGCATACCCGATTCCCTGCGGACCGTGCGTGTCCTCGGTGGTCATCAGCGGCGCGACCAGCGGAACCTGCGATCCGGCAGCCACTTCGATATCGGGCCGGCCGCACACCTCGAGCCACGACAGCGTGTTGGCGGTGACCTGGTCCACCGGCACGTTCCCCGCCGTGCACAGGGCGGCGACGATATCGGCTTCCGGGCTCGCGACGAGATAGAGCAGGGCGAGAGCGTCGTCGATGCCGGTGTCGACGTCGACGATCAGACGGGTACGGGCGGCCGGAACATCGGGTTCGTGTACGTGCACGATCCCATCTTGAGGCATCCCGATGAGCGCGCCGCGGCCGGTGCTGGGAGAATTCCCGAATGCACGAGCGCAAGAACCGCGGTTACTTCACCGAGGACGACGGTGTCTACCTGCCCACGAAGTATGCGTCCAGCCCGTGGTCGGACAAGATGCTCAACGGGCCGTGTGTGAGCGGTCTGGTGGCACGCGAGCTCGAGATCCACCATGCCGTCGAGGGTTTCGTCCCGTCCCGGTTCACGCTCGATCTCTTCAGGCCGGTCCGCAACGAGCCGATCACCTTCACCACCATCCGGGTGCGCGACGGCAACCGCATCCGCGTCGCCGACGCGAACCTGATGCAGGGTGGAGAGGTGTCGGCGCGCGCGACGCTCACCTTCCTCCGCAAGTCGGCCCCGCCGCCCGGGTCGGTGTGGTTGCGTGGCGAGTCCCCGACGCCTCCTCCCGGTTCCCTGGAGACGCAGCCCGGACCGCTCGAGTACTCGCCCTGGTACGGCAGCGACGGCCCGGGGTGGACGCGGGTGCGGTCGGAGCACCAGAACTCCGATCGCAAGCGGTTGTGGTCGCGGCAGCTACCGATCATCGTCGGTGAGGAACTGTCGCCGTTCGTGAACACCGCGACCGTCGGTGAGGGCACGTCGTTCGTGACGAACTGGTCGGACAAGGGTGTCGGCTACATCAATTCCGATGTCACCCTGGCGCTGTCCCGCCTGCCGGAGGGGCCGGAGGTCGGTATCGAGGCCGACAACCACATCAGCAGCGAGGGCATCGCGGTCGGTACGGCGGTGCTGTTCGACCGTCTCGGTGCGTTCGGCACCGGTGTGGTCACCGCGCTCGCCAATGCGCAGCGGCAGGTCGATTTCGGCTGACCCGAACAGGAGCGATGTCATGCGTGTTCGGCGGATCGTCGATCTGACCCACGTCGTCTCCCCGGACATCCAGGTCTATCCCGGGGATCCGGCACCGACGTTCACTCCGCACGCCACCGTCGAGACCGACGGTTTCGATCTGATGCGCATCGACATGGGTTCGCAGACCGGCACCCACGTCGAGGCGCCGCGACACGTGCGCAGCGGTGGCACCGCGATCGATGCGGTGCCGCCGGAGAACTTCGTGGGACGCGGGGTGGTGCTCGACGTGCGCGCCCGCGTCGGCGCCGGTGCGCTCGTCACCGCCGACATGTGGGGTGAGCCTACGATCGGCTCCGGCGACATCGCGCTCGTCCTCACCGGCTGGTCGCGGTATTTCGGCACCGACCGCTATTTCGAGCATCCGGCCCTGAGCGTCGACGCCTGCCGGTGGTTGCTCGACCGCGGCGTCCGCACGGTCGGAATCGACGCGCCGAGCGTGGATCCCACGGGCGACGAGACGCTCGCAGCGCACCACGTGCTCGCCGACGCGGGCGCGATCATCTGCGAGAACCTGCGCAACCTCGAGGCGGTCGACTTCCCGGATCCGCTCGTCTCGCTGTTGCCGATCCCGTTCGCCGGCATCGATGGCGCACCGGTGCGGGCCGTCGCCGTGCAGATCGAGAACTGAACTTCGTCAACGGATCCCGTCAGTCGAGGATGTCGCGCACCTCGACGTCCTCGCGTCCACCGACGACGAGTTCGCGCGCGGCCGCCATGTGCTTCTGCCAGTGTACGAAGGCACCTTCGCCGTCGCGGGCACGGAGCAACCGGATGAGCTTGCGCTGCGAGCGGACGAACACCTTGTAGTGGTCCTCGTACTTCTCCGCGTCGCGCTGCATGCTCTCACGCGTGACGTTCATGGTGTGCCGCTCGTAGATCTCGTGCAGCATGCCCGCGATGAGCGACAGCGACGAGTTGCCGGCGAGCTGGACCATCCGCAGATGGAACATCGCCGCGGCCTGGCCGAAGGTGCCGTCGGCGAAGGACGATGGAATCGTCTCGTCCACCAGACGTTCGAGCTCGTCGAAGGCCTCTTCGCTGCCGTTCTCCGCGAGCAGCCGCGCCGCTGCGGGCTCGACGGCCTCACGTGCGACGTAGACGTCCGCGACGGTGGCACCGGCGAGTTCGAGCAGCAGCGACGCCGGTCGCGCCACCACCTCGGGGCCCGGGACGCAGATCCGCGCGCCCGAGCGTGAACCGCGGCGCACCTCGACGAGCCGTTCGGCCTCGAGGACGCGGACCGCTTCGCGCAGTGTCGGCCGGCTCACCGAGAAGTGCTCCATGAGCGAGGCCTCGTGGGGCAGGTGATCGCCGTCCTTCAGCTCGCCGTCGACGATCATGCGGCGGAGCTTGCGGGCGACGAGCTCTGCGGTCTTGGGGGTGCGAATGGCCCGGCCACCGCCCGCGCGAGTGTCGAATCCGACTCCCGAACGCGCGTCGAATCCGGTCGCCAACACTTCGTCGGTCACGGGAACGGCCTCCTGCGAACTCGAATCCGCCTCCAACCGCATCGCCCACCTGTTCCGGCAGCGCGGCCTGCGGGCCGGCGACCACATCGCGATCCTCATGGAGAACTGCCTCGACGTCTTCCCCGTGGTGTGGGCGGCGCAGCGCACCGGTCTGCTCTACACGCCCGTCAACTGGCACCTGTCCGACGACGAGGCCGCCTACGTGGTCGAGAACTGCGGTGCGCGCCTTCTTGTGCACTCGGAACGTCTCGATCACCTCGGAGCGGTCGTCGCCGACGGCAACCCCGTCCTCGAGGCGCGATTCACCACCGGCGGCAGCTCGCCGAGCGGCGCCGAGATCCTCGCCGAGGCTGTTGCGGCCCTGCCCGATACACCCGTCGACGACGAACTCGAGGGGTACTACATGCTGTACTCGTCGGGCACCACCGGACGTCCGAAGGGGATCCTGCCCGCGCTCACCGGCGCCCCGTTCGGCACGGGCCTGCCCATCGATTCGACGATGCGCGACGCCTTCGGATTCGGTCCGCACTCCGTCTATCTCAGCCCCGGACCGCTCTACCACGCGGCACCGCTCGGCTGGACGATGGGAACCGTCCGCAACGGGGGCACGGCGCTGGTGATGGAGACCTTCGACGCCGAACGCACACTCGACGCCATCGAGCGGTACGGCGTCACCCATGCGCAGTTCGTCCCGACGATGTTCGTGCGGATGCTCGAGCTCCCCGAACCGACCCGCACGCGCTACGACGTGTCGAGTCTGCGCGTCGTGGTCCACGCGGCGGCGCCGTGTCCGGTCGAGGTCAAGGAACGCATGATCGACTGGTTCGGACCGAAGATCCTCGAGTTCTACGCGGGCAGCGAAGGCAACGGATTCTTCATGATCACCACACCGGAATGGCTCGAGCATCGCGGTTCAGTCGGCCGTCCGACCCTGGGGCAGGTGCACATCTGTGACGAGTCCGGCCGCGAACTCGGGCCCGGCGAGATCGGCCAGGTGTGGATCGGCGACGGCCTGGACTTCGAGTACCACGGCGATCCGGCGAAGACCGCCGCCGCCTACAACGACAAGGGCTGGACGACCCTCGGCGATCTCGGGCACGTCGACGAGGACGGCTATCTGTACCTCTCGGCGCGGCGCACCGATCTGATCCTGTCCGGCGGCGTCAACATCTACCCCGTCGAGGTCGAGGACGTGCTGACGATGCACCCCGCCGTCCTCGACGTCGCCGTCGTCGGCCTGCCCGACGAGGAGATGGGCCAGCGCGTCCACGCCGTCGTCACACCCGTGGACGGAGTGCGGGCGAACGACGCTCTCGCGGCCGGACTCGTCGAGTACACCCGCGAGCGCCTCACGCACTTCAAGGTGCCGCGAACCGTGGAGTTCGGCGACGTTCCGCGACTGCCCAGCGGCAAGATCCTGCGCCGGGCCCTGCTCGCCCGCTACGACGAGGTGTCGCCGGCGCCCTGACGGTTCAGGACAGCTGGGTCACCACGATCCGTGTGACGCCGTAGAAGGCGGTACCCGCCGTGACGATCGCGAACAGCGCGATCCACACCGCGGCCGGGAGCCGGGTGAGCCAGCGCAACTGATCGGCATCCGAACCCCGGCCGCGACCACGCGAATGGGTGCGGGCGAGTTCGAGGACCGGGCGGGTCGCGCCGAGGAGCAGCACCCATGTGATCAGGTACGCCGCGGTGTACCGAACGACCGGATCACCGAGATAGGCGGCTGCACCGACGAGCGCTCCCGCGATCACCACGGAGACGAAGCCGTACAGATTGCGGATGAGCAGCAACAGGACGGCGAGCGCGGCAAGGATCGACCACAGCACCGCGGCGGGCCGGTCCAGCGTCAACAGCGTCGCCGCGGCGAAGCCGAGCACGGCCGGGCCGGTGTACCCCGCGAAGGTCGTTGCGACCATGCCGGGACCGCGCGGATTGCCGGACGACACCATCACGCCCGAGGTGTCGCTGTGCAGGCGGATGCCCGACAGTTTGCGGCCCACGAGCGCTGCGACCAGCGCATGCGATCCCTCGTGTGCCTGCGTGATGACATGGCGGGTCTTCAGCCACAACGGGCGCACGGTCACGAGCACGAGTGCGACGATCGCCGTGCCGACGACGACCATCGTCGGTGCGGGCTCGTCGACGGTCGACACGGCCTGCCACGCGGAGGACACGACCTCCGTGAACGAGGTGGACACAGATCACCTTCCTTCGGGCCGGACACGACAGGCGCGAGCCCGGCGATAGCCTGATGAGCATGCCCCACCGTCGCTCCCTCGAGATCCGCGCGGGTGTCGCGGACTCCTGGGCCGTCGGTCTCGGACTGATTCCGCTGGGCCTCGCGTTCGGGGTGGTGCTCACCCAGGGCGGGTTCGACTGGTGGTGGGCACCGATCTTCTCCACCGTCATCTACGCGGGGTCGATGGAGTTCCTCGCGATCGGTCTCATCGCGGCGGTCACCCCGCTCGCGTCGGTCGCGGCGGCGACGTTGCTCGTGAACTTCCGGCACGTCTTCTACGGCCTGTCGTTCCCGCTGCACCGCATCCGCAGCAGGCTCGGGCGTCTCTACGGCGTGTACGCGCTCACCGACGAGTCGTACGCGATCGTCGCGCCCAAGGCCCGTGAGCAGCTGACGGGCACCCGCATCCTCACGGTCCAGGTGCTGTGCCAGCTGATGTGGGTGGTGTCGGGCACGGTCGGCGCGTTGATCGGGGCGGTGCTTCCGGAGGGACTCGCCGGGCTCGAGTTCGCGCTCACGGCGCTGTTCGCGGTGCTCGCCATCGATGCCTTCCGCGCCAACCGCGACGTGCCGGCACCGGTGATTGCGCTGGTCTGCGGTCTCGTCGCATTGCTGGTCGCGAAGGAGCAGATGCTCCTCGTCGGTCTCGGTCTGTTCGTGGTGTGCCTGTTCGCGCGGTTCGTCTACCGGAACAAGGTGGCCCGTGCCTGAGTCGGTGCCCGGCGCCGCATATGTCCTCGGCGCCCTGGTGGTGATGTTCGTCGTGACGGTCGCGCTGCGCGCGGCGCCGTTCCTCGCGTTGTCGGCACTGAAGAACTCCGCCTTCGTCGACTTCCTCGGCCGCACGATGCCCGCGGGGGTCATGGTGATCCTCGTGATGTACACGCTGCGGGACGTGGGGCAGTCGACCTGGCTCCCGGCGACCGTCGGTCTCGCGGGCACGATCGCCGTGCACCTGTGGCGACGGAACGCCGCGCTGAGCACCGTCGTCGGGACGGGCCTCTACCTCGTCGCGTCGGCGTTCTGGACCTGAGCGGTCTCGGCGCTCTCGCCGGACTCTGCGGGGGCTTCCTGTGCCTCCACCGAGTGGGCCTCCACCGGGCGGGCTTCCACCGGGGCCTCGGCACCGGGACGACGGCTGCGCGCGGCGAGCATCGCGGCGACGAAGACCGCGATCGCGGCCAGGCACTGCGAGGTTCCGAGCACTTCGAGGAGCAACTGCTCGACCCAGCCGCCGGAGGACGCCTCACGCAGCAGGTGGTTGGGTCCGATGAGGAAGACGACGGTGGCGGGCACCAGCACGGGCCACCAGCGGCGGTAGGCCGGCGCGACGAGCAGCGGCACGAGGAACAGCGCGTACACCCAGTGGTGGGTGACGGCGATCGGAGCGGCGAGCAGCGACGCCAGGCCCACCAGGGCCACCGCGACCACGGGCTCGTCGGCACGCAGGAAGCGGTAGGCGGCCCACGCGGTACCGGCCACGACGACCAGGGCACCGGCCAGCCACAGCGCCTTGGCGGTGCCGTCGGAGAAGTCGAAACGGGCGATGAGACCGGTGAGCGCCTGGTTGCGGAAGAACGACGGGTCGCCGGCGCGGTCGGTCGCGAAGAACTCCGTGGTCCAGAAGTAGACGGTCGAATCGGGGCGCAGCCAGTAGCCGAACGCGACGGTCGCGGCAAAGGCGCTCAGCGCGCGGAATGCCGACGGCCAGTCGCGGCGCAGCAGGAAGATCAGGCCGAAGGCGGCCGGGGTCACCTTGATGGCGGCGGCCAGCGCGATGCCGACACCGCGGAAGCGCTTCGGGATCACACCGAGCAGGTCGGCGACCACCAGTGCCATGAGCACGATGTTGATCTGGCCGAACGTGAAGTTGGAGCGGAACGGCTCGAGCCACAGCACCGGTCCGAGCGACGCGGCTGCGATCAGGCTCGGCTGCGACATGTCGAGTCGCTGGTAGACGACCTCGAGCACCCACCACACGAGAACGATGAGTCCGATCGTCCACAACACCTGCAGGGCGGTGCTGCCCACCAACGCCATCGGGGCGAAGAGGAACGCCGCGAAGGGTGGGTAGATGAACCGGAAACCGGAATGGCTGAAGAACCCCTCGGTGTACAGCGGGGTGTGGTGCAGGAAGGCCCAGCCGGCATCGCGGAAGACGTCGAGATCCATGAGGTACTCGTTCACCGCGTCGCGCAGGTATCCGGCGACTGCCAGCGCCGAGACCGTCAGACCGATGGCGATCAACAAGGATCGAACAGGTCGGGTACGGACTTCGGTCAACAGCACGGGCGGTACCTCCCGGTAGGAAACAGGTGCGTCGCCACGTTACACAATCGTTGTCTTCGGGATCAGGCGACGAGAATATCGCCTCCCCAACCGTTTTGGTCGGGATATCCGTTTCGCGAACTTGGGGAGTGAGGCGGATCACGTTGCGGAAAGATCTCGACCGGCCGGACGTGAGCGGAGTATTCGGCTTTCTAGCTCCACAGCTAGAAAGTCGAATACTCCGGTAGCGGGGTCAGGCGACGCCGCTGATCTCGTTCGGGGTGTGCGGCAGTTCGGTAGAGCGGATCTCACCCGAGGTCACGTCCACCGCGTACAGGGAATCGGTGGCGGGATCGGTGACGAACGCCGTATCGCCCCGCACCTCGAGTGCGGGCCGAGGTGCCTGCCACTCGTCGGGCTCGGTCCACGGCTCGAGCACCTCGATCCGCCGGACGATCTCGCCGGAGTCGGGATCGATCACGTGGAGGTTGCCGTCGGTGCCGAGAACGAGTGCTTCCCCTGCCGGTCCGCGACCGAGGGAGCGGAAGGTGTAACTCGTACCGAGGTCGACGAGACGCACCGACGACGTGCGGGTGTCCACGAGCGCGACGCGCTCGGGGCGCTCGAGCTCGGCGTCGGGATCGGTCTTGTAGTCGCCGAGGACGACGGGCGAGTCCTCGCTGCCGGCCTGGTTCCCGATCCGGCCGTAGGGGTCGGGCACCGGCGCCTTCGTGAACGTTCCGTCGCGGAAGATCACCATGGCGTCCTCGCATCCGAAGGCGACGACCCCGTCGGCCGCGACCGTCTCACCATGCACACCCGGGCACTGTTCGGTGCGCGTGATCTCGGTGCCGTTCTCGTCGAGCAGCGCCACACCGGTCCGATCCTCGGAATCGCCGAGGGTGACGAGCATGCCGCCGTCGGGCATCGGGACGGCCACGCCGTGGTGGGCCTCGGGGAGCGCGCGGCTGTCGAGATCCGGCAGGTCGGTCGCCGAGGCGAGATCGGCGGGGTCGAACACGTCGATGCGTCCGGTGCCGTCGTCGAACAGGGCGGTGACCCCGGCGTGCGGCACGACGTGCCCGGGCTTCTCGGCGGCGAACGTCAGGTCGGTGAGCGTGGGTGCGCCGGCGTAGTGGTGGCCGTGGTCGCCGTGGGCTTCCGTCCAGCTGCCGGTGTCGAGCACGCGGAATCCGCCTTCGGTGGAGATCAGCACGTGGCGTCCGTCGCCGGCGGGGGAGAGGCGGTTGAAACCGTCGAGTGCGAAGTCGTCGACGACGGTGAGTTCTTCTTCGTCGACGACGAGGACGCCGCCGTCGTAGGTCAGGGCGAGGCGCGGCTGTGCCGTCGCCACTTCGGAAGCAGCGGCGGTGGTCGTCGTCTCGGTGGTGTCGGCCGCAGTGGTCTCGGCTTCAGGGGTGCCGCCGCATGCGGCGGCGAAGGTTGCAGCGACGACGGTGAGGGCGGCGCCGCCGTAGCGGGAGAGCGTTGTCATGGGGAAAGAAATAGTCACTACCGAAAATGAATGTCAAAGTCTGAAATGCGCATGCGTGCATGCCGCTCCGGGCCGCCGAGGTTGCAGTTGTTGTCGAGAATTCGCCGAAATGTCGACAACAACTGCGGTTTCGAGCTCGGCCATACGCGAATACGGCTGTCTACGACACGCACTAGATGAGCTCAGAATCCGATGAGCTCGCCGTTAGCATCGACGGATGGATCCTGTCCGCAACCCGTACGCCCCGGGCGCCGGACAGCGCCCGCCCGAGCTCGCCGGCCGCGAGAAGCAACTCACCGCGTTCGAGGTGGTCCTCGAACGGATCGCCCGGGAACGACCCGAACGCAGCGTCGTCCTCACCGGTCTCCGCGGTGTCGGCAAGACCGTCCTTCTCAACCATCTGCGCTCCGCCGCCATCGCGAAGAGCTGGGGCACCGGCAAGATCGAAGCCCGTCCCGATCAAGGACTGCGACGCCCCCTGTCGTCGGCGCTGCACATGGCGGTCCGCGAGATCGCCGCCGCGCATCCGGATCCGGAATCGGTGGAGTACTTCCTCGGCGTGCTCAAGTCGTTCGCGCTGCGGGCTACCGCCGACAAGGGCATGCGCGAACGCTGGCAACCCGGCATCGACGCCCCGGCCGTGAAAGGGCGGGCCGACTCGGGCGACATCGAGATCGACCTCGTCGAACTGCTTGTCGACGCAGCCGGACTCGCACGCGACGTGGGCGTGGGCATCGCGTTGTTCATCGACGAGATGCAGGACCTCGGCCCCGACGACGTCTCAGCGATCTGCGGGGCCTGCCACGAGCTGAGCCAGGACGCCGCGCCACTCATCGTCGTCGGGGCCGGTCTGCCGCATCTGCCCGCTGTGCTGTCGGCGTCGAAGTCCTACTCCGAGCGGTTGTTCACCTACCATCGCATCGACCGGCTCGACCGCGCGGCAGCGGATCTCGCGCTCATCGCGCCCGCGGCACGAGAGGACGTCGAGTTCACGCAGGACGCCCTCGACCTGCTGTATGAAACCGCCGACGGCTACCCGTATTTCGTGCAGGCCTACGGCAAGGCGACCTGGGACGTCGCAGCGGATTCACCGATCACCGCCGACGACGTGCGGGTCGCGGCACCCACGGCGGAAGAGGAACTCGCCGTCGGCTTCTTCGGCTCCCGCTACGAACGGGCGACACCCGCCGAACGCGAATACATGCGGGCCATGGCGGATCTGGCGGGCGACGACGGGCCCGTCGCGACCTCGAAGATCGCCGTCGAGCTCGGACGGAAGCCGACTTCCCTGTCACCCGCGCGCGACGGATTGATCAAGAAGGGCCTGATCTACTCCGCCGAGCGCGGGTTCATCGGGTTCACCGTTCCGCACTTCGGGCGCTACCTGCGCGCCCAGAACGACTGACCGACAGCCGGGGCGATCGAAAGTTCAGTCGACCCACTCGACGGTCTCGTCGAGCGACGCGCGATCCGTGCGACACGCATTGGCCGGGTGCGCCTCGTCGGCGTAACCGAACGAGATGGCGCAGACGATGTCGCGGTCGTCGCCGATGTTCAGTTCGCGTCGCAGCGCGGTGGCCGTCATCGCGACGGCTGCCTGTGGGACGGCGGCGATGCCGAGCGACTCGGCGGCGAGCAGCAGCGTCGAGACGTAACCACCGCAGTCGACGGCGCCGTACACGCCGAGGGCCTTGTCGGAGGTGATGATCGCGACGTGCGGTGCGCCGAAGAAGCGGTAGTTCTCGAGCATCTGCTCGGTGCGGCGCTGGTAGTCGTCGCGCGCGATGCCCAATGCGTTGTACAGGGCGTAGCCGGCGCCGCGGCGACGCTCGGCATAGGCTCCGCGGTATTCGGCGGGTCCCGGGATGTCGGGATCCATGTTCCCCGAGGTGGCCTGCGCGTAGACGGCGTCGCGCAGGCGCTCGGTGGCGTCGCCGCTGACGATGTGCACCTGCCAGGGCTGGGAGTTGCACCAGGACGCGGTGCGCTGACCCATCTGCAGCATGCGTTCGATGTCCTCGCGCGGGACCTGTTTCGTCAGGAAGGCGCGGCAGCTGAAACGGGTGTCGAGCAGGGACGACAGCGTGTCGGCGGCAGAAGTCATGGCACCACGATGGCACATCACTTCACCGAGCGTTCGTTCAGCCGGTCGCGAGCACACGACAGGCGAATATTCGGCTTTCTACGATCCGCCCGAGAAAGCGGTAGAGAAGGTCAGACGATGTCCCTCTCGTCGCCGGGTGTGACCCGGCGCAGCCCCCGATAGGCATCGGTGGGGGTGCTCTTCCCGGTCACCACGGCCGCGACCTCGGCGGCGATCGGCATCTCCACCCCGTACTCGCGGGCGAGTTCCATGACTGTCGGCGCGGTCTTCACCCCTTCGGCGACCTGCCCAAGTGCCTCGACGGCCTCGTCGATGCTGAGCCCGCGCGCCAGCGCCTCACCGACCCGGCGGTTCCGCGACGACGGACTCGTGCACGTCGCGATGAGATCACCCATCCCCGTGAGGCCCGCGAACGTGCGCGGATCCGCACCCATGGCCTCACCGAGACGCGTCATCTCCGCCAGCCCGCGGGAGAGGACCATCACGCGGGTGTTGTCGCCGACGCTGAGCCCTTCGGCCATGCCGGCCGCGATCGCCACGATGTTCTTGAGGATCCCGCCCAGTTCGCAGCCGAGCACGTCGGTGTTGCGATAGACGCGGAACAGCGACGTGGCGAACAGCGGTTGCAGCGCCGCGCTCACCGCTTCGTCCTGCATCGCGACCACCGACGCGGCGGCCATGCCGTCGGCGATCTCCCCGGCGATGTTCGGACCCGCGAGCAGCCCGACGGGGTGCCCCGGAAGGCAATCGGCGATCACCTCGGTGGGCCGCAGGCGGGTGCCCGGCTCGAGGCCCTTCACGAGCGAGACGACCGGGACCCACGCGCGGATCTCGTCGACGACCTGCTCGAGTGTCTTGCGCACTGCATGCGACGGCACACCGACCACCAGGACGTCGGCTTCGCGGGCGGCCTCTTCGAGATCGGAGGTCGCGCGCAGGCCCTGCGGCAGTGGCCGTTCGCCGAGATATCGACGGTTGCGGTGCTCGGTGTCGATCTCACGCGCGATGTCGTCGTTGCGGGCCCACAACGTCGTCGGGGTGTTGCGTGCGGCCAACGACGCGATCGTGGTTCCCCACGATCCCGATCCGAGAACGACGACGCGAACCGCACGAGCCATCGGTGACCTTTCGTCCGTACGGGCAGGTATCGACAGAGTGTCAGTTTTCCGGTCCCGGCGGGTCCGGTTTGTGGTCCCGGGATCCTCGCGGGGCGGATGTGCTGTGGAGGCGCACGACGACAGGATCGAGGCGGCGCATCGTGGCACGATCGGACCCGTGCCCGGTAAACCCGTCACCGATCAGCGTCTGCGCGACCTCGCGTTGCTGCGCCGCGTCCGCGACCGCATCGACCGCGAGTACGCCCAGCCCCTCGACGTCGAGGCCCTCGCCCGCGGCGTGAACATGTCGGCCGGCCATCTCAGCCGCCAGTTCAGGCTCGCGTACGGCGAGTCGCCCTATTCGTATCTCATGACCCGGCGCATCGAGCGGGCCATGACGTTGCTGCGACGCGGCGACCTCACCGTCACCGAGGTGTGCTTCGAGGTGGGCTGTTCGTCGCTCGGCACCTTCAGTACCCGGTTCACGGAACTCGTCGGCGTGCCCCCGAGCGTGTACCGCAAGCAGGCGGCCGAGGAGACGAACGGCATCCCGTCGTGCGTGGCGAAGAATGTCACCAGACCGATCAGGAATCGAGAAGCGCGGACGGGTCCGCCGGTCATACCGTGATCGGCATGGACATCACCATTCACCAGACATTCCTTCCGCACACCGATCCCGAGGCGTCCCTCGCGTTCTACCGCGACACCCTCGGCTTCGAGGTCCTCAACGATGTCGGCTACGCCGGGAAGCGATGGATCACCCTCGGCCGCAGCGACACTCCCGGCACGTCCCTGGTGCTGTACCCGCCGGACGCCGACCCCGGCATCACGGAGGAGGAGAACGCCACCATCGCCGAGATGATGGCCAAGGGCACCTTCGCGTCGATCATCCTCGCGACGAAGGATCTCGACGGGGCGTTCGAGCAACTGCAGGCCGGCGACACCGAGATCGTCCAGGAACCCACCGACCAGCCGTACGGCGTCCGCGACTGCGCTCTCCGCGACCCCGCGGGAAACATGGTCCGCATCCAGCAATTGCGCTGACCGATCCCGCGATCGGCCTTACTCTCCGATCGTCGCACCCGTTCCGCCCGCATCCATACGACCACTGGAGTCTTCGAACATGACCTCGACGAAGGACACACCGGCACACGCAGCGCACGTCGCCGACACCCACGACGCGATCCGGGTCCACGGAGCGCGCGTGAACAACCTCCGCGACATCAGCGTGGAGATCCCCAAGCGGCGATTGACGGTGTTCACCGGTGTGTCCGGCTCGGGCAAGAGTTCGCTGGTGTTCAGCACGATCGCCGCCGAGTCGCAGCGTCTGATCAACGAGACGTACAGCGCGTTCGTGCAGGGATTCATGCCGACCCTGGCCCGCCCGGACGTCGACGTGCTCGACGGCATCACCGCGGCGATCATCGTCGGCCAGGAACGGATGGGATCGAATCCGCGCTCGACGGTGGGCACCGCCACCGATGCCAACGCGATGCTCCGCATCCTGTTCAGCCGGGTTGCGGAGCCGCACGTCGGTCCGCCCAACGCCTACTCGTTCAACGTGCCGTCGGTGCGGGCCAGCGGTGCGGTGACGGTGGAGAGGGGCGCGGGGAAGACCCAGGCCGAGAAGGTGACCTTCAACCGGCTCGGTGGCATGTGCCCGCGATGCGAGGGCAAGGGCAACATCTCCGATTTCGACCTGACCGTGCTCTACGACGACGGTCTCTCCCTCAACGAGGGCGCCCTGAAGATCCCCGGCTACAGCATGGACGGCTGGTACGGCCGGATCTACCGCGGGTGCGGCTTCTTCGATCCCGACAAGCCGATCGCGAAGTTCACCAAGCGGCAACTCCACGACCTGCTCTACAAGGAACCCACCAAGATCAAGGTGGAGGGCGTCAACGTCACCTTCGAGGGTCTGATCCCGAAGATCCAGAAGTCGTTCCTGTCCAAGGATCTCGACGCGATGCAACCGCACATCCGTGCGTTCGTCGAGAAGGCCGTCGTCTTCTCCACATGCCCGGACTGTGAAGGGACGCGTCTCGCCCCCGAGGCGCGGTCGTCGAAGATCGACGGCAGGAGCATCGCGGACGTGTGCGCGATGCAGATCAGCGATCTCGCCGAATGGGTGCGCGGACTGGATCTTCCGCAGGTTGCCCCGCTGCTGAAGAACCTTCGTCATCTGCTCGACTCCTTCGCGGACATCGGGCTGGGATATCTGTCGCTGGATCGCCCCACCGGCACCCTGTCCGGCGGAGAATCGCAGCGCATCAAGATGATCCGCCATCTCGGATCGTCGCTGACCGATATCACCTACGTCTTCGACGAACCGACGATCGGCATGCACCCGCACGACATCGCGCGGATGAACAACCTGCTGCTGCAGCTGCGCGACAAGGGCAACACCGTGCTCGTCGTCGAACACAAGCCCGAGGCCATCGCGATCGCCGACCACATCGTCGATCTCGGCCCGCGCGCCGGCACCGAGGGCGGGCAGGTGGTCTTCGAGGGCACCGTCGACGAACTGCGTCGTGCCGACACCCTCACCGGTCGCCACCTCGACGACCGGGCGACGCTGAAACCGACGGTGCGCACCCCGAACGGCGCCCTGGAGGTCCGCGGCGCCGACACGCACAACCTGCAGAATGTCGACGTCGACATCCCGCTCGGCGTGCTCGTCGTGGTGACCGGCGTGGCCGGTTCGGGCAAGAGCTCGCTGATCCACGGTTCGGTGGCCGACCGCGACGGTGTGGTCACTATCGACCAGAGCCCCATCAAGGGTTCGCGTCGCAGCAACCCCGCGACCTACACGGGTCTGCTCGAACCGATCCGCAAGGCGTTCGCGAAGGCCAACGGTGTGAAGCCGGCCCTGTTCAGTTCCAACTCCGAGGGTGCCTGCCCGACCTGCAACGGCGCCGGCGTCGTCTACACCGACCTCGGGGTGATGGCCACCGTCGAATCGGTCTGCGAGGACTGCGAGGGCAAGCGCTTCCAGACCGCGGTGCTCGAGTACACCCTGGCGGGGAAGAACATCGCCGAGGTGCTCGGCATGTCCGTCGCGCAGGCCCAGGAGTACTTCACCGACGGCGAGGCACGCACCCCGGCGGCGTCGAAGATCCTGCAGCGACTGTCCGACGTCGGCCTCGGCTATCTGAGGCTCGGCCAGCCCCTGACCACCCTGTCGGGTGGTGAGCGGCAGCGGCTCAAGCTCGCTACCGCGATGGCCGAGAAGGGGGAGACCTACATCCTCGACGAACCCACCACGGGCCTGCACCTCGCCGACGTCGAACAGCTGCTCGGTCTGCTCGACCGACTCGTCGAGTCCGGCAAGTCGGTGATCGTCATCGAACACCACCAGGCCGTGATGGCCCACGCCGACTGGATCATCGACCTCGGTCCCGGCGCAGGCCACGACGGCGGACGCATCGTCTTCGAGGGCACCCCCAGCGAACTGGTGGAGGAGCGGTCGACGCTCACCGGCGAGCACCTCGCCGAGTACGTCGGGGTCGGGGTCAGCGGCTGAAGTCCGGACGCTCCATCAGCCACGACACGGCCACACCCGCGACGAGCCCCCAGAACGCCGCGCCGATGTTCCAGACGGTGATGTTCGAGGCGGTGACCACGAACGCGACGAGCGCACCCATGGTGTGCTTGCTCGCGAACCCGGCCACGAAGGCGCCCTGCAACGCCTTGAGCATCGCCAGGCCGCCGAGGGTCGCGACGAACGAGGCGGGCGCGGCGATCATCCACCGGACGAACAGCGGCGCGAACAGTCCGAAGACGATCGCCAGCGTCCCGCATGTGATCGCCGCGGTGTACTGACGGGACCGTTCGCCCGACGACACGAGCAGCGCGTTGGTCGGTCCGGTCAGACAGGTCGACACGGCGCCGACGCACGCGGCAGGGAAGGACCACAGTCCGCACGCGATCGCCGAGACGTTGACGGGCGGGTTGTGCCCGGCCGAGCGCAGCACCGCGATGCCCTGCCCGTTCTGCACGACCAGCACGGTGATCGCGAGCGGTACGACGAGTTCGAGGATCGCCGACCACGTGAACTGCGGGGCGGTGAACACCGGTGCGGCGAAGACCGCGCTGTCGGTCCCGGACGGTGAGAACCGGCCCGACAGCGCGACCGCGCCCACCCCGGCGAGCAGGGCGCCGAGGATGGGAGGCATCCACTTACCGAGGACCGCAACGGAACTGAGCAGGAGGAAGACGATCACCATCGGTGCGGCGATCGCGACGTCGGAACCGAGCGCCGAAACCAGATCGATGCCGAACTTCAGGAACACCCCCGCGACCATCGCCATGACGATGGGCATCGGCAATGCTTCCATCACCCGGCGCACCAGTCCCGAGGCCCCCAGCACCGTCACGAGGGCCGCTGTCACGAAGAACGCGCCGACCACCTCCGCCCAGCTCAGATGGGTGAGCGACCCGCCGACCAGCACGGTGCCGGGGATGGTCCAGAAGAACCCGAGCGGTTGCCGGTAAGCGACGCTCATCACGATGGTGAGCAGCCCGTTGAGGACGAACACCCCGAAGATCCACGACGCCAACTGCGGTGCGCTCAGCCCGCCCGCGGCGCCGGCGGCGAGGATCACCGCGACCGGTCCGGTGCACGAGAAGATGAGCCCGATCAAGCCGTTCGCGGCGTATCGTGGGCCGAGATCCCGGAGTATCCCGCGCGGTCCGACGACGGGACGCACGGGGCGTTCGAACAGATCGGTCTCGGCGGTGGGGCGATCGTCCACGGCGGTCAATGGTCAACCTCGATCCTGTTGTCGGAACTTCGCGGCGAGCTCGCTGCGCGAGCGGATGCCGAACTTCGAGTACACGCGGGTCAGGTGGTACTGCACGGTCTTGACGGACAGGAACAGCTCACCGGCGACTTCCTTGTTGGTGCGGCCCGACGCGACGAGTGTGGCCACGGCGCGTTCCTGCGGAGTGAGGGTCGTGAAATCCGAACGCGGGGTCTCGGTCTCGCCGTCGCCGGTACGAAGACCACCGGCCTTGAGTTCCCGGTCGCAACGTTCCACGTACGAGACGGCGCCGAGCGACGAGTACAGCTCGCGGGCGGTGCGGATCACCGCGTCGGCGTCGCGGCGACGCCCCGCGCGGCGCATCGTCTGGCCGTACGCGAAGTTGATGCGTGCACGGTCGTAGGGCAGTGGCAGCGTGTCGATCTCGTCGAGTGCGCGTTCGAAAGCGTCGCGGGCGGCGTCGATGTCGCCGCGGGCTCCGAGGATGCGACCGCGCACGTAACCGAGGCGGGCCTTGGCGGAGCGGTGACCGCGTTCGGCGGCGAGTTCCTCGTGCGGCCGCAGGAATTCGTCCGCTTCGTCGACGCGTCCGGTGATCACGAGGGCGTTGCCGTAGAGATCCGGCCACGGCCAGTGGCCGGGTTCGCCGACCGCGCCCCGCTCGCGCATAGTGACGATCGGTTGCAGATAGCGCAACACGCTCGTGTAGTCGGAGACCACCTCGGCGCACTGCGCCAGGCACAGGCAGGCCGGTACGAGCATGAGCGGGTAGTCGTTGTTCCCGGCGCGGGCACGGTGGGCGTGTTCCCGTGCAGCGGTCCAGTTCCCGCGCAGCGCCTGGACCTGGGCGCCGGTCCAGTGGACGAGCGGTCGGAGCAGATCGAGTTGTGTCGCGTCGAGCTGCGCCGCCGCGCGATCGACGGTGCGCAGCGCGTCGGACCACGCACCGAGCGCGAATTGTGTTCGCGCGAGCCAGGCCTGCGCCCACAGCGAGATGCGCAGCGACCCGCCGCGGAAGGTGGTCGGTTCGGCCGCCTCGAGTTCGGTCCGGGCGAGATCGGGCCGGTCGAGCACCAATGCGAGCCACCCCTCGGCCATGCGGATGCGCTGGCTCTGCGCTCCGAGCCGGATGACGTCGGACAGAGCCGAATACGACTCGACGGCCTCGTCGACGCGACCGGTCATCGCCAGCCCGAGTCCGCGGATGGCCCGGGACTCGACGACGGGTGGAGCCGTCTCGGGAAGGGTGTCCGCGGCGCGATCGGCCCACAGGACAAGATCGTCGCCGCGCAGCCGTGCCAACGAATGCAACACCATGCGTTGCGAGATCGTCGCGGCGAGTTCGGGTTCGGATTCCGGATCGTCGAGCATCGACCACGCTTCGGTGAGAAGGTGGTGCGCTTCCGCGGCCCGCCCCCGCTGGATCGCGAGATAGCCGAGCACGGCGTTGCGCATCGGTCCACTCGGCACGCTCTCGATCTCGGGGACGAACGTCTGGGCCTGGGGCAGGTCCGCCGCACCGGTCAGCGCATCGACACCGCGGATCATCCTGCGGGTCCGTAGTTCTCGGTCGAGAGTGATGCGGCTCGCGGTGATGAGCGCTTCGGCTGCTTGGGACCAGGCGCCGTCGGCGGCGCATCGCCGGGCGTAAGCGTCGAGGTCGGCGGCGAGTTCCTCGTTTCCGGTCGGTGTCGCGGACACCAGGTGGAACAACCGGGCGCCCTCGTCGTCGACGAGCGAAGCGGCCCGCGCGTGCAGGCTGTGCCGGCGCGCCGGGCCGATCTCGTCGGCCACGGCGGCGCGGGTCATGGGATCGGGGAACGACAACGACACCACGCCCCGCTGTTCACGCATCGTGAGCAGACCGAGCCGGTGAGCCTCGTCGAGCGGCCCGGTCGTGTCGCCGACCTCGGCGAGTTCGGCGACGAGCGCGAGGGATTCGGTGGCTCCCCGTGTCGCGGCGGTGTCCAGGACGGCGACCGATTCGACGAGCGCGCGCGTGTCCGGTGAACACCGGGCAAGGATGCGACCCACTTTCCCCGCGTGTTGTCTCGGTGCTGGGAAACGTGCCTGCCAGCGGTGCCATTCGTCGCGAGGGATCTCGTCGAGGAGCTGCAGGATCGAGCGGGTGTTCCCGAGCGTGTGTTCCTGCAGGCGACGCGCCGTCCACGCGGACAGGGCGACGCCGATGCGATGCAGTGCGAGTTGCGCGACATCCGGTGGCGCCAAAGCGCCGACGTGGAGGGTGTCCACACGGTGGCTGTTCGAGAGGAGGTCTGCGGTCGCCGGAGCAACGTCGTCGGGAAGCACGTCGGGCACGATCCAGATCATGAGCAGGGGACGTCCGTGCGCTCGCCTCAGCGACGACGACAGCGACTGCAGCGACTCGACATCCGCGTAGTGCGCGTCGTCGACGACGATCACCGTCGCGTCGTCGATCCGGTCGAGGAGCGTGCGTGCCGCCTCCACCGGGTCGCCGGCCGTGACGGTCTCACCGAGTAGCTGTTCGAGCACGGACCAGGGATGGTCGGCCTCCCAGCGTGCTCCGGTGGCGTCATGGACGACGAGGTCGTCGTGGCGAGCGACGAAATACGAGACGAGGGAGGATTTTCCGACGCCGGACGGCCCCTCGACGAGGACCAGCGAGGGAACACCCGCGCGGGCTTCGTCGAGGAGGCGTTCGAGTTGCATCAACTCGGAGTTCCGGCCGATCAGCACACTGTTGTCCGTCACACATCCACGGTAGTCGGCGCGGAGCGGTCGGAACTGCGGACCGGCGAGACGGTGCCGGCCGGACGGGGCACGAACCACGTGACCAGACCACCGGCGAGCGCGATACCCGCGAAGATGTAGAAGTTCACGTTGTTCGCGAAGCCCGCGCCGATGAGCAGACCTCCGATGACCGGGCCGACGATGCCGCCGAGGCGACCGAAGCCGGCGCACCACGCCACACCTGCGGCGCGGGCGGGGGTGTCGTAGTAGTTGGACACGAACCCGTAGATGAGCACCTGGGTGCCGATCGTGCCCGTACCGGCGATCGCGACGGCGGTGAGCAGCACCGGCAGCGGGAAACCGAGCGTGAGCAGCACGAGGGCCACGGCCGCGAGGAAGAAGGTGGTGACGATGACGGACTGCGGTCCGCGGCCGTCGGCGACCTTCGAGGCGAGCAGGCCGCCGATGATGGCGCCGCCGTTGAGGACGAGCAGGAAGGCGAGCGAGCCGTTGGCGTTGTACCCGGCGTCGGCCATGATCTTCGGCAGCCAGGTGTTGAGGCCGTAGGTGAGTAGCAGACCGGCGAAGCTCATCATGCCGAGCAGTCCCGTACCGAGGGCGTACTTGCGGGTCGCGAGTGCCGCGAAACCGATCTTCTCGGTGGAGGCGACAGGTGCTGCGGACGGCAGCGGGAAACCGAACTTCTCGCACACCTGCTGCGCCTCGTCGGAGCGTCCCCGCGACTGCAGCCAGGCCGGCGACTCGGGAAGTTTCATCAGTGCCAGCGGGAGCAGGATGATCAGCGGCAACGCGCCGATGAGGAACAGGCCGCGCCAGCCGATCGCGTCGCGCAGCAGGATCGCGAGCAGCGAGGCCATCACACCACCCGCGGGGACACCGCTGTAGACGATGGCGTTGAACAGGTTGCGCTTGCCGGGCGGAGCGAACTCGGCGACCACGGCTCCGGCGGTGGCGACGAGACCGCCGACGCCGATGCCGGTGAAGAAGCGGAGCGCGCCGAACATCGTGATGCTCGTGGAGAAGGCCGCCGCACCCATGCCGACGGAGAACCAGACGATGTTGATCAACATCATCTTCCGGCGGCCGACGCGGTCACCGAACGCACCGGTCAGCAGCGCGCCGACCATGACGCCGATGAGCGCGTAGGAGCCGAGGGCACCACCCTGCTGGGCGGAGATCTCCCCGAGCTGGGTCGGATCGGCCATCAGGGTCGGAAGGACGGTGCCGTACACGACGAGGTCGTAGCCGTCGAAGATGATCGCGAGGGTGGCGAGCGCGACGATCCAGATGACGCTGCGCCGATGTTGTGGACTGGCCCAGGTCTGCGTGGCGTGGGTCATGCGTTGCTCCGGTCTGTGAGTGGAGTCACAAGCGAATTCGGGGAGAAAAGTGGCCTCACNGGGCGCCTCCGGTGAGGCCGAGCGAGGGGCGGTCAGCCCAGATCGCCGCCGGCGACGGGAAGAACCGTGCCGGTGATGTAGGAGGCCTCCTCGGAGGCCAGGAAACAGATCGCGGCGGCCTGCTCGTCGAGCGTGCCGTACCGCTTGAGCAGGGAGGAATCGACGGTCTGGTCCACGATCTGCTGGTACCAGGCCTTCTCCTGCTCGGACTGCGGCGAGGGACCGCGCGCGATCCGTCGCTCCGGGGCGACGGTGCCGCCCGGGGCGGTCGCCACCACGCGAACCCCGTAGGGGGCGAGTTCGAGGGCCAGCGACGCGGTGATCGCGTTGACCCCACCCTTCGCCGCCGAATACGGCACGCGGTTGACGCCGCGGGTCGCGACCGACGAGACGTTCACGATCGTGCCGGCGCGTCGCTCGATCAGATGGGGAGCGGCGGCGCGACACGTCCACAGAGTGGGGAACAGCGACCGCCGGATCTCCTTCTCGATCTCCTCCGGCGCATAGTGCTCGTACGGCTTGGCCCAGATCGTGCCGCCGACGACGTTGATCAGCACGTCGATGCGGCCGGTGGTGCGGACGGCGTGGGAGATCGCCTCCTCCGCGCCCTCGAAGGTCTCGAGATCCGCCGTCACCGAATGCGCCTTGCCGCCGGCCTCGCGCAGTTGCTCGGCCACCTCGTGGACGAGATCCGCGCGGTCGACGAGCACGACCTCACCGCCCTCGGCGGCGATGCGGGTCGCCACCGTGAGACCGATGCCCTGCGCGGCGCCGGTGATCGTCAGGCACCGGCCGTCGAACCGGCCCGGGAAGATCTTCGTCTCGGTCATGAGGAGGCACCTGCCGGGGCACCGCTGGCGATGGCGCGGCGCATCGTCTCCTTGGCGTGCTGCGAGTGGACGACGATCAGGTCGCGCGCGGCGGCCTTGTCGCCCTTCTCGAACGCCTCGACCAGCTGGAGGTGCTCGTCGACGATGTGCTCCTCGATCCACTGCGCGTCGCGCAGGACCTGCTTCATCAACCGGGTGACCTCGAGCTTGTTGTAGGCCTCGAGCAGCACCGGGTTGGTGCAGCAGCGGAAGAGGAATTCGTGGAAGGCCGCGTTGGTGTCGGTGAACGCCGCGGCGTCGGTGAAGTGGTTGCCTTCGACTGACGCACCGGACGCCTCGGCGAGGATGCGGAACTCGACGAGCTGCTCCGGCGTGAGCCGGCCGATCGTGAGTTCGACGACGCCGAGTTCGAGGGCCATGCGGGCGTCGAACTGCTCGTCCGATTCGGCGACGGGCGGATGCTCCTCGCCGATCTCGTAATTGCCGGGCTCGGGGTTCTGGAGCACCACCGGACGACCGGTCTCGGCGGCAGCCTTCTCCGCCGCGGCCTTCTCGGCGTCGGTGGCAGCGGGTGCGGTTGCCCCACCCGGGGTGGCCGAGGTGTTGAACTTCTCGAAGTAGAAGTTCGTCGGCTCGATACCGTTCTCGGACAGGTGGTTACGCACTGCCTCCACCATGGGCGGCGGGCCGCACAGGTAGATGTCCACATCGCCCTCGTTGAGATGCGACGGCTCGAACAGACCCGTCACGTAACCCTTGTTCGGAGCGGACGACGCCTCGTCGGCGACGCAGTAGTCGAACGTGAAGTTCGGCAGCCGCTTCGTGTACTCCTCGAGCGTGTCGAGTTCGACGAGATCGTGATCGAAGGTGACGCCGTAGATCAGGTGCACCGGCTGGTCCGAGCCGTCGGCCTCGATCTTCGACAGGATCGACAGCAGCGGCGCCAGGCCGGTACCGCCGGCGAGCAGCAGCGACGGACGCTTGCGCTCGCGCAGGAAGAAGCTGCCGAACGGGCCGGTGAACTCCAGGGTGTCGCCGACCTGCGCGCGGTCGCGCAGGTACTCCGACATCAGACCGCCCTCGGTGATCTTCACCAGGAACGCGAGTGAATTCTCGTGCGGGCCGGTGCTGAACGAGTACGAGCGGGTCGCCGGCTTGCCGGTGCCGTCGTCGCTGCCGGGCACACCGATGTTGACGTACTGACCGGGAAGGAACACCAGATCGTCACGGTTGTCGATCTCGACGGTGAAACCGACGACGCTCTCGGAGTAGCGGCGCAGATCCGTGATGGTCGCGCTGTACGAGGCGGCCGCGGTCTTCGCGACATCGGAGGTGCTCGCGATCTGCACCACCAGATCGGATTCCGGCATCATCTGGCACGGCAGGCAGTAACCCTGCTCGGCCTCTTCGTCGGTGAGGGCGTCCTCGATGTAGTCGCCGCCGTCGTAGCTGCCCGATTCGCAGAAGGCCTTGCAGGTTCCGCACGCGCCGTCACGGCAGTCGAGCGGAATGTTGATGCGTGCCTTGTACGAGGCGTCGGCGACGGTCTCGTTCGGGTTGACCTTGATGAAGCGGGTGACCCCGTCCTCGAAGCTCAATGCCACCTGGTAAGCCATGGCACGTGCCTCCTTTCGTGATCGGGGTGGAACTAGACGACGTAGACGTCGACGATGTGGTGGATGTAGTCGTTCTTCAGGACGATCTTCTTCTTCTTGATCACCGGCTGTGCGCCCGAGACATCGAGGGTGAGGAAGGTGGTCCCGAAGTAGGTGTCGGTGGTGTTGTAGCGGAAGTACAACGAGAACCAGTTGTGCCGCAGGTCGATCTCGGTGCCGCGACGCTCGAGGATCTCGACGTTGGTGATGTTGTGTCCTGTGCGGGGTTCGGGCAGCGAGGTCGCCGACGAACGGTCGGTGCGGATGCGGAACACCCGGTCCTCGAGGCCGCCGCGATTCGGGTAGTAGATCAGCGAGATCTCGGTCTGCGGGTTCTCGGTGAGAGCACCGGCGTCGTCCCAGGCCGGCATCCAGTACTCGGCATCGGAGTGGTAGCACTCGAGCCACTGCTCGAACTCGCGGTCGTCGAGCAGCCGGGCCTCACGGTAGAGGAACTGTTCGATGTCGGTCTGCGTGAATTCGTGTACGGCAGTCATGATTCCGGTTCCTCTCAGAGCGCGGACGGGTCGGCGGCGGAACTCTCGGCGGCGATGGCCTCGCGCATCGCTTCGAGCCAGTAGCCGTGCTGGATCGGGTACAGGCCTTCGTCCTCGGTCTTCACACCGCTCGACAGCACCTTCGTCATGCCGAGATCCTGAGCGACCTCGTCGGGTCCGTTGAGGATGTGGGTTGCACCGCGGCTCATGTCGTTCCAGGGCGCAGCCGATGCGAGGTAGGTCTTCTGGCAGGAGCGGAACTCCTCGAGATCATCCGGGGTGGCCATGCCGGTCGCGTTGAAGAAGTCCTCGTACTGACGGATCCGGTTGGCGCGGGACTCGGCGCTCTCACCCTTCGGTGCGATGCAGTAGATCGTCACCTCGGTCTTGTCCACGGAGATCGGGCGGAAGTGCCGGATCTGCGAGGAGAACTGGTCCATGATGTACACGTTCGGGTACAGGCACAGGTTGCGCGACGCGCCGACCATGAACTCGGCCTTCTTCTCGCCGAACTCCTTCGCGAGTTCGTCCTTGCGCGGGTACAGCGGACGGTCCTCGGGGTTGCCCCACCACATCCACAGCAGCAGGTGGCCGTGGTCGAACGAGTAGTAGCCGCCGCCCTGCTTGCCCCAGGTGCCGGCGTCCATCGCCTTGGTCTCGTTGCTGGACTCACCGGCAGTGCGGCGCGCGGTGGTCGCGGCATAGTTCCAGTGGGTGGCCGAGACGTGGTAACCGTCGGCGCCGTTCTCGGCCTGCAGCTTCCAGTTGCCGTCGTAGGTATAGGTGGACGAACCGCGCAGCACCTCGAGGCCCTCGGGGGACTGGTCGACGAGCATGTCGATCATCTTCGTGGTGTCACCGAGGTGGTCCTCGAGCGACTTGACGTCGGGATTCAGGCTGCCGAACAGGAAACCGCGGTAGCTCTCGAAACGAGCGACCTTCCGCAGGTCGTGGCTGCCGTCGGTGTTGAACTGCTCGGGATAGCCGGCGTCGCGGGGATCCTTGACCTTCAGCAGCTTTCCGTTGTTGCGGAACGTCCAGCCGTGGAAGGGGCACGTGAAGGTGGTGCGGTTGTCGGTCTTGCGACGGCACAGCATCGCACCGCGGTGGCTGCACGCGTTGATCAGGCAGTGCAGCTCGCCTTCCTTGTCGCGGCTGATGACGACGGGCTGGCGGCCGATGTACGTGGTGAAGTAATCACCGACGTTCGGGACCTGGCTCTCGTGGGCGAGGTACACCCAGTTGCCCTCGAAGATGTGCTTCATCTCGAGTTCGAAGATCTCCTCGTCGGTGAAGACGTCACGGCGGATCTGGTACCGCCCGGTGCTCGGGTCTTCGACGAGTGCGCCGTCGAGGCGAGTGCGCACGTGCTCCACGATGTCGGTCATGGGATCCTCCAGGTATCGGCTTCGTTCCCGGGACGGACGGGGCGGTGTCCGACGCGGCCGAGCCTGTACTGAAGATTCGTGGTGACCGGGGTCTTTCTCCGGTCCGGCTCGACGCGATGTGTCCGGCGATATCTCCACGATGACAGCCTGTGGCTGCGGTCACACCAGGCAAATGCCTAGGGATACCTAGGACCCCTGGGCGGAGGGCCGAAAGGCCCTCGACCGTGTTCGGATGCCGTGGTCGAGGAGCTATCGCCGCCGGAGGCACGGAGATGTCCTCGATCGATCGGTTTTCGACCATTCTCGTTGACACCACTTAATCGATGAATATGATTATGACTTAACTCATTGATTGGAGGGTTGCATGACCTACATCGTGACCGAACCCTGCGTGGACATCCTCGACAAGGCCTGCATCGAGGAATGTCCGGTCGACTGCATCTACGAGGGCGGACGGATGATGTACATCAATGCGGAGGAATGTGTCGACTGCGGCGCGTGCGAGCCGGTGTGTCCGGTCGAAGCCATCTTCTTCGAAGAGGACGTGCCCGAGGAGCATTCGGCCTACATTGCTGCCAATCACGAGTTCTTCGTCGAGATCGGGTCACCGGGCGGAGCGTCGAAGGTCGGACCCACCGATTTCGATCCTCCCCTGGTGAAATCGCGTCCTGTTCGGGCGTGATCGCGCATTCCGACCGAACCGGAGGGCGGGCCGCGACCGCATTGGGTCTCGTCGTTGCACTCACCTTCGCGTTCACCGTGGTCGGTTCGAACATTCCGGGGCCGCTCCTACCGCTCTACGAGGAACGGCTCGGGATGTCCCCGTTCGTGCTCGCGGCACTGTTCGCAACGTACTTCGCCGCCTTGATCTCGATGTTTCTCGTGATGAACCGTACGAGGGCAGGCCGCCACGTGCATCTCGTTCTTCCGGGGTCCGTGCTCGTCGGGATACTCGGTGACGTCGCCCTGTGGCTCGGGAGCGACTTCTCTCCGCTTCTCTTCCTCGGCCGGGCACTGACCGGAATCTGTGTCGGCGCCGCCACCGGCTCCGCGGCGACCCTCGCCGTGACCGCTCGCGGGGAGGCCGGCCGGACGCTCGCGGCGACCGGAGCGATCGGTGGCTCCCTGATCGGTCTTCTCTCGGCGGCCGTCGTGGCCGAGATCTTCGCCGATCCGACGGTGCTGATCTACCGCCTCCATGCCGCGGCACTTCTGGTGTGCGAGGTTCTTCTCATCGTGGTGCTGTGGTGGAATCGGGCACGAATACGCGTCGCGACCCCCGTGAAGCCGACCGTGATCGACAACGGTGGCGGACAGCCTCGAGGGATGGCCGCGCCCGGCAGGCTCGCCGCGTACGGCCTCGGTGCGGCGGGGTGGACGGTCGGCGGGATCGCGGTGGGCGTGCTCCCGACGACGCTCCGGAGCAGTCTGCAATCGGACCTGCTCGTCGCTGGGGTTCTCGGTGGAATCGTGCTGCTGGTGGCGGCCTGGATCGCGCCGCATGTGGCGAGAGCCGCGCATCGCACTCTGTCCGCCCCTCGTTCGCTCGTCCTGCTGGGCTCCGGTGGTGTCGTTCTCGTGGCGGGCGTTCTGTCCGGCCGACTCGTCCTGGTTCTCGTCGGCTGTCTGTTCTGGGGAATCGGGCAGGGATTCGCCTACGCGAAAGGGCTTGCGCTCCTGACGAGGGGGTCGACGCCGGTGCAGCAGGGGAGGGCCACGTCTTTGTATGCGTGCGTTTCCTACGGATTCGCGGCATCGATGATCCTTCTGGCCGGAGCGCTGTCGTCCGGTCTGGGCTATGTGCGCGGAACCGCTGCCATGGTCCTTCTGTTCTCGGTCTTCTGTGGTGCGGTCCTCGTCTTCGGGCGCAGTTACTGGAGGTCGGCCTCCGTTGCCGCGCTCCCGGACGTTCTGGCCGTCGAATCCAGATAGGCGCCCGATTCACGCCTTCCTCTGGACATTTCGGATTCATGACCATACTGTGATGCCAATCACGAATAATGATGCACATCATTCGTCCCGAAAGGGGAGTCATGAGTCGAGTCGACCGTGGATGTCGTGTTCGGATCCTCGCCACCATCGGAGCCGCTGCGCTCGTCCTCGCAGGGTGTGGTTCGGGCGGAGGGGGATCGCTCGCGGACGGCGATCTGCCGGACCAGGTCAAGGTCGTGTCCGTCACCGACCAGACCGGAACTACCGCATACGTCGGTAGCAGCCAGCTCAAAGGTATCGACCTCGCCATCGACGAAATCAACTCGCAGGATTACCTCGGCGATACCGAATTCGTCCTGGAGAAGCGGGATTCCGCCAGTGATACCCAGACCGCCGTCAGTCAGGCCACGGAGGCGCTGACGGACCGGAACGTCAGCGCCCTGCTCGGTCCGGTTCTCAGCGCTCACGCGGTCGCGATCGCGCCCCTCGTCGAACGTGCGAAACTGCCGACCGTCTTCACCCAGTCCGGTAGCGAAGGAGTCGTCATCGGCGACTACACCTATCGAGCGACGGCACCGATGGAAACGTACTTCGTCAAGGCCCTCGAGCGCTTGCGCGACCAAGGCGCCCGTACCGTGAGCGTGCTGTACAACGCCGGCAACGTCACCCTGGCCGGACTCGGGGAACACACCATCCCGGAGGGGCAGGACGAGTACGGATACGAGGTCCTCTCGAACACCGCCGTCCAGGCCAGCACCCAGGACTTCAGCACCACCGCAACACGTATCGCCGGAGAAAATCCCGACGCGGTTATCGTGCTGCTGGTGGGTGCAGGCAACTCCACCGCCATGTCCCAGCTCCGGCAGGCCGGTTATACCGGCCCGGTCGTCGGGAACCCTGCCGCAGGCGCCGGAAACCTTGCGCCCGCAGGCGCTGCCGGTGCGGGAATGTACTGGGCAACCGACTTCAGCTTCCATCAGACCGCGCCGTCGTCGGAAGCCTTCGTCGAGGCCTATCGCGCGAAGTACAACGGCGAGAACCCGCTCAACTACGCCGCCGAGGGCTACGACGCGACCTGGATGTTGGCTCATGCGGTGAAGAACTCCGGCGGAGCCTCCCGCGAGGACATCCAGCGCGGACTCGAGCAGGTCGTCAGCGAGGGATTCGACGGTGCGCTCGGCCCGGTGACGTTCGAAGGCAATGACATGCGAGTCGAAGGCGTGCTGGTCGAGTGGACAGGCAGCGAGGAAGTTCTCGTCGAGGAATCCGATGTCGCCGAGTGACGATGTCGGAACCGTGCAGGTCGACTGCGTGCAGCCGGTGCGCACGCGTTCCGAGAAGAATTCAGCGTCAATGAGATCGAAGGAAGCGGCGCCATGTCTCAACTGGTGATCGATGCGCTCGTACTCGGGTCCATCTATCTGTTGTTCTGCCTGGGAATGAGCATCTCCTGGGGCACGATCGACATCCTGAACTTCGCCCACGGCGGGATCTTCATGTTCTCCGCGTTCGTGGCCTCGCAGATCGTTTCGCACGTCGAACTGGGACTGGTCGCGATCTGTGTCATCTCGGCGGTGGTCGGTGCGGTGGTGTCGGCGGCGATCGATGTGCTGGCCTTCCAGCCCATCCTCCGAAGGGCGAAGAACCAACGGACCGCCGAACTCCAGATTCTCATCGGTGGTATCGGCATCGGGACCATTCCGGTCGCGATCGTTCAGTTCTACACTCTCAGCGAACCTTTCGGATTTCTGCGCAGCACCTACGAGACCACGGTGCACAGCTTCGGCGGGATGCGACTGTCCAGCACCGGGTTGGTCGTGCTCGGCTGCGCACTCGTGTTGACCGCCTCGATCGCGTACTGGCTCAAGAACACCAGTCACGGACTCGCACTGCGAGCCATCGGTGTCGATCCTGAAACCGCCGAGCTCATGGGCGTCAAACGTCGGCAGTTGTCGTTGCTGACCATGGGGATCTCGGGTGGCCTCGCCGGACTCGCCGGCGCGCTGCTCACCTTCAACCTCGGAGCCATCACCGCCGAGAGCGGCGAGACGCTGCTGATCAAGGCATTCGCCATCATCATCCTCGGAGGAGTCGGCAGCACCGGCGGAGCTGCCCTCGGTGCCATGATCCTGGCCTTCTCCGAGGTCCTCGTCCTGCGGTACACCGGCGGCGGATGGGTCGACGCCGTCGGCTTCGGTCTGATCCTGGTCGTGCTGCTCCTGCGCCCGCAGGGAATCTTCGGAAAGAAGGAGGTGCGACGGGTATGAGTGACTTCTACTTCTCCAACATCGTGCTCATCCAGAGCACGTTCACGGTGCTGCTCCTCGCTCTGAGCATCCAGATCCAGTTCCGGATGGGAGTGTTCTCGTTCGCCGGCGCGGCGTTCTACGGGATGGGCTCGTACGGAGTCGCAATCCTCGTTCTGCACTACGACTTCGGGGCATTCTCCGCACTCGCGACGATCGTCGTGATCTGCGCCGTGGTCGGGTATCTGCTCTCCCTCGTCGTACAGCGGCTCAACGGCCTCTATCTGGCGATGGCGACCGTCGCGTTCGTGATGATCGTGACGGTGGTCGCCCACAACGGCGGCACTCTCACCGGTGGTTCGGTCGGATTGTTCGGTGTACTCACCCCGGTGGAGATCTCCGTCCCGCATCTCCTCGCGGTGTGCGCGGTCGTGGTCGCGGCGATGATCGTCAGCGAGCGCGGCGCGATGGGACGTCGGATCGAAGCGGTCCGCGAAGACCCAGAGCTGGCCTCCGCCATGGGTATCAACGTCGCCCGCTACCGCAAGATGTCGTTCGTCCTCAGCGGTGTCCTCGGGGCGCTGGGTGGGGGACTGAACATCCTCATGATGACCGCGATCGCTCCGGAGAACATCGGCTTCCCGCTGATCGTGCTGGCCCTGACGATCATCATCGTCGGTGGTTCCCGTTCGTGGATCGGGGTTCTCATCGGTGCTCTGATCTTCACCTGGTTGCCCGTCGTACTCGAACAGGTCGGAACGTACCAGAGCATCGTCTACGGCGTGATCGTCGCCATCGCCGCGATCTTCATGCCCGGCGGTATCACCGGAATCGTCACGGATCTGTACCGTCGCCGGTCCGCTCGGTCGAACGCCGACGCCCTCGAATCGGAGCAACGACTCGAAGCCCGCGCGGCCGAGGAAGATGCCGCAGAGGCCGCGGAACTCCAGGCCGAGCTTGCGTCGTCCACAACCCCGTCAGGAGGGTCCCGATGACCACCGAACTCGTTCGACCACAACCGGACCACTCGGGTCCCGATGCGGTCGAAGTACTGACGCTGGACGATCTCGCCGTCCACTTCGGAGGGATCAAGGCCGTCGACGGAATCACTCTGGGATTGGCGCGCGGCCGGATCTCGGGCATCCTCGGCCCGAACGGATCCGGTAAGAGCACCCTGCTCGGCGCGATCACACGTCTGACCCCACTCACCCGCGGAACGCTTCGTTTCGAAGGGCACGAGTACTCGCGGGTCCGGCCGGAAGCTGTCGCGCGACTCGGTATCGGCCGGACGTTCCAGACCGTCCGGCTGCTCGAGGACCTCACGGTTCGGGAGAACGTCCAACTCGGACACGATCTGATCGCCGGGGCGCGGCCGTGGTGGCGCCGTCCCGGTAAGGCGGACCGCGAGACCACCGACGCCGCGGTGGCGACGGCACTCGAACGGACCGGACTGGCCGGCAAGGAGGCTCTACGGCCGGGACAGCTGTCCTACGGTCTGCAACGACGCGTCGAGATCGCCCGAGCAATCGTGATGTCACCGAAGCTGCTCCTGCTCGATGAACCCACAGCGGGCATGAACCGTTTCGAACGGGAGGAGATCGGGGAGTTGATGGCCGATCTACGGGCCGAGGGACTCACCCAGCTCATCGTCGAACACGACGTGCAGATGATGGTCGACGTCTGTGACCACCTCTTCGCCATGAACTCCGGACGCTTGATCGCGTCGGGCACACCCTCGGATGTCGTGCGTGATCCGGCGGTGCGCGAGGCCTATCTCGGAAAGCAGGACAACGATGATCGAGATTCGTGATCTCCATGTCGACTACGGCAAGGTCAGTGCGGTCCGCGGTGTGTCGGTGACCGCACATCCCGGCCGTGTCACCCTGGTGCTCGGGGCGAACGGGGCCGGCAAGACCACCACTCTGCGCACGGTCGCCGGACTGAATGCCCCCACCTCCGGAGAGATCCTGGTCGACGGGAAGTCCGTCGTAGGGTGGCCGGCGCACCGGATCCTCGCCCGCGGAGTGTCACTGGTGCCGGAGGGACGCCGGGTCTTCTCGTCGCTGACCGTGGGGGAGAACCTCAAGGTCGGTGGTCTGATCGCTTCGAAGAAGGACCGCGAGGAGTCGATGCGCCGGGCGTTCGAGATGTTTCCCATCCTCGAGGAACGACAGGATGGTCCCGCCGGTCTGCTCAGCGGCGGCGAACAGCAGATGCTCGCGTTCGGGCGCAGCCTCATGTCCCAACCCTCCTACATCCTGATGGACGAGCCGTCCATGGGATTGGCACCTGCGGTGGTCGACCGCGTCATGGACAGCGTCCGCGCCATCGCGGACCGAGGTATCGGTGTGCTCATGGTCGAGCAGAACGCCGAAGCGGGCATGAAGATCGCGGACGACGTCGTCGTGGTCAATCGAGGTGAGTCGGTCTATTCGGGACCCGCCGAGGAAGCACGGATACATTCCTCGGTCGTGTCGGCCTTCCTCGGAGAGGCTGCACTGACCGGGTCGGACAGCGGAGTCGAGAGCTGAAGATCATGAAGAAACATCTGCCGGTCGCGGTTGCCGCGCTCGCCGGTCTCGTCCTCACCACGGCGTGTGGTTCCGGTGGCGGTCCGGTCGCCGACGGTGAGATGCCCGCCGAGATCGAGATCGTGTCCGTCACGGACAAGACGGGGTTGACGGCGTTCGGGGGACAACCACAGTTCCGCGGAATCGAGTTGGCCGTCGAGCAGATCAACGAGCAGGACTATCTCGACGGTTCGCGGATCTCCTTGCGCAGCCGAGACGCTGCGAGCGACACCCAGACCGCGGTGAGTCAGGCCGTGGAGGCCACCGCCGATCGTTCCGTCAGCGCCATGATCGGGGGTATCTCCAGCGCACAGGCCACGGCGATCTCGCCCCTCGCGGAGCGCTCGGGACTACCGACGATCTACACACAGTCGGCGAGCGACGGGGTGCTGATCGGTGACTACACCTTCCGCGCCACGCCGCCGCAGACGACGCATGTCGCGACCTCGATGGCGCACCTGCAGCAGCTCGGTGTCCGACGGCTGAGTGTGTTGTACAACGCCGGTAATCCGGCCTTGACGGAGATGGCCGAGAAGAACCTTGTCGAAGGCCAGGACGAGTACGGTTTCGAGATCGTCTCGGCCACCGCGGTGCAGAACTCCACCCAGGACTTCGCCACGTCCGCGTCGAAGATCGCTGCGGAGAAACCGGATGCGGTTGCGATGCTGATCGTGGGTGCGCAGAACGCCACCGCGATGCGCCAGCTGCGGCAGGCCGGATACGACGGCCCCGTTCTCGGACAGACCGGGGCGGGTACCGGCAATCTCGCTCCGGCCGGCGCGGACGGGGCCGGCATGTTCTGGACCACGAACTTCACAGTGGACCAGCCGTTCCCGTCCTCTCAGGCGTTCGTCTCCGCCTATCGCGCGAAGTACGGCGAGGATCCCGTGAACTATGCAGCCGAAGGTTACGACGCGGCATGGATGATTGCGCACGCGATCAAGGCGGCGGGTGGTGCTTCACGGCAGGACATCCAGCGTGGTCTCGAAGTCGTCCTCGAGAACGGCTTCGAGGGTGCTCAGGGATCGATCGGTTTCGAAGGCCACGACATGCGCACCGCGGGTGTGCTGGTCGAGTGGGACGGCACCCGTGAGGTGGTGCTGATGGAGCCCGCCAAGACCTGAGCGACTGCATCGGAAAGGTCCCCCGAGGAGATTCTCGGGGGACCTTTCGTTGTCGGTGGACCGTCGGATCAGCGTCCTTGCCAGACCGGTTCGCGCTTCTCCTTGAAGGCGCGTGCACCTTCCTGGGCGTCCTGTGAGGAACGTACCGGCTCGTAGATCTCGCGCATCCTGTCGAATTCCTCGGCGTTCGACCAGTCCCGCGCCTGAGCGATGATCTCCTTGGTCGCACGTAGTGCGAGCGGACCGTTCTTCGCGATGGTCCGCGCCAGCTGCAGAGCTTCCTCCAACGCCGTGCCCTCGGGTACGAGGCGGTTGAGCAACTTCGCGTCGTAGGCGGTGGTGGCGGAGACGAACTCGCCCGTAAGGCACCATTCGACGGCGAGTTGGTGGGGGACGCGGCGTGGCAGACGCAACAGACCACCGCCGCCGGCGAGCAGGCCACGCTTGACCTCCGGTAGCCCGAAGACCGCGGTTTCGGAGGCGACGATGAGATCGCACGCCAGCACGATCTCGAAACCGCCGGCGACGGCATGTCCTTCCACCGCTGCGATCAGTGGCTTGGCGGGCGACTTCTCGGTGATGCCGGCGAATCCCCTCCCCTCGACAGAGGGGCGTTCTCCTGCCAGGAAGGCCTTGAGATCCATTCCCGTGCAGAAGGTCCTGCCGGCTCCGGTGATGACTCCGGCGACGAGATCGTCACGGTCGTCGAGTTCGTCGAGCGCGGCTGCGATGGCCACGGCCGTCTCGGTGTCGATCGCGTTGCGGATTTCGGGGCGGTTGATCGTGATGATCTGGACACCGTCGGACTGTTCGACATGGACCGGTGTGTTCATGGTCGTTCCTATCGTGGTTGCATGCGGATGGCACCGTCGATGCGGATCGTCTCGCCGTTGATCATGGCGTTGTCGACGATCGACAGTGCGAGCTTGGCGTACTCGTCGGGCTGTCCCAGCCGTGCCGGATGCGGTGTCTGGGCAGCGAGGCCGTCTCGGATCTCCTGGGAGAACCGGGAGAGGATCGGTGTGTCGAACGTTCCCGGCGCGATGCTGTTGACGCGAACCAATTTTCGCGACAGGTCGCGGGCTGCGACCAGGGTCATGCCGACCACGCCGGCCTTGGCGGAGGCGTAGGGGATCTGGCCGATCTGACCTTCCCAAGCCGCTACGGAAGCAGTGAGGATCACGACACCGCGTTCGCCGTCCACGGGTTCGTTGCGCACCATGCGGGCGGCCGCCAGGCGAAGGACGTTGAACGAACCGACGAGATTGATCCGGACGAGGTTCTCGTAGAGGTCGAGGGAGCCGGGGGTGCCGTCCTTCTCGACGACCCGGACGGTGCCGCCGCGACCGGCGCAGTGCACCACGGCCCGGATCGGAGCGAGCGCTTCGGCGGCGTCGAGGGCGCGATCGACCGCTTCCGGGTCGGTGACGTCGGCGGGTGCGAACATCGCGAGGTCGCCGAGTGCTTTCGCGACCACCTCCCCGTCGGAGGTCGGCAGATCGACGATCACCGTGGGTGTGCCCTGCGCGACGAAACGTTCGACCGTGGCCCGGCCGAGGCCGGAGGCTCCTCCGGTGACGACGGCGGATCCCTGCGTCATGTCCATGATTGCTCCTGTCTGTTCCGGTTATCGGATTCGTTCGAGAATCGTGGCGTTGGCCATTCCGCCCGCCTCGCACATGGTCTGAAGGCCGTAGCGTCCGTCGATTCGTTCCAGGTGTGCGAGTAGCGATGTCATCAGGCGCGCCCCGGACGCGCCGAGGGGATGGCCGAGCGCGATGGCGCCGCCCGCGGGATTGAGTACTTCGTCCGGGACACCCATCTCCCGCTGCCAGGCGAGGGGAACCGAGGCGAAGGCCTCGTTGACCTCGAAGGCATCGATGTCCCGCAACGACAGTCCGGCTCGGTGCAGCACCTTCTCGGTGGCGGGGACGGGGCCGGTGAGCATCAGGGTCGGGTCGTCTCCGACGACAGCGCCGGCGCGGACCACTGCGCGTGGACGTAGTCCGAGTGCGCGGGCGCGGTCTTCCGACATGATGAGCAGGGCCGCTGCACCGTCGGAGATCTGTGAGGAGTTTCCGGCGGTGATCTTCCAGTCGAGATCCGGGAACCGGGAGCGCCATTCCTCCGTGGCGAATGCCGGGCGCAGACCCGCGAGGGCATCGGCGGTGGTGCCTTCGCGAATGGTCTCGTCCGCCGTGACGGTCCCGTCGGGAGTGGCGACGGGAACGATCTCGGAGTCGAACCACCCCTCGCGTTGCGCGTGGGCCGCCCGTTCGTGGGAGCGGGCGGAATAGTCGTCCAGTTCTGCGCGGCTCAGTGCCCACTTGTGGGCGACGAGTTCCGCCGCGATCCCTTGCGGTACCAGGCCGGGAAAACGCTTGCGCATGCCGTTGCCGTGGACATCCTTCCCCAGGGCGGCGGACCCCATGGGGACACGACTCATCGATTCGATGCCGGCGGCGACCACGATGTCGTATGCGCCGGATTCGATGCCCTGCACGGCGAAGTCCACGGCTTGCTGACCGGACCCACACTTGCGTTCGACGGTTACGGAGGGAACTTGTTCCGGGAAGCCGGCGGCCAGCAGTGCCTGTCGGCCCGGGGTCGCCGACTGTTCGCCGGATTGGTTGACGCAGCCGACGATCACGTCGTCGATCGATCCGGGGTCGAGGTCGTTGCGGGAGACGAGACCGGAGAGGACGGCGGCGAGCAGGTCGTTCGGATGGACGCCCGCAAGGGCACCGGTGGTCTTGCCCTTGCAGACAGGGGATCGGACGGCGTCGACGATCACGGCACGATTCATGGGGAGCCTCCCGGAGTGGGAATCAATGATGATGGTTACTATAGATCAGATCGTGCCTCGATATGGCGCCGGTCACAAAGGGGATAGCGCCACCGCCTCTAGGGCAGGTCTCCGACACGTGGGGGAGTGCCGGGCCAGCGGATGCGTTCGTCCGCACAAACACCGTCGTTCAGCTCGCCGACGGGGACTGCATAGTGGAAACGCAGGTCGCGGCGGGCGAAGAGCCAATCCTCACCGCGTCGGACGTACTCGTCGGCGTACCTGTAGGACGCCAGCACCAGTGTGCCGTCGAGTGCGAGTTCGGCGCGTCCGGTGAGCAACCCCCGGGCGTGATCACCGTCGAGGCTGATCAGATCGCTCAGTGGCTGGTGCAGTGTGAGGATGTATCGATCCATGGCACCGCGGTAGAAGGCGCGGATGGTGTCTCGGCCTCGTGATGTGACGCCGGAGCGGACGAATTCGCCGTCCTCGGTGAACATCGAGACCACGGCGTCGAGATCTCGGTCGTCGACTGCGATCGCATAGGCGGCGATCAGGTCCTGGATCCGGGCTCGATCCTCGAGTCGCGCCAGGCGACGGGTGAGCGTGTCGAGACGATCGGGGTCGATGTCGATCGGCATGAGGCCTCCGAAACTGGGTACTGATGCGACGAGCTGTCGCGGATGACACGCCGACAGCCTAGCAATTGCGGACTAATCATTATCATGGTTACTATTCACCCGTCGGAGTGAGTGACCTTGACCACACCGACCCGCATCTCTAGGTTAATGATGAACAGGAAAGGTGGCGTCATGGGGAATCCGGGAGTGGAGGACGAACTCCGCGAAATTCGTGAGGCCGCCGCCCGAGTGGCACGTGAGCGTTACGCGCCGAAAGCGGCACAGTGGGACCTTGATCGCACTGCGTTTCCGCACGAAGAGCGCCGTTTCCTCGGAGAGCTCGGCTACCTCGGTATCGCATTGCCCGAGGAGTACGGAGGTTCGGGAGCACCGCTGTCGCATGCCCTCGCGGTGATCGAGGAGTTCGCCAAGGTCTGCCGGCCCGCCGCCTTCCAGATCTTCGAATCCAATACCGGTCCCGCTCAGGTCGTCGCGCTCATGGGCACCGAACACCAGAAGAAGACCTTCCTCCCCCGGATCGTCGCCGGCGAGATCACGATGGCCGTCGCCATTTCCGAGCCCGATGCAGGCTCCGCTGCAACCGACATGACCACCAAGGCGACCCGCACCGACGAGGGTGTCGTGGTCAACGGCATGAAGCGTTGGATCTCCAACGGCAGCGAAGCCGACGTCTACCTCACCTACTGCAGAATGAGCGACGCCCCCGGTTCGAAGGCGATCGGCGCGGTCCTGGTCGAAGCCGACCGCCCCGGAATGTCCTTCGGGGCACGAGAGAAACTCATGGGTTTCCGGGGTATCCCGTCCGCCGACATCTTCTACGACCAGGTCGTCGTGCCCGAGGAGAACGTGGTCGCCGAGGCGGGCGCGTTCAGGAAGTTGTTCGGTGCCTTCACCATCGAACGCCTCGGCAACACGACCATGAGCCTGGCGATCGGACAGGAAGCACTCGACCGTACCGTCTCCTACGTGCAGGAGCGGTACCAGTTCGGCAAGCCGCTGGTCGAATTCCAATCCGTCCAGATGATGTTGGCGGACATGGTCCTGCAGGTCGAAGCCGCACGTCTGCTCCGCGACCGGGCGGTGGCCAACATCGTCGATGGACTGCCCGATCCGCTCGAGGTCTCCCTCGCGAAGTGCACGGCCAACGAGATGGCCAAGCGTGTGACGGACACGGCCATCCAGCTGCACGGCGGTAACGGGTACACCGAGGAATTCGGAATCGAACGCCTGCACCGGGATTCGCACGGTTGGGCGCTCGCCGGCGGAACTCCGACCATGCAGCGCACCCGGATCGTCTCCGAACTGCTCGGCCGCACATTCGATCAGCGCGCCTGAGAACGCACACACAATTCCGAACTTCTTGGAAGAACGAGGTGAACGACATGTTGGGTCGATACGAAGGACGCATCGCCGCAATCATCGGTGGCGGTTCGGGAATGGGCCGGGCGATCAGCCACCGGATCGCACAGGAAGGCGGTCACGTCTACGTCGCCGACCTGTCCGAAGAGGGCGCGAACACCGTCGCCGAGGAGATCCGTTCCGACGGCGGAGCGGCCACACCCATCCGGGTCGACGCCACGAACAAGGACGACCTGCGCGCTCTGTTCGGCAAGATCGAGGCCGAACACGGCGTACTGCATGCGCTGCACGCCCAGGTCGGTATGCCCGGGCCCGGCGGAATCGACGTGGACGACGCGGAATGGGAGAAGAACATCGCGGTCAACGTCAAAAGCGCCTACTACTCCACGACTCTCGGTTTCGATCTGCTGAAGAAGGCCGACGGCAAGGGCTCGATCACGCTGACGTCGTCGACCTCGGCGCTCATCGGCTCCCCGTTCAGCCCCATCTACTCGATGACGAAGGGTTCCCTCGTTCCGTTCGCCCGCTCGCTGGCGCTGGTCGGAGCCAAGGACGGAATCCGTGTGAACGTCATCTGCCCGGGGCAGGTGGTCACCCCGATGCTGTCGCAGTTCTTCGGTCGTGAACCCGGCGCGGACGTCTCGGCCCTCACGAAGGATTTCGTTGCGACCATCCCGCTCGGACGTGGTGCCCAACCGGAGGAGATCGCTTCGGTGATCGCCTTCCTCAACAGTGACGACGCCAGTTACATCACCGGCACGACCATCCCGGTCGACGGCGGACTCACCGCACAGTAACGCTGGTCCAACGGGAGGAGCTGCACAATGGTTCAGGTCGGATTACTGCTCAGCGACGTACCGAAATCGGTCAGTCCTGCCCAGCAGTTCAAGGATGTGTTGCGCATCGTCGACGCGGCACAGGAGAACGGGTTCACCTACATCGCCATCGGCCAGCACTTCCTCTACGGAGACCTGCGATGGCTGCAACCCGTCCCCCTGCTGGCGCGACTGGCCGCGCACGTCGAGCCGGACGTCAAGCTCGTCACCCAGATCATGATCGCGCCGCTGTATCACCCGGTGATGCTCGCCGAGGAGATCGCCACCCTCGACGTGGTCACGGAAGGGCGTCTGATCTTCGGTGCCGGTCTGGGATACCGCCCCGAGGAATTCGACTATCTCGGAATCCCGTTCAAGGAACGGGCCGGCCGGTTCGACGAATCCCTCCAGGTCATGAAGAAGTTGTGGACCGAGGACGACGTCACATTCGAAGGCAAGTACTTCCGACTCGAGGGCGTCAAACCACATCTGCGTCCGGTGCAGGATCCGCATCCGCCCATCTGGATCGGAGCACACGCGATGGCCGGTGTGCGTCGCGCAGGGAAGTACGGCGACGCCTACGCGACTCCGCCGGAGACCCCGAAAGAGGAAGTCCTCGAACGCTTCCGCGTGGTACGTGATCTGTTCGCAGAGCGCGGCAAGGAGTTCGGGCCGCAGCCGCTGCGCCGCAACGTCCTCGTCGCGGACACCCGAGACCAGGCGATGCAGGAGTACGCGCGGGTGGCGCAGGGTCGTTATCTGACCTACATGAACAAGGGCCTCGACGTCATGAAGGGGACGGACCTCGAGAACGAGTTCGCGAAGGCTGTGTCGGGGCATGCCGTCGTCGGCGATCCCGAACAGGTCGTCGCGCAGCTCACCGACCTCGTGACCACCCTTCCCGTCGATCCGTTGCTGATGCGACCGCAGTGGCCGACTATGGATGCGGACGAAACGATCGCCGCCATCGCGCGCCTCGGCAAGGACGTGGTCCCCTCGATCACTGCGATCGCACCGAACCGAGAGTTGACATGATGCAGACCTACGCCGATCTCCACCCCACCTTCCCGGATCCGCAGACATGGACTCTCGATCATGTTCTGAGGACGTATGCTGCAGCCCAACCGGATTCGGAGTTCTTGGTCACCCCGGAAGAAGACCGCCGGTTCACCTACTCACAGATCCTCACCTCCGCCGAGACGATCGCCAGCAGTTGGTACCGATATGGCGCCGAGGCAGGCGACCGAGTCGTGATCATGGCACAGAACTCCTCGGAGCTGGTGCGGACCTGGTTCGCCGCTGCGGTCGGCAACCTGGTCGAGGTGCCCATCAACACGAACTACGAAGGGGAGTTCCTGCGTCATCAGGTCGTCACCGTCGAGCCGCGGTGGGCCGTCATCGACGCCGCGTACGCCCGACGATTCGTGGCGATCGCCGAGCATGCGCGCGGCGTCGAGAAGTTCTGGGTGATCGACGGCGATAGCGGAAACCGCACGGAAGCAATCGAACTGCTTCGATCTCACGGTTGGGAGGCCGACGAGTGGGAAGATCTCGAAGTCGGGGAGATCCTCGAGCTGCCGAAAGCGACACCCGAAGAGCTCGGTGCCATCTTCTTCACCTCGGGCACCACCGGTCCGTCCAAGGGCGTGGCCATGCCGCACTCCCAGCTCTACTTCTTCGCGCAGGAGGTCGTCTGCTTCACGCGGCTGACGAAGGACGACACATACCTGACCACGACCCCGCTGTTCCATGGCAACGCCCAGTTCATGGCGGTCTACCCGGCACTGATCGCCGGTGCCCGCGCCGTGGTGCGTCCCAAGTTCAGTGCGAGCCGGTGGATCGACCACGTGCGTGACGACGATGTCACCGTCACCAATTTCGTCGGTGTGATGATGGACTTCGCCTGGAAGCAACCGCCGCGTGACAACGACCTCGACAACCGGTTGCGTTGTGTCTACGCCGCGCCGACGGCGAGCTCGATCGTCGAGGATTTCAAGAAGCGCTACGGAATCGAAGCATTCGTCGACGCTTTCGGGCTGACAGAGACGTGCGCCCCCATCATCGCCCCCTACGGCGTCCCGCGCCCGCCGGGCGCCGCCGGCCTGGCCGCGTCACAATGGTTCGACATCCGCCTGGTCGATCCCGAGAACGACCGGGAGGTCGAGGTCGGAGAGGTCGGTGAACTGGTGGTCCGTCCGGTTCAGCCCTGGACCTGCAGCATGGGCTACTACAACATGCCCGAGAAGACGCTCGAGGCGTGGCGCAACCTCTGGTTCCATACGGGCGATGCGCTGAAGAAGGACGAACACGGCTGGTTCTACTTCGTGGACCGCTACAAGGACGCGTTGCGACGCCGGGGAGAGAACATCAGCTCCTACGAGATCGAACAGGCGGTCCTGGGGCACCCCGCGGTGGTCGAGTGTGCGGTGATCGGTGTGCCCGCCGACGTCGAAGGTGGTGAGGACGAGGTGCTCGCCGCCGTCGTGTGCAACGGTGGTGGGACCCCGGACCCGGAGGAGATCCTCGCATGGTGCGACGGCAGGGTGCCGGCCTTCGCCATCCCCCGCTATCTGCGATTCGTGGACGAACTGCCCAAGACGCCGTCGGAGAAGGTGCGCAAGGCCGCCCTCCGCGAGGAGGGGATTACCCCCGACACCTACGACCGCACCGCGATTCGCGACACCCACCGCGCCACGGTGCCGGCGGTCTGAGAGCCGAGGAAGGCGTTATCGATGGATTTCACCACCGACGAGACCCACGACGAGATCCGACAGGGAATCCGCGATCTGTGCAAGCGATTCCCCGACGAGTACTGGGCCGAACACGACGAATCCCATGAATTCCCCTGGGAGTTCTACAACGCGATGGCCGACGGCGGCTGGATGGGCCTGACCGTGCCGGAGGAATACGGCGGTGGCGGACTCGGTGTCACCGAAGCCGCCATCGTCGAACGGGAGATCGCGGCCTCGGGCGCAGGCATGGGCGGCTGCAGCGCAGTCCACATCGGCATCTTCGGCTTCGAGCCGATCATCCACCACGGCTCCGAAGAGATGAAGCGCAAGTACCTGCCGCGCGTCGTCACCGGCGAGCTGCACACCTCCTTCGCCGTCACCGAACCGGATGCCGGTACCGACACCACCAACATCCGCACCTTCGCGAAGAAGGTCGACGGTGGATGGCTCGTCTCCGGCAAGAAGGTGTGGATCACGAAGGCGCAGGAGGCCGAGCGCATGCTCCTGTTGTGCCGCACCAGCCCGCGCGACGAGAACGCCAAGCGCACCGCCGGCATGACCCTCATGTTCGCCGAGATGGACCGCAGCAAGGTGCAGATCCGACCGATCCCGAAGATGGGACGCAACGCGGTCGACACCAACGAGTTGTTCATCGACGAGTTGTTCGTCGCCGACGAGGACGTCGTCGGCGAGGTCGGCCACGGCTTCCGCACCATCCTCGGCGGTCTCAACGCCGAACGGGTCATCTCCGCGAACGCCGCCCTCGGCATCGGCGAAGCAGCATTGCGTCGGGGGGTCGACTACGCCAAGCAACGCGAGGTCTTCGGCCGACCGATCGGACAGAACCAGGGGATCGCCTTCCAGCTGGCGGAGGCACGGATCCGTCTGGACGCCGCCCAGGCGGTGCTGGACAAGGCGACCTGGATGGTCGATCAGGGACTGCCGTGCGGCCGCGAGGCGAACGCCGCGAAGTTCCTCTGCGCCGAGGCCGGTTTCTACGCCGCCGATGTCGCCCTGCAGACGCACGGCGGTTTCGGTTACGGCAAGGAGTTCCACGTCGAACGGTACTTCCGGGAGGCGAGGTTGATGCGGATCGCCCCGATCAGCCAGGAAATGGTTCTCAACTACACCGCCGAACACGTGCTCGGCCTGCCCCGCAGCTACTAGGAGGAACTCGTGCAGCCCTATCGTTCGATCCTGTTCGTGCCGGGACACCGGCCACGTTGGGTGGACAAGGCCATCGCGGCAGGAGCCGACTGCGTGGTTCTCGACCTCGAGGATTCGGTGCCGGCCGCGGAGAAGGAAACGGCCAGGACCACCGTGGCGGAATCCATCACCCGCGTGCGTGAGACGAACGGCGAGGTCGGCTTGTTCGTGCGGGTCAATCCGCTCGCGACCCGCCTGACCGGTGCGGACCTCGAATCCGTCGTCGTTCCGGGGTTGACGGGGATCTTCGCTCCCAAGATCGAACGGGCCACCGACGTTCTGCAATACGATGCGCTGCTCGACCACTTCGAGATGCGCAACGGGGTCGAGGGGCTCGAGTACATCGTGCCGGTCGAAACGGTCAGGGCGATCCAGAACAGCCGGAAGATCGCGTCGGCGTCCCCGCGGGTCGGCGCCATGATCGGTCCGTCCGCCGAACACGCCGACATCGCCCGTGAGGTCGGCTACGAGTGGACCCCCGAGGGGCTCGAAACCCTGTACCTGCGCAGCCGAGTGCTGCTGGCCTGCCGCGCAGCGGGCATCCACGCGTTGACCGGACTGTGGGAGGACCTCGAGAATCTCGACGGTCTGCGTGAATTCGCGGTTCGTGGAAGACAACTCGGATTCCGTGGGATGATCGCAATTCATCCGACACATGTGGCGACCGTCAACGACGTGTTCAGCCCGTCACGTGAGGATCTCGAGTTCTACCGGGGGATGGTCGAGGCCTACGAGAAGGCCGAAGCCGAGGGCGTCGGCGCGCTCCGCTATCGCGGACTCCACATCGACAAGGCCCATTACGACAAGGCAATCCAATGGCTCGAGCGGGCCGAGGCAATCCTGAGAAAGGGTGAACGCTGATGCGCGGGTTGTACTTCGAGGAGTTCGAAGTGGGGAAGCATTACAAGCATGCGATGACCCGCACCGTCACCGAGATGGACAATGTGATGTTCACGTCGTTGACGATGAACATCCAGCCCTTGCACCTCGACGAGGAGTTCTGCAAGACCACCATCCACAAGCAGCGCGTGGTCAACAGCCTGTTCACCGTCGCTCTGATCGGTGCGTTCCACGTGCCCGAGCTGACCATGGGAACCACCCTGGGCAATCTCGGCTACGACAAGGTGAAGTTCCCCAATCCGGTCTTCCACGGCGACACGCTCCGTGCCGAGACCACGATCTTGAAGAAGCGCGAATCCGAGAGCCGCAGCGACAGCGGAATCGTGTGGTTCGAACACAAGGGATTCAACCAGCGCGACGAACTCGTCTGCCTGCTCGAACGTGTCGGGCTGATGATGAAGCGCCCCACCACCGAGGAAGGTGCCTGAGATGACTGCAGCAGCCGAGACCGAATTCCCTTTGAAGGACTGGGTTCCCGAGACCCGTACCCTGCTCGTCGGCGATCGCGAGGTCGAACCCGCCGGTGAGACCTGGGACGTGTACAACCCGGCCACCGAGCAGGTCATCGCCACCGTCGGCGGCGCTTCCCTCGATCAGGTGGACGAGGCGGTCGCCGCTGCGCGGGAAGCCTTCCCGGCCTGGTCGGCGCTGAGCGGCGAGGAACGATCCCGGTACATCCACCGTTTCGCGGACGTACTCGAGAAGGCCGCCGACCGGCTGCTGCCCTCGATCGTCAACGAGGTCGGCACCCCCGTCTCCCTGGCCGAATATCTCCAGGTCAAGATGGCTGTCGACGAGCATCTGCGGTGGGCGGCGGAAGCGGCGAAGACCGACCGCACCATCCACCTCGGTGAATACGACAAGCCGGTCCCCACGATGAGCGACGTGGTGTACGAACCTGTCGGGGTCGTCGCGGCGATCACCGGCTACAACTACCCGCTCAACCTGGCGATCTTCAAGTTCGGCGCTGCCCTTGCCGCCGGATGCACGGTGGTGCTGTTGCCGTCCCCGCGCACACCGCTGACCACCCTGTTCCTCGGGGATCTCATCCGTGAAGCGGGCCTGCCTCCAGGCGTGATGAACGTCGTCATCGGTGGCGCAGACGTGGGTAAGCGGTTGTCGTCGCATCCCGGTGTCGACCGGGTCTCGTTCACCGGCTCCGACGGAGTGGGTGCGAAGATCATGGAGCAGGCTGCTGCGAACCTCGCGGGTGTGACCCTGGAGCTGGGTGGAAAGTCGCCGAACATCGTGTTGCCCGGTGTGGACGTGCAGAAGATCGCCGTCGAGATGCACCTGCGTTGGTCTCGCAACGGCGGCCAGGGCTGCGCGGCCCTGGCGCGGCTGCTCGTCCACGAGGCCGTCTACGACGAATTCCTCGAGGCCGGCGCATCCGCCTTCGACCAGATGGTGGTCGGTGACCCGTGGGATCGTGCCACGAACATCGGTCCGATGATCCGTCCCGATCATCAGGCGCGGGTGCAGGGCTACATCGACGGTTCGATCGCAGAGGGCGGCAAGAAGTTGCTCGAGGTCGCAAAGCCGTTGCCCGAGCGAGGTTGGTTCGTCAATCCCGTTCTGCTGGGGAATCTCCCGCACGACGCGCGTGCCGTCCAGGAGGAGATCTTCGGTCCGGTCGCGGTGATCCTGCCGTTCAAGGACACCGAGGAAGCCATCCGTCTCGCCAACGACACCGCGTACGGTCTCGCCGCGAACGTGTGGTGCGACGACCCGGTCGAGGCGCGTCGGGTCGCCGAGCGCATCCGCGCCGGCACGGTGTGGATCAACGGGGGCGGCGCAATGCGTCCGGATGCTCCCTTCGGTGGCTACGGCAAGTCCGGCGTGGGCCGCGAACTCGGGGAGTGGGGTATGCGTGAGTACCTCGAGGTCAAGCACATCCAGTGGCGGATCTGATCCGTCCGAACATCATTCGACGCTGAGACGACAGTCGACGACGGACACCGAGACGACAGTCGACGAGAAGGCTGGGAGACGACCATGAACGCATCCGGTGTGGGCCCGCTCGCGGGCATCAAGGTGCTCGAGCTGGGAACGATGTACGCGGCACCCACCGCAGGGCGCATGCTGCGCGACTTCGGTGCGGAGGTCGTCAAGGTCGAAGACCCGACGACCGGTGACTTCGCCCGCCAGTGGGTTCCGCAGAAGGAAGGCCTGTCGCTGGGCTTCTCGCGACTCAACGCCGGCAAGAAGTCACTCGGTATCGACCTGCGCTCGCAGCAGGGGCGGGAGTTGGTGCGCAAGCTCGCGGCGGAGGTCGACGTCGTCGTCGAATCGTTCCGACCCGGCCGGCTCGAGGAATGGGACCTGGGTTACGAGGTGCTCAGCGCCGAGAACCCCGGTCTCGTCCTCGCCCGGGTGTCGGGCTTCGGCCAGACGGGACCGAACCGGACCCTCCCCGGATTCGGGACCGTCGCGGAGACGGCCAGCGGTTTCGCACACGTCAACGGCTGGCCCGATTCGCCGCCCACCTCGCCACCGTTCGGGTTCGCCGATTCCATCGCCGGCCTGTCGGCAGCGATGGGGGTGGCGATGGCCCTGTACAAGCGGGAACGCACCGGGCAGGGCGAGGTCGTCGATGTCGCCCTGTACGAACCGCTGATGTTCATCATCGGTGACATGTTCCTGCGCTACACCGCCCTCGGGGAGATCCAGCAGCGTATCGGCAACGCGACGGGGGCGGCTTCGCCGCGAGGGATCTACGAGGCGCAGGACGGACGGTTCCTGTCCATCGCCGCGTCGAACCAGGGCATCGCCAAGCGCCTGTTCGCGGCGATGGGCAAGCCGGAGATCATCGACGATCCGCGGTTCGCGACCAACGCAGCCCGACTCGAGCACAACGACGAAGTCCAGGCCCTGGTCGAGGAGTGGGTCGGTTCGATGCCGCGCGCGAGTGTGCTGGAAACCCTCGAGAAGTTCGAGGTGGTCTCGGCGCCCGTCAACGACGCCGCCGATGTGATCGCCGATCCTCACTTCCGGGAACGCACCCTCGTCGAGATCACGGGCAACGAGATCATGAAGGGCGCGCTCATGCCCGGTCCGGTCCTGCATCTGGAGAGCTACGACGGGCCGACCTACGACGGTGTGCCCACCATCGGGGAGCACACCCACCAGGTACTCGCCGAGCGTCTCGGCCTGACCACCGACGACCTCACTGCGCTCGCCGCAGCCGAGGTGATCAGCGCACCGTAGCGCGCCGCACATCGAACGCCGGGTCGNCCCGGTACTCGAACGTGCCCCGATGCAGTAGCCGCCGCACCAGGAAGGTAGGAAGATGCGCCTGAACATCGGATCGGGATCGGCCTACGCCAACGACCGACTCGACACCGCAGCAGCGATGGCGGACAGCGGACGCGTCACCTACATGGGGTTCGACTGCCTCGCCGAACGCACCATGGCCCTCGCCCAGATCCGTCGGATGCGCGACCCGGACTCCGGTCAGGACGAGCGGATCGGCGCCCTGGTCCCCGTCCTGAAGGACTTCCTCGTCTCCGGTGGCAGGGTGGTCGGCAACTTCGGTGCGGCCAACCCCGATGCGGCCGCAGCGGATTTCGCTACCGGTCTCACTCACCTCGGTATCACCGGTACCCGGATCGGCATCATCCGCGGGGACGACGTCCGCGATACCGTGCTCGCGCACGATCTCGACCTGCCCGAGCTGGGTACCACCAGTCGTGCGCTCGGGGAGCGGATCGTCTCCGCCAACGCCTACATCGGGGCCGACCCGGTCGTGGAATGTCTGCAGCAGGACGCACAGATCGTCCTCGGCGGTCGTCTGGCGGATCCATCGCTGTTCGTAGGACCGATCTGCCACGAACTCGGATGGTCGCTCGACGACTGGGACCGGGTCGCCGTCGCCACCCTCGCCGGGCACCTACTGGAGTGCGGAGTGCACAGCACCGGTGGCAATTTCGAGGATCCTCCGTACCGGACGGTGCCGGACCCCCACCACCTGAGTTTCCCGCTCGCCGAGATCGACGACGAAGAACTGGTCGTCACCAAACTCGACGGCACCGGCGGTGCGGTGGACGTACGCACTACCCGCACACAGCTCTACTACGAAATACACGATCCGACTCGATATCTCACCCCGGACGTCACTGCCGACTTCAGTGGTGTACGGATCGAGGAGGTCGGATCCGATCGGGTGCGTCTGTCCGGCGCACGCGGCACGCACCGGCCCGAGACGTTGAAGGTGCTCGTCGGAGTGGACCTCGGCTACAAGGCCGTCGCCGAGATCTCCTACGGCGGACCGGGATGTGTCGATCGGGCGCGTCGAGCCGAGGAGGTCGTGCGAAGAAGGCTCGAGCCGATCCGGGACTGCATCGACGAACTGCGCATCGAACTGCACGGTGTGAACACTCTGTTCGGTGACCGGATGCCCGCAGGAGAACCCGCGGAAGTACGGCTGCGGCTCGCCGCTCGTGCCCTCGACCCCGACGTCGCCAAGGCTGCGGCCTACGAAATCGAATATCTGTATTTCGGGCCGGCGGGCGGCGGTGGCGTGGTGACCTCGGTCGTGCCCGCGATCGTGGTCACCCCGGCACTGTTGCCGCGCAGCGAGGTGCCGCTGTCGGTGGAGGTGATCTCGGCATGAAACTGCGCGAGGTGGCGTACAGCCGCTCCGGGGACAAGGGCGATGTCAGCAACATCTGTGTCTTTCCCCACGACGACGGTGACTACGAGTGGTTGCGGGAGGTGCTCACCGCAGAGGTGGTCGCGAAGGCCTTCGGGGACCTCGTGGCAGGCACCGTGACGCGCTACGAGGTCCCGGTCAACTGCTGCCTCAACTTCGTTCTCACCGAAGCTCTGGCCGGGGGTGTGTCCATGTCCCTGCGGGTCGATCCTCACGGCAAGGCCTATCAGTCCCTGATCCTCGCCATCGACCTGCCGGAGAGGCAGGCGCGCTCATGACCGTCGCATCGGTGTACATCGACGGTCGATGGGACATCGGCCGAGGTGAGCCTGTCGACTCGGTCGATCCTGCCACCGAGACGTTGCTCGCCCGGTGGAATCAGGCCGACACCGACCAGGTCGTCGCGGCCGTGACAGCGGCCCGGCGCAGCTTCGACTCGGGAGTGTGGCGGGCGACCGCGCCCGCTCGGCGTGCCGAGGTGCTGCGCCGGATCGCCGATCTGATCGACGAGCGGGCCGACGACCTCGCCGACCTCGTGGTGCGGGAGGTCGGTTCGCCGATCACTCTCACGCGGGCTCTGCAGGTCGGACAGCCTGCTGTGAACTTCCGGTGGTTCGCGGATGCCGCCGAGCGCGGCCCCCGGGGCGGGTACCGCGAACGACTGCCGGGGATCCGCGGTCCGGTCTCGTCGGAGAGTGTGCTGGTGCGCGAACCGATCGGGGTGGTCTCGGCGATCGTGCCGTACAACTACCCGCTGAACATGGTCTCCTGGAAGGTCGCGCCGGCTCTGGCGGCCGGGTGCAGCGTCGTGCTCCTACCCTCGCCGCGAGGGGCGCTCACCGCTCTCGAGTTCATGAGAATCGCCGACGAATCCGGCCTGCCTCCGGGCGTGCTCGGTCTGGTCCTCGGGGGCCCCGAGGCCGGCGCCGTGCTGAGCTCGCACCCCGATGTCGACATGGTGAGCTTCACCGGTTCGTCGGCGGTCGGTTCCGCAGTGATGGCGCAGGCGGCGGCAACACACAAGAAGGTGGTGCTCGAGCTCGGCGGCAAGTCGCCGAACATCCTGCTGCCGTCCGCGGATCTCGACGCGGCGGTCGGGCCCTCGGTGCTGCGCTTCTGCCGCAATGCAGGTCAGGGGTGCGGTGCCACCACCCGGATCCTGGTGCCGGAAGATCGGCTCGACGACTTCCTGGCTCGGGCAGCCACCTTCATCGACGAATTCGTGCCCACCGGAGACCCTTTCGACGAGCGCACCGAGGTCGGTCCGCTCATTTCGGCGGAACATCTCATGAGGGTTCGCGGCTACCTCGATCGGACCGTCGCGGCAGGAGGGCGTGTCGCGGTGACCGGGGATCGCCCTGCAGGGCCCGGCTGGTTCCTACCGCCGACACTCGTCACCGGGGTCTGCAACGACGCCGAGATCTGCCGCGACGAACTGTTCGCTCCCGTCGCGGTGGTCCTGCCGTATCGAACCGTCGACGAGGCCGTCGCCATCGCCAATGATTCGCCGTACGGGCTCAATGCAAGTGTGTTCGGTGATCACGACGAAGCATCGGCCGTGGCCGAACGCCTCGACAGCGGCACCGTCGCGATCAACGGTGGTGGGCCGATGCGCCCCGATGTGCCCTGGGGCGGGTCCAAGAGCAGCGGAACAGGTGTCGAGATGGGGGAGGACGGGTTCGCGGAGTTCTTCCGGATCAAGCACCTGAACTGGCAGGTGTCGTCGTGAACCCCGCTGTGGCTCCGCCATATCCGATCATCATCGGGGGAACGGACGGCGACGGGATCCGCGCGTCGTTCGGGGACCGCACCGTGCCGTGGTTGCTGGACCGGTACCGTACCGCCGTTCCCGACAAGGTGTTCCTGACCTGGGAACCTCACACGGGGGTCGCGGCCCGATCGTGGACGTACGAGGAGTTCGGCGTCGTCGTGGACAGGCTCGCTGCCGGCCTGCAGGCGCGTGGAATCACCCCCGGTGAACGCGTCGTGTTGCTGATGGACAACTGTCCCGACTTCCTGGCCTGCTGGTCGGCGATCGTCTCGATCGGGGCGGTCGCGGTCTGCCTGAACACGCGTAGCAGCGCCGACGAGCTCACCTACTTCGACGAACACGCCACACCGCGCGCCGCTCTGGTCGGCGCCGGATTCGCGGAAACGGTCGCTACGGCCATGCCCGGTCTGTCGTGGACGGTGTCGAGCACCGGAACCGATGCATTCGGGGACAGCCGCGACGGTGCGCTGGGTGAACTCACCACCGTCGCGGAGACCTTGACCCCGGTGAGCATCGACCCGATGGCCCCGGCGACGATCCAGTACACCTCGGGCACCACGGCTCGGCCCAAGGCGGTGGTGTGGACACACACGAACTGTCTGTGGGCGGCGCGGACCAATGCGGCCCATGCGGGATTGCGTTCCGACGACACCGGATTGATCACGCTGCCGTTGTTCCACACGAATGCACTGGGTTATTCGTTCCTCGGGTTGCTGTGGGTGGGTGCGAGCATCGTCCTCACTCCGGGTTTCTCGGTGTCGCGCTTCTGGGACGTGTCGGTGCGTCACGGCTGCACATGGGTGTCGGTCGTGTCGTTCATGCTGCGCGCCCTCGTCGATCGACCCGTTCCGGACGAGCACCGCTACCGTCACTGGTCGGGCAGCGCCGCCGTGTCGTGGGGGCCGACGGGCATCCGCACGACCGGCTGGTTCGGGATGACCGAGACGGTGTCGCATCCTGTGGTGAGCGAACTCGCCCACCCGGACCCGGACGGCACGATGGGGGTTCAGGCACCCGAATATGCGGTGGCGGTGGTCGACGAGGATGGGCGACCTGTTCCTCCCGGCGCGGTCGGGGAGCTGTGGGTCCGCGGTGTGGCAGGGGTGTCGCTGTTCGCCGGGTACTACCGGAACGACGAGGCCACCCGCGATGCGTTCACCGAGTCCGGCTGGTTCCGCACCGGTGACCGGGTGTGTCAGGACCGCACCGGCCGGTTCCGGTACGTCGAGCGGGCCAAGGACATGCTGAAGGTCGGTGGCGAGAACGTCGCTGCGGCGGAGGTCGAGCGTGTTGTGGCGACGGTGCTCGGGGTGCGGGAGGTCGCGGTGGTCGCGGCACCGGATCGCATGCTCGGTGAAGTGCCGGTCGCCTTCGTCATCGCCGCCGGATCGGAAGACGAGAGCCGCCTCGCATCCGACATCGACGCGATGTGCGTCCGCATGCTGGCGGACTTCAAACGGCCACGAAGGGTCCTGTTCGTCGACGAGCTGCCGCGTTCGACGCTGAACAAGATCGCCAAGGCGCGGCTGCGTGCCCGGTTGGCCGACGAGGTGGAGGCACCTGCGAGATAGAGGAGCGATATGGAACTCGGCGTGATCCTCGGGGACGTGCACACCACGCTGTCACCACGCGAGCATCTCGACGGCCTGTTGAGACAGGTCGATGCAGCGCAACGTAACGGGGTGCGGTACATCGTGATGGGGCACCACTACCTGTACGGGAATCTGCGCTGGTTGCAGCCGATTCCGACGCTGGCTCGGATTGCCGCCGAGTTGGATCCGGGGGTGCGGATCGGCACCATGGTCGTGCAGGCGCCGCTGTTCCATCCGGTGGCGCTCGCCGAGGAACTGGCCACCCTCGACATCCTCACCCGCGGTCGACTGGTCGTCGGAGTAGGTGCGGGATACCGTCGCGAGGAGTTCGCCGCGTTCGGAGTGGATTTCGATCAGAGGTTCGCGATGATGGACGAGGCCCTGCAGATCGTGCGCCTGCTGTGGACCCGGGACGAGGTGACCTTTCACGGCCGGTTCTGGAAACTCGACGACGTCCGGACCCACATCCGGCCGTGGCAGGAGCCCCACCCGCCGATCTGGATCGGGGCGCTGCGCGATTCGGGTGTGCGCCGCTCGGCGCGGCTCGGGGATGCCTGGCCGGTGACACCGGAGACCGGGACCGCGGACATGAAGCGCATGTTCGACGTGTATGCCGCTGCGCGACGCAAGCACGGCCGACCGCCGGTGCCGAGACATCCGTTGCGGCGTGAGATCGTGCCCGGCCGGACCTCCGAAGCCGCCTTCGAGCGTTTCGAGGCGATGGCCCGGGATCGGCTGCTGGCGTATGCCCAGCGAGATCTGGTGACTCGCGACGCTCGCGCCTTGCGGGAGGAGTTCCGCGAGGTCGCGCGGAAGGAGGCGATCATCGGCACACCTGACGAATGTCTCTCCCAGTTGCGTGATCTCGCCGGCCAGGTCCCGGTGGATCCGGTGATCGTGCGCGCTCAGTGGCCCGACATGAGTTCGGACGATGTGGTCGCCTATCTCGACGATCTGGGGCGGGACATCGTTCCGGGCCTGAACGAGATCGTGTCGATCGATGCCCGGACATCGGAGAATCGTTCGCAGGGCCCGTGCCCGACCCCGACAGGAGCGGTGTGATGTCCCTCGATGATCGACTCGTCGAACCCAACTGCCCGGTAGTCGATTTCGACCACAACTCCGCCGAGCACGCTGCCGACACGGTGGCCTCGTATCGACGTCTCCGTGCTCTCGGCCCGGTGGTGCGGTCGCCTCGGCACGGGGGTTTCTGGGTGTTCACGGACTACGAGGGCGTCTTCGACGCCGCCCGGGACGATCAGGTGTTCTCGTCCGCACGGTGCCCGTTCGGGGGTGAGGGGCTCGCCACGGTGATTCCCAAGACTCCCGTCAACCACCATATTCCGGTGGAACTCGATCCGCCGGAGCATCGCAAGTACCGCAAACTGATCAATCCGCTGACGACACCTGCCGCCGTGGAGCGTCTGCGTCCGTCGATCGAGAAGTACACGACCCGGTTCATCGACCGGGTGATCGAGGACGGGCAGTGCGACTTCGCAACGATCATCGGCGTCCCCGCTGTGGTGACGATCGACTGGCTCGGACTGCCGGCCGACGACTGGGAGCGTTATGCGCACGCGCATCATGCCGCCTTGTCCGAACTGCCGGGCAGTGCGGAGTTCACACATGCGATCGACGTCGATTTCCCCTGGATGGAAGAACAGTTGCGCGCGACGATCGGCCGGCGCCGGATCGAGCCGCGCGAGGACGTATTGAGTCATCTGCTCGTATCGCAGATCGACGGCCGCCCGCTGACGGACGACGAAGTGTTCGCAATGGCGGAGTTGTTGATCTCGGGCGGGGTGGGAACCACGGCCTCACTCGTCGCTCAGACGTTGATGTATCTCGACACCGATCGGGAGCTGCGCCGCAACCTGATCCGCCATCCTGAGAAACTTCCTCGTGCGGTCGAGGAGTTCCTCCGGGTCTTCTCACCCACACAGGCATTGGCCCGTACCGTCACCCGCGATACGGAATTCCGCGGCCACCGCTTCCGCACGGGCGATCGGGTGCTGCTGAGCTGGGCGTCGGCGAACCGGGACGCGAACGCGTTCGACGATCCGGACTCCGTCGACATCGACCGGTGGCCGAACCGGCACACCTCGTTCGGAATGGGCGTTCATCGTTGTGCGGGATCGCATCTCGCGCGAGCTCTGGCCGTCGAGATGCTCGGTCGGATCCTCGACAGGATGCCGGACTACGAGATCCTGCACGAGGAGGTGGTGCCGTTCCCTCATCAGGCGGTCAATCCCGGGTGGAAGAAGATACCGGCTCGATTCACCCCGGGGTCACGCCGCGGAATCGGCGGTCGACCAGGCCGGTAGGTGCGATAACAGACTGTATACCAACAATTTTCGGCGTCGATGTGCGACCGGGAGTCGTTGACGAATGCCGAACAATGTGATCATAATCATACGCATTGATCGAAAGGGTGGTTCTCCCATGGATTTCGACGGTAAGGTCGCATTCGTCACCGGCGCGGCGCGCGGACAGGGGCGCAACCACGCGGTCCGCCTCGCACGAGAGGGCGCAGACATCATCGCGCTCGACCTTTGTGCTCCCGTAGCAGGTGCACCTTACGACATGGCCACTTCGGCGGATCTCGACGAGACCGTGCGTCTCGTCGAAGCCGAAGGCCGGCGGATCGAAGCGACCGTCGCAGACGTTCGTGACGCCGAGGCGGTGACGAAGGCTCTCGCACGCGGGATCGAGAGTTTCGGACGCCTCGACGTCGTCGTCGCGAATGCCGGGATCGCCGGCAGCTTCCCTGTCGAGGAACTCACCGACGAGATATGGCGCGACATGATCGACATCAATCTCACGGGTGTCTGGAACACCGTCAAGGCGTCGCTTCCACACCTACGTGCCGGTGGTCGCGGCGGCAGTATCATTCTGATCAGTTCCATCGCCGGTCTCAAGGGCCTACCCAACAACGCCCACTACGCGGCCGCCAAACACGGCGTACTCGGCATCATGCGCAGTCTCGCGAACGAACTGGGTCCCGAGGGGATCCGGGTCAACGCGGTGCTCCCCACCAACGTCGATACCCGTATGTTGCTCAACGACGCGATCTACAAGCTCTTCCTGCCCGACGCGGATGCGCCGACACGTTCCGATGTCGAACCTCTGCTCCACGGCATGCACGCTCTCGACGTTCCGTTCGTGCATCCCGACGATGTGAGCAACGCCGTGCTCTTCCTCGCCGGCGATCGGTCCCGTTACGTGACCGGCATCACCATGCCGATCGATGCCGGCGCGCTGGTGAAATGATGGACGCCGCTACGGATCCGGTCGCGCGCGCCGAGGACATCACCGCGATCAACGCACTCACCGCACGTTACGCACTCGTCGTCGACGATCACGACATGGAGTGCCTCGCGGATCTCTACACACCCGATGCCGTGCTCGTCGGCCTGTCCGGCACCATCCGCGGCCGTGATGCCATCGTCGCCTATGTAGGCAGGACACTCGACACCTACGACGGAGCCAGTATCCATACTCCGCATCCCGGTGTCGTGGACTTCACGGGGCCGGACACCGCACTCGGCGTGATTCCGAGCCATGTCGAGTACGCGCAGGACGGTGTGCAGTACGTGCTGGCGTTGCGGTACCACGATCGCTACGAGCGCAGCGACGACGTCTGGCTCTTCGCCGAGCGACGACTCGAGGTCCGGTACGCGGTACCGGTCCACCATTACGGCACGGTTCTCACGAACCCCATCCCGAACGAGGTATGACCATGCAGGGCGAAGACCTTCCCGACAGCTACGACGTCGTCGTACTCGGCAGCGGTGCAGCCGGACTCTGTGCGGCGCTGTCCGCCTCGCGCAGCGGAGCGAGTGTCGCGGTGTTCGAGAAGGGCGGCCTGCTCGGTGGGACGAGCTGCCTGTCCAGCGGCGTGGCCTGGCTGCCGAACAATCGGTACGCCGCCGAAGCAGGGATCGAGGATTCGCGCGAGCAGGCCCTGGCCTACCTCGACTCGCTGTCGCACGGCATGATCCTGCCAGAACTCTCACGGACGTTCGTCGACACCGTCCCCGAACTTCTCGATTGGCTCGACACCACCCCGCTGAAGATGCAACTGGTGCCCGGATACCCCGACTACCACCCCGAACGTCCCGGCGGGATGCCACACGGCGGGCGGTCGCTCGAACCGCGACTGTTCGGCTTCGTCGACCTCGGCCGGTGGAGGGGCAAGCTCGTCGGGGTACCGCGGCGGATGACGGTGGGCGAGACACCGATCGGTGGGGGCACCGGCCACCTGCCGCCCGAGGTGCAGGCCGAACGGGAGCAGGCCGACGTCGAAGGACTCGGCCGCAGTATGGTCGCCGCACTGCTGCAGGGCTGCCTGGACGACGGCGTCGCCGTCCACACCCGTGAGCGCGGTGTGCGTCTGCTCCACGGACGTGACGGACGGATCTCCGGGGTGCGATTCGAAGGACCGAACGGCACCCACGACGTTCACGCACGACGCAGTGTCGTCCTCGCCACCGGTGGTTTCGAATGGGACGAGGATCTGTGCCGGGACTTCCTTCGCGGTCCTCTCCGCCACCCCGCCTCGGTGCCCACGTCCACCGGTGACGGGCTCCGCATGGCGATGCGTGTCGGCGCGCAACTCGGCAACATGCGCGAAGCATGGTGGGCTCCGGTGGCAGTGCTGCCCGACCGGCAGATCGACGGCGCGCAGGCCGTGCAACTCGTGCACCGGGAGCGCACTGCCCCGCATTCGATCATGGTCAATCGTCTCGGACGCCGGTTCACCAACGAGGCGACCAACTACAACGCGCTCGGCGGTGCCTTCCACCAACTCGACGCGCACGAGTTCGACTATCTCAACCAGCCGTGCTGGCTGATCTTCGACGCCGAACACCTCGCCGAGTACGGTGCCTTCGGCGCGGCGCCCGGCACCGAGGCGCCGGAGTGGATCATCCGGGCCGACACCCCGGCAGAACTCGCGCGCAGGATCGATGTACCGGCGGAGGCACTCGAGGCGACTCTTGCGCGCTGGAACGAGGACGTCGCGCGTGGCTGGGACAGCGAGTTCCGTCGCGGCGAGAGCATCTACGACGGTTTCGTCGGCGACAAGAGCAAGTATCCGGGCGTCGGATCCACGCTCGGCTCCGTCGCGCGAGCACCGTTCCACGCAGTACAGATCCACAGCAGCACGCTCGGCACGAAGGGCGGTCCGCGTACCGATACCGACGGCGCGGTGCTCGACGTCGACGGTGGCGTCATCGCGGGTCTGTTCGCGGCCGGGAACGTGATGGCCGCCCCGACGGGCATGGTCTACGGGGGTGCGGGCGGAACTCTCGGGCCGGCCCTCGTATTCGGATACCGGGCCGGTCGCGCGGCCGCGCGAGCCGGGAACACGGCATCTCTCGACTCGTCTTCCGCGCACGCCACGGCACCCGCGTGAGGACAGTCGTGACACCCGCGTGAGCGGTCCGAGTGAGAACAGCAGCATTCGTCGAGGAACAGGAGAACGACATGGGGCGTGTGGACGGCAAGGTCGCATTGGTGACGGGAGCGGCGCGCGGCCAGGGCCGCTCGAACGCGGTCCGGCTCGCCGAGGAAGGTGCCGATGTCATCGTGCTCGATGCGTGCAAGGACATCGACACCGTCGCCTACCCGCTCGCCACCTCCGACGATCTGGCCGAGACGCACCGCCTCGTCGAGGCCACGGGACGCCGTTGTCTCTCCCGCGTCGTCGACGTCCGCGACCAGGCCGCGCTGGACCTGCTCGTCTCCGACGCCGTGGCGGAATTCGGTCGCCTCGACATCGTGAGCGCGAACGCCGGCATCGTCAGCTTCACCCCGACCTGGCATCTCAGCGACGAGGAGTGGCAGAACGTCATCGACGTCAACCTCACAGGTGTCTTCCACACCGTGCGGGCGGTGGCACCCCCGATGATCGAACAGGGCACCGGTGGCGCCATCGTTCTCACCAGTTCGGTCGCTGCGATCAGGGCGAGTCGCAATCTCGGCCACTACGCCGCCAGCAAGGGCGGGGTGGTGAGCCTCATGCGCACGCTGTCCAACGAACTCGGTGAGCACGGGATCCGGGTGAACACACTCAATCCCGGAACGGTGCGAACCGACATGATCGAGAACGACGCGATGTATCGCATCTACCGGCCCGATCTCGAGTCGCCGACGCAGGACGACATCGTCGACCACTGCCGTCGGCGCAACGAGCTCGACGTGCCCTGGGTCGAGGCCGTCGACGTCAGCAATGCGTTGGTGTGGCTCGCCTCCGACGAGGCCCGCTACGTCACCGGTGTCGTGCTGCCCATCGACGCAGGGCTCCTCGCCCGGACCTAGACGACCCACTCCCGCAGTTCTCTTCGGAAGGAACCCACGATGGAAAGCACCCCCAGGTGCCCGATGATCGATTTCGATCACAATTCGCCTGAGCACTCGGCAGACCCGGCAGGCTCGTACCGGAGAATCCGCGAATCGGTGAAGGTGGGATGGACCGAGGCGCACGGGGGCTACTGGGTGTTGTCCGACTACGCCTCCGTCTTCGATGCTGCACGCAACGACGACGTATTCTCCTCGCGTCGAACGAAATACGGGGGAGAAGGTCTGTCGGTCGTCATTCCCAAGACGCCCCATCACGATCACATCCCCATCGAGCTCGATCCGCCCGAGTTCCGGAAGTACCGCAAGATCGTCAATCCCGTCTCGGCGCCGGCCGCCGTCGAGAAGATGAAGTCGATGGTGGACCGCCACGTCACCGGATTCATCGACAGTGTCATCGAGGGCGGCAAGTGCGATCTCACCTCGGTGATCGGCGTGCCGTCCATCGTCACCATCGAATGGCTCGGTCTCGACGTCTCCGAATGGCGCCGATACTCGGAAGCTCATTTCCAGGTACTGGCCGGCATTCCCGGAACCGACGAACACACACGGGCCGTCGAGGTCGACTTCCCGTATCTGGCGGACCGGATCCGTCAACGGATCGCCGATCGTCGTGCGGAACCACGGGACGACATCATCAGCTATCTCGTTCGACAGGAGATCGACGGCGAGCCTCTCGACGATCACGACACCTTCGCGATCGTCGATCTGCTCATCTCTGGTGGTGTGGGCACCACGGCGTCGTTGGTGAGCAATTCACTGGTCTGGCTCGCTCGTCATCCCGACGTGCGTCGGAGGCTGATCGATGATCCGAACCTGATGGATCATGCGGTCGAGGAGTTCCTCCGTTACTTCTCCCCGACGCAGGCTCTGGCCCGTACCGTTCTGCAGGACATCGAATTCCACGGCTGCCCGATGGAGGAGGGGGATCGTGTCCTGCTGTCCTGGGCATCGGCGAACCGGGACCCGGAGCTGTTCGACAATCCCGACGAGGTCGACATCGATCGCTGGCCCAACCGGCACACCGCGTTCGGGATCGGTGTCCATCGTTGCGCGGGGTCGCATCTCGGCCGGTACATGTCCCGTGCCCTGATCGAACAGGTTCTGCAGCGAATGCCCGACTACGAGATCGATTTCGATGCGCTGGAGACCTATCCGCGTCAAGGAGTGAACACCGGCTATCAGCGGATCCCGACGATCTTCACGCCGGGCAAGCGCATCCTCACCGATTACACCCTCATGTGAGGCGAGGTCGGTCCGCGTGACTTCGACGCGCGGACCGACCAAGACGAGCAGGTGGTCACCTACCTGCTGCACAGATTATCTCCGTGCACCGCCCGTGGGCTCGAACACGATCGGCAGCTCGGGGATGCTCCTGGTGTAGAGGCCCACTTCTCGCGGAACGAATCCGTCCCGGTACCGGATCGACTCCATGGTGTCGAGGATGAGATTCAAGGCGATCGTCATCTCGGTCTTCGCCAGCAGTGAGCCCACACAGAAGTGGCGACCGAGGATGAACTGGACATGGTTGGCCGCACCGCTGAAGGCTCGATCGACCTGTAGATCCTCACGGAATATGTCGAACCGCTCCGGATCGGAGAAATGTCTGTCGTCCCGATTCGCCGCAGCGAGCATCATGATACATGTTGCTCCCGAAGGGATTACGGTGTCGTCGATCTGTACATCTTCTTCGGTCTGGCGCATGATCATGTGTACCGGTCCCGAATGGCGCAGTGTCTCGGCGATGACCCGATCCGCCAGGCTGCGGTCGGCTCGGACGGCCTGCATCTGGTCGGGATGGTCGATCAGGTTGCGGATCATGCTGGTGATGGCCTTGTCGGTGGTTTCACCGCCGGCGACGAGCAGAAGGCTGACGAAGGCCTTGATCTCGTCGTCGGACATCTTCTCGCCGTCGACTTCCGCCCGGCACAGGCGTGAGAGCAGGTCGTCGCCGTCACCGGAACGCCGCTCCCGGATGAGGGGGAGCATGTAGTCCTGGAGTTCTTCGTGGGTGCGCGCTGCCGCGGCGGTGATCTCGGGGTCGCCGGCGAGGTTGTTCAGGTGCGCCATGATCGAGAAGTACCAGCCTCGGAACCGCTCGTGGTCGCTCTTGGGGAGGCCCAGCATGTCGACCATGACATTGATGGGGAAACGACTCGTGAAGTCGGAAACTAGTTCGGCCTCACCGCATCCGGCCACTTCGCCGAGGAGGTTGTCGGCAGCCCCGGTCACGATGCCGTCGATGAGTTCGGCAGCGTTGTGGGTGATGACGGGCATGAACTTCTCGAGCCCGCTCCCGCGGAAGAACGGATTGAGCAGTGAGCGATGAGTCGAGTGCTCGGTTCCTTGCATCTGCAGGATGGTGCGTCCGTGGATCGGTTCGAGCTGCCATTCGTAATTGCGACTCGAGAACTTCGGGCTGCGGAACGCCTCCGCGCAGTCCTGGTACCTGCTGATCAGGTAACTGTCGGTGCCGGGGTGATGGAGCGCAGGGTAGTGATCACGCAATATCCGGTAGCAGGGATACGGGTCGTCGAGAAACTCGGGGGAGAGAATGTCGGGAGCGGCCGGACGGGGTTCTACTGCAGTCACGCGATCTCCTCGATGTGGAGCGGACGGTGCGGAGGCAGAGGAAGAAGGACGGCTCGAGCCACCGCGCTTCGCCTGCAGGATGTGGCCTGTGTCACTGGATGAGTGGTAACTATAACTACGAATTCACTCATGTCAATGCTGCCGATCGCCGTGACAATGCTGCATCCGGTGTGCGGACGACGCAGGCGCCACTCCGGAGGGAGTGGCGCCTGTGTCTCGGGAAGCGTTCTCAGCCAACAGGCTTCGGTGGACCCAGTGTGCGCAGAGCTGTTAGGAATCGATCAGGGATCGCGGCTTTCGTGCCGTCGGGGTTGCGGACGGCGAACGTCATCCGGCCCTGTGCCACGAGTTCGTCACCTCGTTCGAAGTCGAAGGCGAGGGTGTAGGAAGTGGTGCCGATGCGGTCGAGCGCGACCGTGCAGGTGAGTTCGTCGAAGACCTTGCAGCTGGTGATGTACTGGCACTCGGACTTCAGGCCGACCGTGTAGACCCCGACGGTGTCGAGCAGCCTGTGGCTTTCGAGGCCGAACGAATGGAGCCACACGCTGTAGGTGCGCTCCATCCACGGGTAGTTGATGGCGAAGTACGAGATGCCTACCGCATCGCAATCGCCGTATGCGAGTCGGAAGCGCTGCTGCGTCACGGGAGTGGTCGTCAGGGTGAGGTTCTCGGTCATCAGGGGTGTCCTCCGTCGACGGTGAGGATCGAGCCGGTCGTGAAGCTGGATGCGTTGCTCGCGAGATAGAGCGCGGCTCCGACGATCTCGTCGGGTTGTCCACCTCGTTTGGCGGCAAAACCCTGGGCACGCCTGTTGAAGGCGTCCATGTCCCAGGAGTTGCTCACGTCCGTCAGGAACGTGCCGGCCATGATGGCGTTGCTGCGCACGGTCGGGCCGAAGGCGTGGGCCATGCCGATCGTGACGGCGTTCAGTCCGGCCTTGGCTGCGGCGTACGGGAGGATGTCGGGTCTCGGATGCACCGATCCGGCGCTGGAGATGTTGATGATCGAGCCGCCGTCGCCCTCGGCCATGCGTGTTCCCACGAGTGCGGCGAGCCGGAACGGACCTTTGAGGTTCACGCCGACGACCTTGTCGAAGAGTGTTTCGGTGACGGTGTCGAGACTGTCGTACAGCGGAGACATACCGGCGTTGTTGACCAGGACGTCGACTCGGCCGAAGTGTGAGTACACGGTGTCGACCAGTTCGTCGATGGAATCCCATCGTCCGACGTGGAACGAGTGCGCCAGGGTCTTGCGTCCGGTCTCGGCGGTGATCTCGTCCGCAGTCGTCCGGCAGGATGCGAGATCGCGGCTGGCGATCACCACATCGCATCCGGCGCGTGCGAGTCCGAAGGCGATGGCGCGACCGAGTCCTCGACTCCCGCCGGTGACGATCGCGACGCGGTCGGTCAGATCGAATGCGCGTGTCGGATCGAACTCCGGAACGGACTTTCCGGTTGGTGATTCGGCCATCTTCTTCCTCCACTGGTTCCGGTTGACTGACCATAATTCCTTGTTATTGTGATCATAGATTACCGGATAGTGATCCAGTTCACGAGCCCATCGCGCAACGCGACACGTCACATCTCGTCTGCGCCCGCCGGCAGGCCGCCGGTCGGAACCGGTCAGAAGGAGTACACAGTGAGCACCGAGCAGGACCTCTTCACCTTGCCGCAGCGATACCTCGATGTGCAGGCCGCGGCGCGCGAACTCGCGGCCGACTGCAGTGACATCGCAGCGCGGGCCGACGAATCGGACAGTATCGACCCGGACGTGCGCAAGCGCCTCGCGGCCTCGCGCCTCGCCGAGATCGTGGTCCCCGCCGCCTACGGCGGCCGCTTCGACAAGGTCGACTCGCTGGCCGTGACCGTGGTGCGCGAAGCCCTCGGTGCGGAGTGTGCGCACCTGGATTCGATGTTCGCCATGCAGGGCATCGGCAGCTACGGAATCGGTGTCGGTGGATCCGAGAAGCTCAAGGAGGAATGGCTGCCCAAGGTCGCACGCCTCGATGCCATCGCCGCGCTCGGCCTGACCGAGCCGGGGGTGGGCTCCGACCTCAAAGCGTTGACGACGACGATCGTCGAGCGCGACGGCAAACTGGTCGTCAACGGTCACAAGTCCTTCATCACCAACGGTGGGGACGCGGACTTCTACAGCATCCTCGGTCGCGAGGGCGACGGTTACTCGCTCGTGCTCGTACCCGCGGATACGCCTGGGCTGCGCACCGAGCGACCGCACCAGATCATCGCTCCGCACGTGCTGTCCGATGTGGTCCTCGACAACGTCGAGGTCCCTGTCGACAACCGGATCGGCGAGCCCGGTAAGGGTTTCGCTCTGGTGCTGGCCACACTCGCCACCTTCCGGGTCTCCGTCGCCGGTGCCGCAGTCGGGCTCGCGCAGGCCGCCCTCGACGAAGCGGTCGCCCACGCCAGGACCCGGGAGGGCTTCGGCGTGACACTCGCTCGGCTCGGATCGGTGCCCGAACACCTCGCCAAGTGCTGGATGGATATCGAAATGGCGCGGTCCCTCACCTACCGGGCAGCCGCTGCATCGGCCCGGGACGCCCGGGCGAACCTGCATCTGTCGTCGATGGCGAAGGTCGCAGCCACCGAGATCGCCGCATCTGTCGTCGATCGATCGGTCCAGGTCGCAGGTCGATTCGGGCTCGTACGCGGTGGGAAACTCGAACGCCTCTACCGCGAAGCGCGCCCCATGCGCATCTACGAGGGATCGACCGAGGTGATCCTCGATTCGCTCGCCAAGCAACTCGTACGGGATGCCGGCTAGGCACCCCGACCGGACCCGGAGGCAACGAGTATGACGAAAGTCGACGCAACCCGGCTCGAACGGGTGGTCATCCGCTTCGCCGGCGATTCGGGTGACGGCATGCAGCTGACCGGCGACCGGTTCACCGCCGAAGCCGCGGTGTTCGGCAACGACCTCGCCACCCAACCGAACTTCCCCGCCGAGATCCGCGCACCCCAGGGCACTCTGCCGGGAGTGTCGTCGTTCCAGATCCAGATCGCCGATCACGACATCCTCACCGCGGGAGACCGCCCGGATGTCCTCGTTGCGATGAACCCCGCTGCTTTGAAGGCAAACGTCGCAGACCTGCCGCGCGGCGGCACCGTCATCGTGAACACGGACGAATTCACCAAACGGAACCTCGGCAAGGTCGGGTACACCTCGAACCCCCTCGAGGACGGAAGTCTCGCGGACCTGGTCGTACACGCGGTGCCGATGTCGTCGCTGTCGATCGGCGCGGTCGAGCCGGTAGGGCTCAGCCGCAAGGACGGCGAACGTTCGAAGAACATGTTCGCGCTCGGTCTGTTGTCGTGGATGTACAACCGGCCGGTCTCCGGGATCGAAGAGTTCCTCCGGACGAAGTTCGCGAAGAAGCCCCAGGTGGCCGAAGGCAATCTGCTGGCCTTCCGAGCCGGGTGGAACTACGGCGAGACCACCGAAACGTTCGCGACGACCTACGAGATCGCGAAGGCCGACCTACCGGCCGGAACCTACCGGCAGATCTCCGGCAACACGGCACTGTCCTACGGATTACTTGCGGCACAACAGCTGTCGGGTCTGGAGCTGTTCCTCGGCAGCTACCCCATCACCCCCGCCTCCGACATCCTGCACGAACTCACCAAGCATCGGCGTTTCGGCGTGACCACCTTCCAGGCGGAGGACGAGATCGCCGCCATCGGCGCTGCCATCGGTGCGTCCCTCAGTGGAGCTCTGGGGGTGACCAGTACGTCGGGGCCCGGGCTCGCCCTCAAGAGCGAGGCCATCGGTCTGGCCGTCATGACGGAACTTCCATTGATCGTGGTCGATGTGCAACGCGGTGGACCGTCCACGGGTCTGCCCACCAAGACCGAGCAGGCAGATCTGTTGCAGGCCCTGCACGGCCGCAACGGCGAATCGCCCGTGGCGGTGATCGCGCCCTCCTCACCGGCCGACTGTTTCGACACCGCGGTGGAGGCCGCACGTATCGCGGTGACCTACCGGACCCCGGTGTTGCTGCTCTCGGACGGGGCGATCGCGAACGGTTCCGAACCGTGGCGGATCCCGTCCGTCGAGCGGATCGCGCCCATCGATCCGGGCTTCGAGATCGAATCGGCGGACTCCGAGACACCGTTCCGGCCGTACGCTCGCGACCGTGGGACCCTTGCGCGGTCGATGGCGATCCCCGGGACGCCGGGACTCGAACACCGACTCGGCGGCATCGAGAAGGCCGACGGCAGTGGGAACATCTCGTACGACCCGGCCAACCACGACCTCATGGTGCGGCTGCGGCAGGCCAAGATCGACGGCATCGACGTCCCGGACGCAGTGGTCGACGACCCGTCGGGGGAAGCGGACCTTCTCGTGGTCGGCTGGGGCAGCTCGTACGGTCCGATCGGGGAGGCGTGCCGGAGAGCGCGGCGACGGGGGACGAAGGTCGCGCATCTGCAGTTGCGGAACCTGAACCCGCTGCCGAAGAACCTCGACGAGATCCTCGGTCGGTACGGAACGGTCATCGCACCGGAGATGAACCTCGGGCAACTGTCGTCCGTGCTCCGTGCGCGTTTCCTCGTCGACGTCCAACCCGTGACCAAGGTGCAGGGCCTGGCATTTTCGGCGGACGAGATCCTCGAGGCGATCGACGCGGCCCTGACAGGCGCCCTGCGCAGCCGGGAAGAATCGAAGACCACCACGGCGCTGGCTGCGGCGGAGTACCGTCCTTCGGCCGGCTGTGAGGAGCAGAAGCCATGACCGAGTTGATAAGTCGCGTGGGGGTGGATCTCGGTCTCAGTGCCACCGCCTTCGTTCCCAAGGCCGACGCGCCCCAGAAGGCCAAGGACTTCACGAGCGACCAGGAGGTCCGTTGGTGCCCCGGATGCGGCGACTACGTGATCCTGGCTGCCATCCGTAGTTTTCTTCCCGAACTGGGGCTGCGCCGGGAGAACATGATGTTCGTCTCGGGGATCGGGTGCTCCAGCCGCTTCCCGTACTACCTGGAGACCTACGGACTGCACTCGATTCACGGTCGGGCTCCGTCCATCGCGACCGGACTGGCGGTCATGCGCCCGGACCTGTCGGTGTGGGTCGTCACCGGCGACGGCGACGCCCTGTCGATCGGGGGCAATCACCTTATCCACGCCCTGCGGCGGAATGTGAACATGAACATCCTGCTGTTCAACAACAGGATCTACGGTCTCACCAAGGGGCAGTACTCGCCGACGTCCGAGGTCGGGAAGATCACGAAGTCGACCCCGATGGGGTCGATCGACCACCCGTTCAACACCCTGTCGCTCGCGCTCGGCGCAGAGGCGACCTTCGTCGCCCGAGCCCTCGACTCCGATCGCAAGGGGCTCACCGAGGTGTTGCGGCAGGCTGCCGACCATCGCGGTACGTCGTTCGTGGAGATCTACCAGGACTGCCCGATCTTCAACGACGGGTCGTTCGATCTCCTGCGCAAGGACGATGCCGAACAGCGGGTCGTTCCCCTGCGCCACGGTGAGCCGATCGTGTTCGGCGCCGAGGGCAGCAGATGTGTCGTCCGGGACGGTTTCGGACTGCGGGTCGCCGACACCGACAGCATTCCGCCCGAGGAGGTCGTGGTCCACGATGCACACTCGGACGATCCGGCGTATGCATTCGCGTTGTCGCGTCTGTCGGATCAGGACCTCGAACACACGCTCTTCGGCGTGTTCCGCTCCGTTCAGCGCCCGTGCTACGACGATCTGGTGCGCGAGCAGAACGATTCGGCTCGTACAGCTCGTGCCGGCGACGCGAAGGCGTTGCAGGAGTTGCTGACCGGTACGGATACGTGGGCCGTGTCCGATTGAGCCGACCGCCGCGCGGAGCATTGCAGGCCGCGGATTTCAGGTCTAGACAATGCGCATGATTAGTATAAAGTGATCGCTGTCACATCGAATCACTCCTCGAACCTTCGTCGGTAGGAGCAGTAGCAATGTCGCTCAGAAACGATATCGAAAACGCCCTCGCCCGTTACGCTCTCGCGTACGACGACGGTGACATGGACGGCGTCGAAACATCTTTCGGCGAGCAGGCCGTCTTCACCATGCGCATCGGCGACGGAGATCTCGTCGGTCCCCTCCATGGTCGCGACGAGATCATGGGCCTCTTCCGCGGTGCCCACGAGTCCCAGTCCGACCAGCGCCGCCACATCACCACGAACGTGCTGGTCGAAGAGGTCGACGAAAAGAACGTACGCAGCGTGTCGTACCTGCTCATCACCTCCGCGGCAGACGGCGCACTGACCGTGCTCACCACGGGCAAGTACGAGGACGAATGGACCAGGACGGGCGGCGATTGGGTACTGGTCAAGCGTCACATCGCTCTCGACCTTCCTTACTGACCTCTACTGTGGAGACGTTGTCGATGACGATGAACCAGGGACTCATTCCGGCCAAATGGGCTGCACTCACGCCGAACCGGATGGCGGTCTACGACGTACCGAACAACAGGCGGATCAGTTTCGCCGAACTCGACGAAAGGGTGCGCCGCCTCGCGAACGGTCTGCGGGGCCTCGGGCTCGAGAAAGGGGACCGCGTCGCGGTCCTGACCAAGAACAGTATCGAGTTCCAGGAACTCTTCTTCGCTGTCGGCAGGGCCGGACTCATCCTCCAGCCGCTCAACTGGCGCCTCGCCGATACGGCCCTGCTCGAGCTGATCGCCGACGCCACCCCCCGAGTCCTCATCACGTCGAGCGAGTTCCGCTCCACTGCAGAAGAACTCACACGTGTCGCGAACGTCGATCATTGGCTCGAATTCGGGCCCGGGGGTGCCGGCACCTACGAAGACCTGCTCGCCTCCGCGAGTGCCGAAGAACCGGTATGGGCGTCGACCATCGGCAACGATGATCCGTTCTTCATCCTCTACACCGGAGGGACCACCGGACAATCCAAGGGCGCGTTGCATTCCCACACCAGTGCCGCCGCCGGCATGCTCAACCAGACCGTGGCCGAGCGAGTCGTGCCGTCCGATGTCTACATGCTCACCGGGCAGATGTACCACATCCCCGTCGTGCTCTCGATGAACTACATGAAGCACGGCTGCCCCGTCGTCCTGGTCAACTTCGAAGCCCGGCAGGCGCTCGAGATCATCGAGCAGGAGAAGGTCTCGGCGTTCCTCGGCATCACGACGATGCTCAACTGGATGATGGCCGTCGAGAACTTCGACCGTTACGACCTGTCCAGCCTGCGCAACATCCAGTACGGCGGCGGCCCCATGCCCTCCGCCATCGTCCGGCAGGCGCTCGAGGCGTTCCCCTGCACCCTCATCCAGGGTTACGGGCAGACCGAGGGCACCACGATGTCCTTCCTGTCACAGGAGGATCACCGCGACGCGGTCAACGGGATCAACGAGCAGCGTCTCAAGTCCTGTGGCCGGGAAGGATTCGGCACCACCATTCGCGTCGTCGACTTCGACGGCAACGAGGTGCCGCGTGACGGGAAGACCCCCGGCGAGATCGTCGTCCGCTCCGAGGCCAACATGCTCGGCTACTGGAACAAGCCCGAGCTGACGGCCCAGACGCTCCGGGACGGCTGGATGTGGACGGGCGACGTCGCCGTCTGGGACGAGGAACGCTACATCTACATCGTCGACCGTGCGAAGGACATGATCATCTCCGGTGGCGAGAACATCTACAGCATCCAGGTCGAGGAAGCGATCGGTGCACATCCCGCCGTACTCGAATGCGCCGTGATCGGCGTTCCCGACGACGAATGGGGTGAGGTCGTCAAGGCGGTGGTGGTGCTCAAGCCCGGACAGACCGCAACCGAGCAGGAGATCATCGACACCGCGAAGCGCAATCTGGCCTCGTACCAGAAACCACGCTCGGTGGACTTCGTCGACGCCCTGCCCAAGGCCCCGACAGGCAAGATCATGAAGCGAGAGCTGCGCGAACCGTACCTCCAGCCGGCGGCGACCCGATGACCGTCGGCACGGACCGGACGACGCCCGGCGAATCCGAACTGGACGCACTGGTCGGTACACCCTTCCCCGGTGGGGAGGTGACCCTGGAACCCTGGTGGGTCCACCTCGTGCTCGACAGTCTGCTCGCCGATCCCGACGACGGGGGAGCGCACCCGGTGTTGGTGTTCCTCGTCGCCACCGGAGCAATGGGGTGGACCTGGGACGAACTGTTCGCATTGTGCGGAGCCACCGAGGCCGACGGCCCGATGGCCGGCGAGACGGACACCGTCGTGCACCATCCGCTGCAGGTGGGTGGGACCTACCGGGTGTCGGGAGAGATCGTCTCCGCCGTCCGCAAGGTCGGCCGTCGAACCGGCACGTTCGACATCATCGGCTATCGGCTCGATCTGCACGACGGCAACGGCGTGCACCACGCTTCGACCACCAACTCGATCGTTTTCCCCCGTCGAGGTGATTCCTCATGAGACCTACTGTCGGACAGCAGATCCCGGTTCGGATCATCGAAGCAGTGGATCCCGCCCGCATGAAGACCCTCTCCGCGCTCATGCGCGACCCGAACCCCATCCACTTCGACCGATCCGCCGCGAGCGCGCTCGGACTCGGTGAACGCACCGTCAATCAGGGACCGAGCAACATCGCCTACGTGATGTCCATGCTGGGGAACTGGGCGGGCGGAGTCGACCGCATCACCCGATACCGGTTCCGGTTCCTCGGCAACGTCTTCGAAGGCGACCGTGTGCAGGCATCCGGGACGGTCACCGCAGTCGATGAGACCCCCGAGGGTCTGCTCGTGCACTGCGACCTCGCCCTCGACGTCGTGGACGGCGCTCGCGTCCTGGAAGGAACGGGCACGGTCCGCCTGCCCGTAGACAACTGATCGCTCACCGACACCTGTCCAGGAGGACACTATGACCGGACGTGCAGCAGGCAAGATCGCATTCATCACCGGAGCCGCTCGCGGTCAGGGCCGCTCCCACGCGGTCCGTCTCGCCGAGGAAGGCGCGGACATCATCGCCGTCGACATCTGCGAGAACATCGACTCCGTCAGCCCGTACTACGATCTCGCCACGGAGGCCGACCTCGACGAGACGGTGCGCCTGGTCGAGGGACTCGGCCGGCGCATCATCGCCCACAGGACCGATGTCCGCGACCGGGCCGGTCTGCAGAAAGCGCTTGAGGACGGCATCTCCCATCTCGGCGGAGTCGACATCGTCGTCGCGAACGCCGGCATCGCCACCTACGGTCTGTCCTGGGAGCTGACCGAAGAGCAGTGGCGCGACATGATCGACGTCAATCTCACCGGCGTCTACAACACCGCTGCGGTCGCGATCCCGCACATGATCGAGGCCGGTCGCGGCGGGTCGATCATGTTCATCAGCTCGATCGGAGGGCTCAAGGGCGTGCAACACGTGGGGCACTACGTCGCCGCGAAGCACGGCATCGTCGGCCTGATGCGCACGATGGCGAACGAACTCGGTCCGCACAACATCCGGGTCAACACGATCCACCCCACCAACGTCGATACGACGATGATCCAGAACCCGGGCACCTACGGCATGTTCTCACCCGGCGACCCTGAGCCGACGCAGGAGAAGGCGATGCCGGGATTCATGTCCCTCAACACCCTGCCCACCCCGTGGATCGACCCGATCGACATCAGCAACGCGGTGCTCTTCCTCGGCAGCGACGAAGCCCGCTACGTCACGGGCGTCACCTTCCCGGTCGACGCCGGCGCCTACGTCAAGTAGGTCCCGCGATGGCCGTAGGTATCGACGACAACGAAGACCTGACGTCACTGCGTGTCGACGCCCGAACCCAGGAACGTCTTCTCGACGCACAACGTGAGTGCACCTTCACCTTCACGACGGAGGAAGGATGGCCGGCCGGAGTCGTGATGAGCTATCTGTACCGCGACGGCACGTTCTGGCTCACCGCAGCAAGCGGCCGCGCTCATGTGCGAGCCGCTCGTCGTGACCCGCGGGTGACCCTCGTCGTCTCCAATGCCGGGACGGACCTGCCGGGGCGCAGGATGCTCGCCATCCGCGGCCGCGCCACGGTCCGTACCGATGAGAAGACGAAGCGGTGGTTCTATCCGGCATTCGCACACCACCACGCACCGAACGATCCCGTTGCCTTCGAACAATTGCTGGACAGTCCCAATCGTGTAGTCCTCGAGGTACGCCCGGTGCGTATCGCCGTCAGCCACGACTCCACCAAGATGCCCGGAGACGGCCGTGGTGGCGGGACGGGGACTCGCTCGACGAGAAAGTGAATGCCATGTCTGCGGATCCGATGTCCGACTATTCGCACCTGTTGTCCCCCTTCCAAGTGGGGCCGATGAAGTTGAAGAACCGGGTGATGCTGCCACCGCACGCTTCCGCGATCGGCAACATCTTCGGCACGGACGAGGAGGCGGAACGCAACATCGCGTACTACGTCTCCCGTGCCCGCGGTGGTGCAGCCTGGTTCGACAGTCTCAGCGCGTGGGTGCCGAACACGGGCGTGATCCCCGGATTCGAACCGACCGGTATCGGGGCGACGGTGCAGGGGCACTACAGTCTGCCGTTCTTCGTCGAACGAGTGCAGGGGTATTCGGATGCCCTGCACGCCGAGGGCGCGGTCGCCACGGGACAGATGGTGCATCAGGGCGGTATGCCGCACGGCGCGTCGCCGGTTCTCAGCGCTCCGGTGATCAACACCGTGCCGCACCGGCTCGACCGCGAGGAGATCGCGTACTTCGTCGGGCAGTACGAGTTCTGCGCGAGACAGGCCCAAGCGGCCCGTCTCGACGGGGTCGAGCTCCACATGAACCACGACGACCTCCTCGAGTACTTCCTCTCGCCGCTGACCAACAAGCGCGACGACGAGTACGGCGGCTCCATCGAGAACCGCTGCCGATTCCCCGTCGAAGTACTGCGCGCGACCCGTGACGTGATCGGGTCGTCGATGGTGATCGGCGTCCGTCTGAATCTGCGTGAGGAGGTGCCCGGTGGTTACGACCTCGACGGGGCCATCGAGATCGCGCAGTACCTCGAAAGCACCGGGCTGGTCGACTACTTCCACGGAGTGGTCGGAAGTCCTTGGGGTAACCCGTCCTACATCCAGCCGCATTTCTTCGAGGCAGGACAGTGGGCCGACCTGGCCGGACGGTTCAAGCGGGCGATCTCGTTGCCCGTCGTACACACCGGTCGGATCAATCATCCGGACGTGGCCGAGCGGATCCTCGCAGCGGGCCATGCCGACGTGGTGGGTATGGCACGCGCGCACATCGCCGAGCCGGAGATCATCGAGAAGACCCGGACCGGTCGTGTCGACGAGATCCGGCCCTGCGTGGGCGGCAACGAGTGCATCAGTCGGCGTTACGTGGAGAACCTGCCGTTCGGGTGCGCTGTCAATCCGGTCACGAGCAACGAGATCGACGGCCCGTGGCCGACGGTGCGCGACCCGAAGCGGGTGCTGGTCGTCGGTGGTGGACCCGCAGGGATGGAGTTCGCGGCGCTGGCACGGGAGAAGGGGCACGACGTCGAGCTGTGGGAGTCGTCGACCGTTCTCGGCGGTCAGCTGCGCACCGCGATCAACGCGCCCACTTACGACAAGTTCGCCGAATACCTCGAGTGGCAGCAGCGCAGGCTCGAACGTGTCGGTGTCAAGATCGACTTCGAGCACACCGCAACGCGGTCCGAGATCGAGAACGCGGACTTCGACGTGGTCGCAGTGGCGACCGGCTCGACCCGCCGGATCCCGGAGATTCCCGGGGTGTACGGCGACAACGTCGCCGACATCCGCGACGTCCTGAGTGGTGAGGCGACGGTCGGCAAGCGGGTTCTGATCGTCGCACAGGACGATCACATGCCCCCGCTGTCACTGGCCGACCATCTCACCGAACGGGGCAGCGAGGTCACACTCGTGTATGCGACGCAGACCGCCGGCCAGCTGCTGGGACGGTACATCGTGGGCGCAATCCTCGGACGCCTCGACGACAAGGGCGTGCAGTATCGCTTCATGGAGGACGTCGTCGAGATCACCCCCACCGGGGTGATCACCCGGAACGTGTACTCGGGACGCACCTACGAGGTCGACGGATTCGACAGTGTCGTGCTGGCGTGTGGTGGTATCGGTGACGCCGCTCTGTACGAGAGCTTGAAGAGCGGTCCCGCGACGACGGGTGATCGGCAGGTCCACATCCTCGGTGATGCGTACGCACCGCGCCGGTTGGTGTTCGCCACTCGACAGGCCTACGCGCTGGCCAAACTCGTCTGAGCGCACGAGCGCGATCGACGCTACGGGGTTCGGCCCCTTTCTTCCGTCGTCCGATGGGAGAAGGGGGCCGCTGCTCGTCCGGAGTGCCGCGAGAAAGTCGTTGCAACCGGCNCTCAGGCACTCACCCGGCGTCGGACCCGCGATGTCAGGGTTGGAGGACGAATCCCTTGTATCCGGCGTCCCGGACTTCGTTCCAGGTCTCCTCGTAGAGCACGATGCCGCCGGCGTACGGCATGAAGATCTGCGGTTTGCCGTCGATGTTGGCACCTCGGTACCAGGAGCCCGACTGTCCCTGCGGCCACAGAGTGGTGTCGGCGATCTCCTCGACGGTCCGCACCCAGGCCTCTTGGGCATCCTCGGTGGCTTCGATCGTGGTGAAGCCGTGGTCCCGCATGTGGTCCATCGTCTCGATCGTCCACTCGACATGCTGTTCGATGGCGGTGACCATGTTGGCGAGGACGGACGGGCTGCCGACGTTGGCGATGATGAACATGTTGGGGAAGCCGGCCGTCCCCAGGCCCAGATGGGTCTTCGGGCCCTGCGACCATGCTTCTGTCAGTGCACGACCGTCGCGGCCGCGAATGTCCATCGAAGTGAATGCGCCGGTGAAAGCGTCGAATCCGGTGGCCAGCACGACGGCGTCGAATTCGTACTCGGTCCCGTCCGCCAGTCGCATCCCCTTGTCGGTGAAGCGGTCCAGAGGCTTCTTGCGGAGGTCGACGAGTTCGACGTTGTCGCGGTTGAACGTCTCGTACCAGTCGGTACCGACGACTGGGCGCTTGGCGCCCATCGGGTAGCCGTACGGTTTGAGGCTGTCGGCGGTCTCCGGGTCGGTGACGATCTCGTCGATCTTGGAGCGGATGAAGTCGGAGACGGCGTCGTTGGCCTTCTGATCGACCATGAGATCGGAGTAAGCGCCGAGGAAGGCGATTCCTCCTCCTTCCCAGCGCTTCTCGAACTCGGCGCGGCGTTCCTCGTCGCTGACCTCGAACGCGGTCTTCGGATTGTCGTCCCGGATGCAGCCGGCGGGTAGCGACCGCGAGAGACGGCGTCGCTCGCGGTAGTTCGCTTTGATATCGGCGACGTATGCGGGATCGAGCTTGTGGTTGCGTGCGGGGATGACGAAGTTGGCGGTGCGCTGCAGTACGGTCAACCGACCGGCTTGCTTCGCGATCTCGGGGATGGCCTGCACGCCCGAGGATCCGGTGCCGACGGCGACGACCTTCAGTCCCGAGAAGTCGACTCCGTCTTCGGGCCAGGAGCTGGTGCGGTAGACGGGTCCGGTGTAGTTCTCGAGGCCGGGTACGTCGACGTCCTTGGGGACGGACAGGCATCCGACCGCCATGAGGCAGAACGTGGCGATGCATGTCTCGCCGGTGTCGGTGCGCACGATCCACTTCTGTGTGGTCTCATCGAAATGAGCTTCGGTGACCGCGGTTTCGAGTCGGATGTCGCGGCGGAGGTCGAAGCGGTCGGCGACGTGTGAGAGGTAGGCCTGCAGTTCGGGTTGGGAGGGGTATCGCTCGGTCCATTCCCATTCCTGCTCGAGTTCCTCGTCGAATCCGAAGGAGTAGTCGTGGCTGTCGACGTCGCAGCGTGCGCCGGGGTAGCGGTTCCAGTGCCAAGTGCCCCCGACTTCCTTGCCCTTGTCGAACGCGACTGCGGTGTAACCGTGTTTGCGGAGCTTCCACAGCAGGTAGAGGCCGGAGAATCCGGCTCCGACCACGACCGCGTCGACCTCGATCAGGGTGGAGTGGTCGGTGGCTGCAGGTGCAGAAGTCATCTGGATGCCTTTCCTGGATGTCGGGGATGAAGGCGTACAGCGGAATTCGGGGTCTGTTCCGGGTTGTCCGGATGCGGGAGGACCGTGAACCGAATGAGGTCGTGACACCCGCACGATCCGGAATGTGATTGGCACCACAATAACAATGCGAATCGATATAATCAATCACGATCGTAGATATCGACCCCGGCCCGTATCGCCCCGGGTCCGACCGGATCTCAACCCGCTCGGCGTTCGCCGAAGCCCGTTCCAGGAGGAATCGTGTACCGACTCGTCGCCACCTACAACCACCCCGAGGATCCCGCCGAATTCCTCGACCACTACCGGAACGTCCATGCGAGGCTCGCCCTCGACCAGAAGGGTCTGCGGAACTTCGAGTGGGGTGTGTGCAGTACCGCCGACGGGACCACGCCCCAGCACTTCCTCGTCGCGGTCTGCGACTGGGACAGCAAGGAAGCCATGCTCGAAGACATGGCATCGCCCGAGGGGCAGAAGGGTGCTGCCGATCTCGAGAACTTCGCACAGGCAGGCGTCTCGTTCGACTTCTACGAGATCACCAAGGGAATCTAGAACGGTACGGCGGCGGGCAACGACACAGTGATCGCTGCCCGCCGCCGTTCTCCGCTCGGGTCCGGTTGTCAGGCGTCGAACCCATCCATCTGCGGAGTGGTCAACGCGGTGATGACCCGTTCGGCGATCTTCCATCCCTCGGCGGTCCGGGTGTATCGGTCGGTGTTGAGAGCGATCGCCTTGATCGCCGCGCCGTTCTTCATCTCCGCTTCGGAGAACACGTAATTGGTGCCGGTGGCATTGTCCGCATCCTGGAAATCGATGACGTGGTTGGTGATGATGTGGAACTGCTTGTCCACGGCTTCGGCGTCACGCTCGAAGAAGTCGAGCAGTTGTTCGTGACCTTCGTATCGAGTCAGTCCGACCGCACTGGCATCCCACACACCGTCCACGGTGAAAGCGGACAATGTCTCTTTCGGATCGAACCGATCGAGACCCCGGGCGTACACGTGGGTGACCCGGGTGATCTCGGCGATGTCGCCGGCTCTGTCCTCGCCGATGATGTTGTCGATCGACATGATGTACTCCTCCTCGGAAAATTATGGGGTGGGAAAGAATTCGATTCCTTCGAGATCTGCCTTGATCTGGAGCGCCAGGTACTTGTTGTAGACGCGAGCCATGGTCAGGTTGCCGCCGCTGAACCAGAAGCCGTCGTGTCCCGACCGTCGCCACACCGAGCGGACTTCTCCCTCGTCGTCGAGACCCCATACCGGTCCGCACTTGTCGGCGACGGCATCGCCCAGAACACGCCGTGCGGTGTCGTGGATTCCGCGGAAGCCGGTGGCGAGAACCACCGTATCGGCGGGAATCCGACGGCCGTCGCTCATCCGAAGGGCATCAGGTGTGAACCCTTCGATCGTTCCGGACACCAGCTCGATCTCACCGTCGCCGATGAGGCGGGACGCTCCTACGTCGATGTAGTAACCGCCGTTGCGGGTGAGGAACAGGTTCATTGCCCCCATGTCGTCGTCGCCGAGGTTGTGGCGGAATCCTCGTGTGGTGAGGCCGTCGAGAAGTGGGCGGTCGCGTTCGGCCATGAGTGCCACGGCCGCGCGCAGTCCGTCTCGAGCCGACTCGTCGAATCGGGGGAACGATGCTCCGACGAGGTCGGAGATCTCGGTCGGAGGCGAGTCCTCACCGTATGCGGGCTCGAGCATCACGTCGACCACCGTGGTGCCGCCCACCACGTATGTGGGTCCGCGTTGCACCAGGGTCACGTTCGCCCCCGACAGGTACAGGTCCTGTGCGATGTCGTGGCCGCTGTTGCCGGTGCCGATCACGACCACCGAGGTGCCGGCTCGTGCCGGGTCGGTTCGGTACCGTCCCGAGTGCAGAATCTCTCCACGGAAGAGGTCGGTGCCCTCGAATTCGGGGACCAGAGGTTCGGTGCCGCTGAGGCCGGTGGCGAGCACGACATGGCGGGGTCGCACGGTGTGCACCTGTCCGCAGTCGTCCAGGTCGAGTTCCCACGTTCCCGTCGAGACGTCGTAGGTGCTCGATGTGACCGTGGTGCCGGTCCGCACGTCCAACCCGAGGGCGAGGGCGTACAGCTCGAGCCAGTCACCCATCCTGTCCTTCGGTGTGAAGACCGGCCAGGTCGGAGGAAACGGAAGGAACGGAAGATGGTTCGCCCACACCGGATCGTGCAGTACGAGCGAGTCGTAACGGCTGCGCCAGTTGTCGCCGATGTGCGCGTTCCGGTCGACGACGAGCGCCCGCACTCCGAGTGTCTTCAGGTGCGCGGCGAGGCCGAGTCCCGAGTGTCCGGCGCCGATGACGACGACCTCCGGCTCGTCGACCGTCGAGGCCTCACGTGCTCCTCCGCCGCGCCGGTCTTCGACCCACCCACCGGACTCGGGTGCGCCGTGCGGGCGTCGACGTCCGGTTGCCGGTTCGTGGCCGTGTAGGGTGTCGAGTTCGGTGAGCAGTGCGGTCGCCCGCCAGATGTCGTCGTCGCCCGGGGTGAGCCGCGCGACCGCGCGGACGCAGCCCACCCGGGTGGTGAGTCCGAACAGGATCTGGAGCACGGGAGGTGCTGTATCTCCGGACGACAGTGCCGGCGGAACCCGGGGATCGAGTTCGAGGTCGGAGACCTCGAGGGTTCCTGCGGTCGCGATCATCGGTCCGATGGCGTCGACCGTGTGGAGGCTGCGCAGGTCTCCGCTGAACGCCAGCAGGTCGCGCCACCATGCATCGGGAACGAACACCTTCCCGTACGAGTCGGTGTCACCTCGGCGCAGGGTCCGTCCGAGCTTCTCGAGCCAGTCGTGTGCGACGTCGACGAGCATGTCGTCCGAGCCTGCGGTGTCCCTCTTTTCCTGCGCGGTCATCGCGTCGTGTACCCGGCGTCGACCTTGAGTTCGGTGCCTGTGACGTAACGGGCTTCGTCGGAGGCGAGGAACAGGACGGCGTTGGAGATGTCGATCGGTTCCACCCATGGGATCGGGATGGCGTTGGTGGTCGCGAAGACGGGTGCCGCCTGTTCCTTGGTCGGGTGCTCCTCGTCGGGAAGGAAGAGGCGGAAGCACGATTCATTGAGAATCATGTCGGTGGCCACACCGGTGGGATGGACGGTGTTGACTCGGATTCCGTGGGGTCCCAGTTCCAGGGCGAGGGTGCGCATCAGGCCTACGACGGCGTGCTTGCTCGCCGTGTAGGGCGCGACGTTGGGTGTGCCCTTGATACCGGCCGACGAGCTGGTGATGATGATCGAGCCGCTACCCTGTTCGACGAGTTGCGGGGTGACGGCCTTGCAGGTGTGCCACACGCCCTTGAGGTTGATGTCGAGGACGTCGTCCCAGTCGCTCTCGGTGACCAGGTGGGTGGGTTCGCCGAACAGGAAGATGCCTGCGTTGGCGACGACCGTGTCGATCCGGCCGAACTGGGCGATGCCTTCCTGTACCACGGCTGCTACGGCGTCGAAATCGCGGACGTCCGCGGTGCGGGCGACGATCTTGCGTCCGCGGGATTCGACCTCACGTACCGTCTCGGCGAAGTCCTCCTCGGTGGCGCTGGGATAGAAGCGTTCGACGCTGTCGATGGTGCCGGCTATGTCGAGGGCGATGATGTCGGCGCCCTCCTCGGCGAGCCGGATGGCGTGACTGCGTCCCTGCCCGCGCGCCGCTCCGGTGATGAATGCGACCTTGCCTGCTACCCGTCCTGACATGAGTGCTCCTTCAACGCGGACCGGGAGATTCCGTTCCGCGGTAGGTGTTCCAGGTGGATGCCGACTCGGGATAGTCGGCTTCGGAGTATCGGGTTTGCGGCCACCGAATCCGTTTGGTGGAACGGAAACTCGAGCTCATCGATTCGAAAGGTAGCGCATACATGAACGATACGGAGCGTCTTTGGAACAACCAGCCGTTCTTTGTTCTGGTGTAGCGGTCGTGATATCGGAAGGCCGTCATCATCAGGGTGTCGTGTACCGCGAGTTCGGCGTGTCCGGTCATGATCCCTGTTGCGTTCGTGTCGTCCACGAGCGTGACGAGATGGATCTCGGGAGTGTGCAGCATGGTGTGATAGCGATCCATGCTGTCGACATAGAAGGGCCGAATCTCGTTGTGCCCCCGAAGTTGACGTCCGGCGACTTCGAACACTCCGTCCTCGGCGAACATCGACAGGACCGATTCGATGTCGTGATCGTCGACGGCGAGTGCGTATCGGCCGGCGAGATCACGGATCTCGTCCTTCGCGATCAGTCGTGCCAGTGCGGTGGCATCCGGTTCGATACGAGCGGATGTGGTCATCTGCTGAACTCCTGGGAAGTGCATGCGTAGGGCCGGAGCGGAGTATCACTCCACCCCGGCCCGAGTCGAATCCGTTGCAGTGCGGCGAATGCTGAGGAAGGACGGAGATCAGTCGTCGTAGACGATGACGCCGCGGATGTTCTTGCCTTCGCGCATGTCCGCGAACGCGGTGTTGATGTCTTCGAGCTTGTAGGTCTTGGTGATCAGTTCGTCGAGTTTGAACTCACCACGTCGGTACATGTCCGTGATCAGAGGGATGTCACGGCGCGCCGTGGTGGTGCCGTACAGGGTGCCCTGCAGTCGTTTGCCGGACATAGCGAAGGTGAACAGGTCGAAGGGAACGTCGCGCTGGGTGACGGGCGCGGCGGAGGTGAGCACCAGAGTGCCCCCGCGGCGGGTCATCTCCTGCGCCGGATTGAGGAGGTGGCCGTAGGCGATGTCGACAGTGATGATGACGACATCTGCTCCCTGGCCGTTGGTGAGCTGGTCGATGACGTCGCGGCACTGGTCGAGGTTCTCGACGGTCTGCGTCGCGCCGAAGTGCTTGGCCATGTCGCGCTTGAACTCGACCGGATCGATCGTGACGATGTTCTTCGCGCCCTTGTGACGCGCTCCCTGAACGGCATTCATGCCGACGCCGCCGGTTCCGATGATGACGACGGTGTCACCGAGTTGGATGTCTGCGGCGTAGACGGACGATCCCCAGCCGGTGGGCACACCGCAGCCGATGAGGGCGGCCTTGTCGAGCGGGATGTCCTTGTCGATCTTGACGCACGAGTCGATGTTCACCACGACGTAAGGGGAGAAGGTGCCGAGATAGGAGAACGGTCCGACACCCTGACCCCGGGCATGAACGCGGTGGGTGCCATCGGGAGCGAAGCCACCGAGAACACCGGCGCCGCGTTCGCACATGTTGGACTTGCCGATCGTGCACATACGGCAGTTGCCGCACGAGGGCAGGAAGGACAGGACGACATGATCGCCCACCTCGAAACCGGTGACGTCCGGACCGAGTTCCTCGATGACTCCGGCACCTTCGTGGCCGCCGATGATCGGCGCCCAGTCGAGGGGGATGTCGCCGGTGTCGACGTGGTCGTCGCTGTGGCAGATTCCGGAGGCGGCGAGTTTGACGCGTACCTCACGGCTCTTGGGCGGATCGATCTCGATTTCCTCGACGCTCCATCCGGATTTGGTACCGGGCTCCCACAGCAGTGCTCCGATGGTCTTCATGACGTCTCCTCACGGTGAACGGGGAAGATTCGCGTGGCGTCGGTGGGGTACCGATCCGCCGGATCCTGTGATCGTGATCACCATAACCATATGCATCAATAGAAGCAATAGATTCTCGGTGATGTGGACTGTGTCGTGATCTGGTCACCGAGGCCGGGAAGAGGCGAGCCGAAAAGAGCGGGCCCGCACCGGATGTACCGGTGCGGGCCCGTCGGTCCCGTAGAGGTGGAGGTCTCAGCCGCCGAGCGCCTGATTCCAGGGCAGTACCTGGCTCAGCACTTCGGGGAATTTCCGCTCCGCGTACTTCACATATTCCTTGATGTGATCGCGCATCCGATCCTCGGAGAGGTCGGCGTCGTGGTTGTTCAGTGCTTCGTAGATCTGAGTATGCGCTTTGAGGGTGGTCTTACGGAGCGACGCGGGATGGTCGATACCCATCACCGTGCCCCCGGTGATGCGCATGAGGGCGTCGGTCAGATATCCGAACAGAGCGTTACCGGTCGACCAGGCGATGATGTCGTGGAACTGCTTGTTGGTCTCGAGGAAGGTGTCGATGTCGGCTGCCTCCACCGACTGTTGCATCCGGTCGACGGAATCCTTGAGTTCGACGAGTTTGTCCTCGCCGATGCGTTCCGCGGCCAGGCGGCACACCACAGGTTCGAGGGCGGTGCGAGCCTCGACGATGGTGTTGAGTGAAGCGTTCTGCAACTGCATGAGCAGTATGATCGTGCTGGCGAGATGCGAGGCGTCAGGATCCAGCAGCACCGGCCCGCCCTTCGGGCCGGGTTTGAACGTGAGCATTCCCTGGAACTCGAGCAGACGCAATCCTTCGCGGAGCGTGCCGCGACCGATCTGGTACTCCTCGAGCATCGCCTTCTCCGGAGGGAGAAGGTCGCCGGGGCGGAGGCCTTTCCGGGCGGTGTCCCGAACGATCTGCTGCGCGACGACGAGTGACGTCTTCGGGCCTCTCGGCATTGTCACGGAGCCTCCTCTAGCTTCGTACCCTCCGGTCTCGGTCGACGCGGAGATCTCTCCTGACGAAGATGTTCTCCGCCGTGCTCCGTCGCGAACAGGGGACTGTCCTTACGGAGTGTGCACTGTACTCATTGTGCACCCAATTGTGCACATTCATACTCAGGATTTGTGTGATGCCCACTATTCCGGCGAAGGAAACTGTGGCTTCCTCTTGTCGAGAAACGCTCGCGCCCCTTCGGTCATATCCTCGCTGCCGATCGCCTGGACCAACATGCCCAGCCCGGTGCTGAACGAATCTCGCGCGGAGTTCCACCAGATATTCGAACTGATCTTGGTGATCTCCAAGTAGCGGGGGCTCAGCGCCTCGAATTCGCGACACAGTGCGCGCACATGCTGTTCGAGGGCGTCGTCGTCGACGACTTCGTTGACCAACCCCATCTCGTAGGCGCGCTCGGCCGGATACCGACGGCACAGCATCGACAGTTCCTTGGCGCGTTTCTCGCCGATCTGGACCCCCATGACGTTCGTTGCGCCCGAGACGGGCGAGCTCCCGACTCGGGGGCCGGTCTGCCCGAAGGTCGCCGATCGGGCGGCGACTGCGAGGTCGCAGGCGACCACCAGTTCGTTGCCGCCCCCAGCCGCTGCACCGTTGACTGCGGCGACGACCGGTCGTGGGCAGGACCGGATCGCGTCGAACAATGCCAGTGACGAGCGGTAGAGCTTACGCATCTCGGGAACGGTGGGTTCGCTCAGTTGGCCGAGGGAACCGCCGGCGCAGAAACTTCCGCCGGACCCGGTGATGACGACCGATCGGTAGCTGTTGGCGTCGTGCAGGGCGTCGACGATCGTCGAGCACATCTCCGGATCGAATGCATTGCGGCGTTCAGGGCGATTGAGGCGAATCCACAAGCTCGAATCGATCGATTCGAGCACGACGCTCGTGGTGGTGGGCGTGGACATCGAAACTCCTTCGTTCGGGTGTCGAGCCGGATGCAGCAGGTGCTGCGGAGCGGACGAGGTGGACGCCCGGACGAACCTCCTCGGCCGCACTCCATTACACGTTATAATGGTTAGCATCATTTCGTCGACAAGTGACGGAAGTGGAGGTCCTGCGGCGGTCGTTTCGGGCCGGCGTGGTTCTGACGGGAGTCGCAATGATCACGAGTCGGGCGCCGAAGGCCGCAATGGTGGTGGCGCAGCAGATCATCAAGGATGCCGGTCGGGAGAACCTGGTGGCCGACGATCTTCTCCCTCCCGAGCGCGTCATGCTCGAGAAGTACGGAATCGGACGAGGCACCCTCCGGGAAGCCCTCCGGCTGCTGGAATTCCAGGGAGTGATCGCGTTGAAACCGGGACCCAGGGGAGGTCCGGTGCTGCTCGATCCTGATGCTTCGCACCTCGCGAGTTCGCTCATCCTGCTCATGCAGCTCAACGACGCACCATTCAAGGTGGTCGTCGAGGCCAGAACGGCACTCGAGCCCATGATCAGCCGGCTTGCAGCCGCACGGGTATCGGACGCGACCCTGACCAGCCTGAAGGAGACGGTCGACCGGATGCACGGCTCGCTGAGCGATCAGAGTGAGTTTCTCGAAGCGAACAAGACCTTCCACGACCTGATCGCATGGTCGTCGGGGAATCCGCTGTTCGGTTACCTGGTGGATTCCCTGCTGGGGATCATGGACGGCACGGCCATCGGGATGGACTATCCGCCGCATCGTCGAGAGGCCATCATCGTCGCTCATACGCAAATCTACGAATGCCTTGCGAGCGGGGACGCCGAGGGCTCGGAACGGTACATGCGTGAGCACATCGACGCCTACAGGCGGTATGCCGAGAGAAAGTATCCGGAGTTGTTCGAGCAGGTCATCCAGTGGGATCGGGCGCTGGGTTGAGCGTGTTCCGATGTCGAGGATGCTCCGACAAGGGTGCACATGCGACCGGGAAGGAACCTCATCGGGTTCCTTCCCGGTTCTCGTCTGAGGGTTGCCGGGTCACTCGGTGACGACCGAGATGGCCCGTTCGGGGCACGAGGCCGCGGCCTCGCGAGCGGCGTGCTCGTTGGCAGGATCGTCGCCGCCGGGCAGGACGTAGGCATGGCCGTCCTCGTCACGCAGAGCGAAGACCTGGGGGGATGTCATGAAGCACAGCCCGTGGCCCTGGCAGTGGTTCTCGTCGACGACAACCTTCATGAGTTGCTCCTCTCATCATTCGGACACATGGGGATGCCAACTCGTTGAATCCTTGATTGGATGAATGGGCTGGCAATGTGATCCAGACTACTATAACATCCGTTATAACCATTAGCAGGAGATGCCTGATTCTGAGCAGGAGGGTCCACGCGATGGAAAATCGCAACCGTTGCCCTGTCGTCGACTTCGACCACAACTCGCAAGAACATTCCGCGGATCCCGTGGCGTCGTACCGGAAGGTGCGTCAGAACGAACGTGTCGCATGGACCGAAGCCCATGGAGGCTACTGGGTGCTGACCGACTACGAGTCGGTCTTCGAAGCTGCGCGTGACGACGAGACGTTCTCCTCCGCTCGTACCGAGTATGGAGGAGAGGGACTTTCGGTCGTCATTCCGAAGACGCCGATGCACTTCCACATCCCGATCGAGCTCGATCCCCCGGAGTTCCGCAAGTACCGCAAGATCGTCAACCCGATCACTGCCCCGGCAGCGGTCGAACGTATGAAGGCGCTCGTCGACCGGCACACGGCCGGCTTCATCGACAGTGTCATCGAGGACGGCCGATGTGATCTCACGTCGGTGATCGCCGTCCCGTCCATCGTCACCGTGGATTGGCTGGGCCTCGACCTCGCCGATTGGAAACGCTATTCCCACGCACACCACCAGGCTCTCGCCGGTATCCCGGGTAGCGACGACTACAAGCACGCGATGGAAGTCGAATTCCCTTATCTGGGAGAACGCATGCGCGAAACCATTCGCGCGCGCCGCGAGAACCCCACGGACGACATCATCAGCTATCTCGTCCAGCAGGAAGTCGACGGCCGGCGTCTCGACGACTTCGAGATGTACTCGATCGTCGACCTGCTTCTCGCCGGCGGGGTGGGTACCACGGCGTCGCTGGTGAGCCAGGCGCTGGTCTGGCTTGCCGAGCATCCGTCCGTACGGCAGCGGCTCATCGACGATCCGGGCCTGATGGATCATGCCGTCGAAGAGTTCCTGCGCTACTTCTCCCCGACGCAGGCCCTCGCTCGCACCGTCACCAAGGACGTCGAATTCCAGGGCTGCCCGATGCACAAGGGCGACCGTGTCCTGTTGTCGTGGTCCTCGGCCAACCGTGACGAGAAGTTGTTCGACAATCCCGACGAGATCGACATCGATCGCTGGCCCAACCGGCACACGGCATTCGGTATCGGCGTACACCGTTGTGCAGGTTCGCATCTCGGACGGTACATGTCCAAGACCCTGATCAGCCAGATCCTCGAGAGGATGCCCGACTACGAGGTCGACTTCTCCGCACTCGAACGGTATCCGCACCAGGGTACCAACATGGGCTGGCAGCGGATCCCCGCCACGTACACTCCGGGACCCCGAGTTCTGACCGACTACACGCTCTACTGACCCCCCGATTCACCGGAACGGTCGCTATCACACCGGCCTGATCGGCCGACCGAAAGACAGGGGACGGATGTGTTCGTCGGTAGACGTGTTCTGATCGTCGGGGGTGGCCTGGCAGGGTCGCGAACATGTGAAGCATTGCGCGCCGAAGGGTTCGACGGTGAGATCGAAATGCTCTGCAGCGAAGGGACGCCGCCCTACGACCGTCCTCCTTTGAGCAAGGTCGCCCTCTCCGAACGTCGCGACACGACCTTCGATGTCGACTACGACGCCCTGGATGTCGACCTCCGTCTCGGAGTGCGGGCCACGGGCCTGGACCGCGACCGGCGCGTCGTGTTCACCGACTCGGGGGAACATCCCTACGACGCTCTGGTCGTCGCCACCGGAGCCGCGCCGGTGATCCTTCCCGGATCCGGACGGCAGCACGTACTGCGCACGGCCGCCGATGCCGACGCGCTGCGTGCCGCCCTCCGGCCCGGTATTCGGTTGACGCTCGTCGGAGCCGGTTGGATCAACGCCGAAATCGCCACCACGGCACATGTTCTCGGATGCTCGGTGACAGTCCTCGAATCGGATCCGGCACCGTTGCATCAACCGCTCGGCCCCGAGGTGGCCCACCGGATGCTGTCGTGGTGGGAGCATGTCGACGTACGCTGCGGCGTCTCGGTTGCGGAAGTCACCGAGGCCGGACCGGTTCTCGCGGACGGCTCGCTCGTCGAATCCGACCTCGTCGTCACCGGCATCGGTGTCGGACCGGACGTCGCCTGGCTCGTCGAATCCGGTCTCGATATCGATCGAGGAGTGGTGGTCGACGAGCGACTTCGTACCGCCGACCCGGCGGTGTTCGCGGTCGGCGACGTCGCGGCACGATGGTCGCCGCGATACCGTCGCCGCATCATCGGACAGCACTGGGACGATGCCCGCACGGCGCCGGCAACCATCGCTGCGGCCTTGCTCCGCCTGGATCGCGGACTCGTCTTCGATCCCGTCCCGTACTTCTGGAGCGACCAGTTCGGGCACAAGATCCAATTCGTCGGGCACCGCGACCCATCCGACCGGATCGTCTTCCGGGAGGGCAGGGACGGCAGATGGGCTGCAGCATGGATCGACGAATCGTCCAGGCTGACCGCACATCTGAGCATCGACTCGCCGCGTCATATGGTGCAGGCGCGCATGGCGATCGATCGGGGTGCCGTCGTGGACCCCGATGTGATCGGTGATCTGGACGCCCCTGTGCACACGATGCCTCTGCATTCCTCGTAACACCTCGTCAATCATCGAACAGCCGCGCCCGCGCACGGCCGAGTGAGGAACGAACATGACCACAGCAACTCCGATCCGGTTGAAGAGCTACGACAAACTGTTCATCGGGGGCTCCTGGGTGGAGCCGTCGAGCGATGCCGTCATCGACGTCGTCTCGCCCATCACCGAAGAAGTGATCGCGTCGGTCCCGGAGGCGCGTGAGGCCGACGTGGACCGGGCTGTCGCAGCAGCGCGAAAGGCATTCGACGAGGGGCCGTGGCCCAGGATGACCCCGGCCGAACGTGCCGAGATCCTCGTGCGAGTCGGGGACGAGGTGAAGAAGCGGATTCCCGCCATGGCCGAAGCCTTCACGCTGGAGTTGGGTGGCCCGGCGGCCATCTCCACACTCTTCCATCAGAACGCGGTCGACATGTGGGACGATGCGGCAACCTTCCACGAGCGCTTCGTCTTCGAGGAGGATCGCACATGGAAGGATGGTCGCGGCAAGGTCGTGCGCGAACCGATCGGTGTCGTCGCCGTGGTCGTTCCGTGGAACGGGCCTGTGGCAACGGCATCGTTGAAGATCTCACCGGCTCTCGCGGCGGGGTGCACCGTGGTCCTCAAGCCGGCTCCCGAAGGGCCGGTGACGACGATGATGCTCGCCGACGCCCTCGAGGCTGCCGGCCTCCCCGAAGGGGTCATCAGCGTATTGCCTGCGGGACGGGAGGTCGGTGACTATCTCGTCGGTCATCCCGACGTCGACAAGATCAGTTTCACGGGGAGTACCGTCGCCGGTCGAACGGTCATGACCAGGGCTGCCGAGAAGATCAAGCGCGTAACCCTGGAACTCGGTGGCAAGTCGGCTGCGATCATCGCCGACGACATCGAACTCGACTCGTTCCTGCCGGGCATGGTCTTCGGAGGTATCGGTCATTCGGGTCAGGTCTGTGCGGCTCTGACCCGAGTGCTCGTGCCCCGTGAGCGCCAGGACGAAGTGGTTGCGGCGATCGAGGAGGTCATGAAGAGCGTCAAGGTCGGCGACCCGCGGGACCCCGACACGTTCATCGGGCCTCTGGCAGCGCAACGGCAGCAGAAGCGGGTGCTCGACTACATCGAGGTCGGCAAGCAGGAGGGTGCTCGGCTCGTCGTCGGCGGGGGCAAGCCTGCTCACCTCGATCGCGGTTGGTACGTCGAGCCGACATTGTTCGCCGACGTTCGCAACGACATGCGCATCGCCCAGGAAGAGATCTTCGGTCCGGTCCTGGTCGTGATCCCGTTCGATTCGATCGACGAGGCGATCGCGATCGCCAACGATTCCGACTACGGATTGTCCGGTGCGGTGTATGCGAAGGATCGCGCCTTGGCCGACAGCGTCGCACGCCGGGTGCGGACGGGTCAGATCTCGGTCAATGGTTACGCCATGTGCGTGGTCCAGCCCTTCGGCGGTTACAAGCAGTCCGGACTCGGCCGGGAAGGCGGCGTCGAGGGGTTCGACGCATTCTTCGAGACCAAACTGATCCAGGAATTCTGATTCCGACGTCATTCGAAACACGGGAAGGAGCCTTGTGATGCAGTCGGTTTCCGTCGAAGTCGGTCATCGGGCCGAGAGACTGCTGTACGACTACGCTGCGGCCGTGGATACCGGTGATCTGACCGGCCTCCGAGAGTTGATCACCGACGATGTGGTGATCGAGCAGAACGGGAAGTCGGACGTCGGCGCCGAGGAGTTCATCGGGGTGTACCGCGCGTTCATCGACTCTCCGGTGGAGTTCTCGCGTCACGCGATCTCGAACGTGCGTGTCGTACAGGGTGAGGATGGACGTGTGCACGTCGATGCGTACTTCGAGGCGACGGTGTGTGCTCCGGGTTCGAACCAACGGATCTACGGCCGGTATGCGGATGTCTACATCGAGCGTGAAGGAACCCTCCTCATCGACAGGAAGGGTATCTCGGTCGATCGGATGATCGATCTTCCCGCGGGAGAGGTCGAATACCAGCCGTACTGATGCCCGCAACGGAGAGGGTGTCCTCCGCGACTCGATCNCGCGGAGGACACCCTCTCGTCGGTGTTCGGTGTGCAGGAGCCGACGTCAGGGCCGCCCACCGTGGGTGGCGTCGACGCGCGTGGCGAGCAGGCTCGCATCACGGGTATGGCGTCGTGCCGCTTCCGAGGAATTGGGTGCGGCGCAGGCGTACAGCGTGTCGCCGTCGGGGCCGCCGAGCATGCATGCGAAGACACCGGTGGGGAAGTGGACCTCGTCGATGATCCGGCCGCCCTCGACGACTCGGACGACACGACGGTTGAGGGCGTCCGCTACCCAGACCGCACCGCTGCTGTCGAGACCGATGCCGTCGGGTGCGACGGCAGCAGCGCTCATGGCGGCCTTGACGGAGTCGCGTGGCAGTTCCGGGCCGAAGCCGGCCCACGTGCGCTGATTCGACAACGAGCCATCGGATCCGATGTCGAAGGCGGTCAGGCGGTTCCCCATGGATTCCGCAACCACGAGCGTGTTGTCGGGAGTGATCACCATGCCGTTCGGGAAGAGTAGATCGTCCGCCTCCACGGTGAAGGTCCCGTCGGGTGCGACACGGACGAGGTTCGCAGGCCGGATGGGGGTGTCGCGCTTGAACTCGAATCCGAAGCTTCCCACGTAGGCGGTACCGTCGGCAGCGACGACCATGTCGTTGAGTTTGCCCGTCGCGACAGAGGACAGATCCGCGTGTACGACGATCTCACCGTCCCGTTCGCGTCGCATGATCCGGCCGGATTCCATCGCCGTGATGAGCAATCGGCCGTCGGGAAGCCAGCCGAGTCCGGACGGTTCGTCGGCGGGGAGTGTCGCTTCGATCCTCACGTCTCCGTCGGACCCGATCGAAATCACCTCGTGGCGATACAGATCCGAAACCCAGATGCGGTCGTCGTGCCATCGCGGGCATTCGAGGAAGGCACGGTCCGACACGATGGTGTCGATCGGGCTCTGCAGTGTGGCGTCGTGGTTTCCGGTGGTCATATCGATGCCTTCCTTGTGGTGCTGAAGCTCCTCTTGTGAGCCGATCAATCAAGCCAATCATATTCATGAATTCGCATCGAGGGTAGACCTATGCGCCCCATTGCCACTAATCATAATTATGGTTAAGGTGACCTGGATCACTGCCGACGACCGTTTCGTCGACCTTCTGCTGTTCGTTCCCTACGCGCCACACGTTCCGAATACGCCACAGCTTCCGTCGAAGGAGTACCCATGGCACTGGATTCCGCAACGACCGCCTTCCTCGCCCAGATGGCAGAGGCAGGAGGACCCGCACTTCACGAGATGACACCCCAGGAAGCCCGTGAGATGAGCGACGGGTTCATCGAACTCGTTGGTGAGGGACCCGAGATGGCGCGTGTCGAGAACGTCACCGTGCCGTCGACGAACGGCTACGAGGTCCCGGTGCGGGTGCTGGTGCCATCCGATGCCGCTCGCGGCTTCATCGTGTACCTGCACGGCGGTGGTTGGGTGGTGGGCAGTCTCGACGGTTACGACACACTCGGTCGCCAGCTCGCCGAGCGCACCGATTGTGCCGTGGCGATCGTCGACTACCGACTCGCTCCCGAACACGAGTTCCCCGCCGCTGCAGAGGATTCGTGGGCGGTGCTGGAGTGGGCAGCCGAGAACCGTGGCAACTACGCGGCAGCGGACGGCCCGCTCGTCGTCGCCGGCGACAGTGCGGGCGGCAACCTCTCCGCCGTGCTCGCCCAGCGGACCGTGCGTGAAGGCGGACCGAAAATCGACCTACAGGTGCTCGTATACCCCGTCACGGACGACAACTTCGACAACACCAGTTACCGCGACCCCGCCAACGAGCTCATGCTCACCGCCACGTCGATGAAATGGTTCTGGGACCTGTACGTTCCCGACGCGGCCGATCGTGCACGCTGGGATGCCGCCCCGCTCAAGGCGCAGTCCTTGGCCGGGGTGGCCCCGGCAGCCGTACTCGTAGCGGAACACGATGTGCTGCACGACGAAGGGCGCGCCTATGCCCGCAAACTCGCCGAGTCCGGCGTTGCCGTGCGAGAGAGGGTCTTCGACGGCCAGATGCACGGATTCTTCCAGTTCGTCAACGTGTTGCCGGGAGCGAAGGACGGCATGGACTATGTCGTCGATGTGGTGAACGATCTGCTCGACGGCAAGCCGATCGCCGATGCCCCTTCCGGTGAGGAGGCGCGCGCATGAGCCGGGTCGGGAATTCCACGGAGTTCGATGCAGTCGTCGTCGGTGCCGGATTCTCCGGAATCTACATGGTCCACCGCCTGACCGAGATGGGGTTGTCCGTCGCCGCCTTCGAAGCGGCGGACGGTGTCGGGGGAACCTGGTTCTGGAACCGTTACCCGGGTGCCCGATGCGATTGCATCAGCATGGAATACGCCTACACCTTCTCGCCGCAGTTGATCGAGAAGTGGGACTGGTCCGAACGGTACCCGTCACAACCGGAGATCCTGCGTTACCTCGAGTTCGTCGCCGATGAACTCGACGTCGAGAAGCACTTCCGCTTCCGCACACGAGTCGAATCGGCGTCCTACGACGACCACACCGACCGGTGGACCGTCACCACCGATGCCGGCGACACCGTGGTCACCAAGTACTTCGTCACCGCGGTGGGCTGCCTGTCCACCTCGCAGACCCCCGATTTCCCCGGCCTCGAGAAGTTCGGCGGAGCCACCTACCACACCGCGGACTGGCCGGAGGGTGGCGTCGACTTCACAGGGAAGAAGGTCGGGGTCATCGGCACCGGATCCTCGGGGGTCCAGGTCATTCCTCTCGTCGCCGAGCAAGCCGCGAAACTCACCGTGTTCCAACGGACACCCGCATTCAGCCTCGACTGCGGCAATCGGCCGCTCACCGATGCGGAACGACAGGAGTTCAAGGAGAACATCGAGACCTTCAAGGCGATTTCCAAGACCACGCCGTCGGGACAGTTCACCGACACCCTGGAAGTCAGCGCCCTCGATCACACCCATGAGGAGAGATGGGCGGTCTACGAGGAGCGCTGGAAACGGCATCGCGCGATCGACCTGATCCAGGCCTACCCGGATCTGTTCAGCAACCGGGAAGCGAACGAGACGATCGCGGAGTTCTTCCGTAGCAAGATCCGAGCGGCTGTGCAGGATCCCGAGCTGGCGGAACAATTGTCCCCACGCACGTACCCGCTCGGAGCCAAGCGGATAACGCTGGACACGAACTACTTCCAGACCTACAACCGCGACAATGTGGATCTGGTGAATCTGCGCGAAGCACCCCTGGAAGAGTTCACCGAGAAGGGAATCCGCGCCGGGGGGACAGAGCACGAGCTCGATGCCGTCGTACTCGCCACCGGCTTCGACGCGATCACCGGCCCATTGCTGAAGATGGACATCCGGGGTGTCGGTGGACAGACGCTGAACGAGAAGTGGCAGGACGGCCCGGTGACCTATCTGGGGATCGCTGTGGACGGTTTCCCCAACATGTTCATGCTCACCGGTCCCGGTAGCCCGAATGTGCTCACGAACGTGGTGTGCGCGATCGAGCAGCACGTCGAATGGGTGGGCGAGTGCATCACCCATCTCGAGGAGCGCGGCGCGCGGCGGTTCGAAGCGCTGGAGCCGAGCACTCACGACTGGACGCAGCTCAACAACGAGTTGGCCGCTCAGACCCTGTATCCGGAAGGGAACTCGTGGTACACCGGTGCGAACGTACCCGGGAAGCCGCAGGTGATCATGTCGTACGTCGGTGGTCTCAACACCTATCGGGAGATCTGTGACGACGTCGCGGCACACGGTTACCGGGGGTTCGCCATCAAGTAGCGGATCACGGTGATCTGCGGACCTTGTGTATCCGGAAGGCGGCCGCACACATCCCGGATGTATGCAGCCGCCTTCCGATGCAGTACATGCATCACGGTGTGGAGACCGGGACGCTCGGACGGTGCGAGGAGACAGCACTCAGCCGGCCGGCGTGAACCGTTCGCGGTGGATGCGCCGCGGCGACATGCGGCGACGTTTGAACGCCTTCACCGATGCCTCGACGAACGCCTCCGATCCGCAGATGTAACCGGTGAACTCCTTCGCGGACGCGACGTCCTCGAGGAAAGCGTCGGTGACGTAACCGTCGCGGTCTCCGCCGCTCTCCCTGCTCACGCAGGTGATGTAGCGGAAGCCGGGATGGCGGGTCTCCAATTCGCGGAGGAAGTCGACGTCGTACAGGTCCGCGCAGGTACGGACCCCGTGGTAGAGCAGGATCTGCCGGTCGGGGACGAGGGAGAGCGCCTGCCGGACGATGGCCTCGAGCGGGGCGAGGCCCGTCCCACCGCCGAGCAGGACGATCGGGCCGGTGCCCTCCAGGTCGAAGGTGAAGTCGCCGTACGGACCGGTGACGGCCACTCGTTCACCCACGTCGATGCGCTCGAAGACCCATTCGCTCGCGACTCCACCGGGTTGCCGGCGGATGTGCAGTTCGAGCTGCTTGGCCTCGGAGGGCGGATTCGCGAGCGAGTACTGCCGTCGGACCTCGGTCCCGGGAACCGTCACCTCCACGTACTGCCCGGCCGAGAACTCGAGCGGTTCGTCGGCGGTGAGCAACACCTTGCGCGTGTCGGCAGCGATGTCGCGCACCTCGGAGACCGTGGCGACGACGTCGCGCAGCACATGCGTGCCGGCGGATTCCTCCGTTGTGGAGGTCTCGAAGACGACGTCGCCGCGCGGGGTGGCCTGGCATGCGAGGACGAATCCGGCCGCGAGTTCGTCGGCGGTGAGCGTCTCCTCCGGCGAGTTCCGACGATCGAGTTCGCCGTCGAGGACCTTGATCTTGCAGGTGCCGCAGGTTCCCTGGTTGCAGGAGTTGGGCATCCAGTTGCCGTTGCGCAGGAACGCTTCCAGCACCGTCCGGCCGGGTTCGCAGGGAACGACGCCGGTGCCCGTGGTCAGTGTGTACGGCATGGTCAGATCTCCCACCGCGCGTGCAGGGTCTTCGGGCCGCGGAAACCCCAACCCCAGAATTCGACGTCCTCGGAGGTGTCCCGCTCGAGATTGGGGATGGTCTCGAGCAGTTCTTCGAGACCGATGCGGCTCACGTTGTTCGCGAAGTAGATTCCCGCGCAGGCATGCTTGCCGGCACCGAAGGCGAGGTGGGGGAGTGGCGGGCGGGTCAGGTCGTAGCGGCTGGGGGCGTCGAACACGTCGATGTCGTGGTTCGCCGACCCGTAGGACAGCATGACCACCGACCCTTCGCTGATCTCGATTCCCGATACGACGGTGTCGCGCTTGGCGATACGTGCGGTGCCGGACCAGATCGGGGAGGTCCAGCGCATCCCTTCGGCGATCGCGCGGGGGATGAGTCCCGGTTCGTCCACCACGGCTTCGAACTGTTCGGGGCGGGTGAACAGGCCTGCCAGGGTGGAACTCATGGCGTGTCCCGGTTCCTGCATGGCGCCGAGGAGGAAGACGTACAGCGTCGGGTAGATGTAGTCGCGGTCCCGCGTCTGCCCTTCGGGCATCCCGTCGTGCAGCCAGTGCGAGATGGCGCTGTCGTCGGGATGCTCGATCCAGTGGTCGATCAGCGGGTCGACGACGGAACGGATCTCCTCCTTGGCGCGGTCGCCCTCGTCGAAACGTTCCTGGTTCAGAAAGTTTCCGTCCTCGTCCATCGCTGCGTTGGTGAACGAATCCGACAGTTTGTGGAACCATTCGCGCAGTTTGTCCGAACTGACGTCCTTCAGTCCGAGGAGATCTCCGAGCGACCGCACACTCACCGGCTCGCAGAACTGGGCTACGAGATCGGCTTTGCCGTCGGCTTCGAACGCCTCGACGTAGCGTCGTGCGATCGGACGGACGAGATCCTCGATCCAGCGGTCCACCTCGGCGGGCTGGAGGGCGGGTTCGACCATCGACCGCAGGTCGCGGTGGATGTCGCCGTTGACGCCGATGATCGCGGGATGACCGAAGGTGCGGCCACCGGCGGGGGTGATGATGCCGTCGAAGTCGTCGCCGGCCGCGACCGCACGGCACGCTTCGGTCGTGGACGCCACGTAGGCGCCGAGGACGGGCACGAAGGCGATCGGAGCTTCGGCGCGCAAGCGCTCGTAGACCGGGTACGGATTGCGCTCGAGTTCTTCCATGGTGATCTCGTCGAGCCACGAAAGAGTGCTGGTCATCGGTGTACCTCCGGGTCGGGAGCCGTCCGGCGACGGCCGGGCCGTTGTTGACGTGGCCAGGACCATACGAGTCGGCCGACGGGACGGTCGATGCACATTGCGCGGTCCCTGGACGAATCACGCGACTATGTGATCCAGGTCTCGGCAGCGGTTAGTCTCGAAGGCGTGAGTGTGCCCGAGATCGAGGACTGGGACGACGCCTCGCGCGTCGTGGCGGACGTGTACTTCCCGCACCGGTTGACGGACCTCGGAAAGGTGGATCGTCCTGAGCTCGAATTGGTCTCGGCCGATCTCGGAGGTGTCACGATCGGTCGGATGAGCTGGGGAGCGGACGTCGCGATCGAATGCGATTATCCGGGCGCCTACGAGGTGAACATACCGCTGAGCGGGCGGCTCGAATCGCAGGGGCGCTCGGGCACCGTCGTCTCCGAACCCGGCTCGGCGACGGTCTTCCGCGCGGACACCCCGTCGCTCATCACACGGTGGGACGCCGAATGTTCGGTCCTCGGAATCAAATTCGATCGAGATCATCTCGAACGCGAAGCGGACCGCATTCTCGGTGGTCCGTTGCGGTCGCGCCTCGAACTTCCCGACCGCCTCGATCTGCGGGGGTCGGCGCAGGAATGGCACCGTCTCGTGGCATCGCTGAGCGAGCAGCTCGCCGGGCCGACCCGGGTGCTCACGAATCCTCTCGTGTCGGCCCAGCTCGGCGGTGCGGTCACCACGGCCTTCGTCCTGGCGGTCGCGCCGGCCGACGAAATGTCACCGGCACCCCGCCCGGGCATGGTCCGGCGGGTGTTGAACGCTCTGCAGGAGGATCCGGGTCGTGTCTGGACGGCAGCCGACATGGCGGAGATCGCCGGAACCAGTGTGCGCAGGTTGCAGGAGGCGTTCTCCGAGTACGTGGGCAGCAGTCCGTCCGCGTGTCTGCGCGACATCCGGCTCGATCGCGCCCACGCGGATCTCGCTGCGGGGGGAATCACGGTGGCAGATGTAGCTTTTAGGTGGGGTTTCGGCCATCCGGGGCGTTTCGCCGCCGCCTTCCGGAAGCGGTACGGCGTCACCCCCACGGAGATCCTGAGGGGTTGAGCGCATGCGGATACAGATGCACGCGAGCGGGTGACGACCTCATGGNCGTGGGTCCTCCCCGAACTGCTCAGCCGAACCAGAGGATCGGTGTGGGCCGATCGAACGACAACTCGGGGAAGTCGTCGTCCGCGACCGGCGTCCGCAGCCGCCGCTCGACGTAGTCCAGACCGTTGCTGCGCATGTACTCGATGCAGGACACCGTGTACCCGACGGAGTCCGTGCGCGTACCGACGATGGGGCGGAACAGATTCGGGAAGCCGTGCACCGTCAGGGCATCGCGCTCGAGCGCGGCGCCGTCTCGGCCCTGCAGTGTGAGGCCGCCGTGCCCGTCGACGACGAACTTCGCTCGGCCGACGACGGTGCCGCCGATGAGGATCTCCCACCGATGGTCGATGTCGTCGTAGCGGACGGCGCTCGCGGTGCCGATCTCGTGGACCGCCAGCCGTAGTTCGTCGCGCAACCGGGCCGAGACCCGCTGGGAGGCGAAGGAGCGTCCGAGGACCACCGCGTCGAATTCCGGTGCAGGGGGATGGGACACGGAGGTCGAAGCGGTCGTGGTCATCTCGGACGCTCCTTCGCGGTGGGTGGATGTTGGGGGCCGCGCGCGGACGGGCAGGAGAACGGAGATCATCCGCCCGCGCGCGGGAGTCGGTTACTTGTAGAACGCGCTGACGTCGGAGTTGCCGATCATGTCGGGCACGGTCCAGCCGTCGAGGTCGTACTCGCTCATGAACTGCTCCGCGAAGCCCTTCATGGAGGCGACGTCACCGCGGCTCTCGGCGGCGAACAGCAGCTCGGCCTTGACGTTCTCGTGGTTGCCGGCATAGTTCCGTTCGTACAGTTCGTGGCGGCCACCGAACTCGGAGCCGATCGAATCCCACAGTGCCTTCATGACCTTCACGCGGTCGACCGCCTGGATGCCGTCGGAGCCGCGGACATACTTGTCGAGGTAAGGACGCACGTCCGGGTTCTTGAAGTCGGCGGCGGAGGAGGGCAGGTAGATCAGGCCCGAGGCGACGTCCTGCTCGATGATCTCCTTGATGCGCGGGTAGCCCTGCATCGCGAACATGCGGTAGGTGAGGCCGTATTCGAGCTTGGGGATGACGGTGCCGTCGATCCACGGCTCCGGGTTGTTCACCATGGAGTCGGTGAGCGACCAGAACAGGTTGCGCCAGCCGATGACCTCACCGACACGGGTCTGCACGCCGCGGAATCCGCCGGCGCCGGTGGCGTCGAGAGCCTTCATGAGGAGACCGGCGATGAAGTCGAGCTTGACCGCGAGTCGCGTGCAGCCCTGCAGCGTGAAGCGCTGGAGGAAGCCGGAGCCGCCGAGGAAGTTGTTGATCTTCTCGACGTCCCCGTACATGAAGACGTTCTCCCAGGGCACGAGCACCTTGTCGAAGATGAAGATCGCGTCGTTCTCGTCCATCCGTGAGGAGATCGGGTAGTCGAACGGGGAGCCGACGATGTTCGCGTTCTGAGAGTAGGAGGCGCGCGAGATGAGCTTGATGCCGGGTGCGTCCATCGGCACCGTGCAGATCAGCGCGAATTCCTTCTTCTTGATCGGCAGACCGTAGTGAGCGATGAAGTTGTAGTTCGTGATGGCCGAGCCGGTCGCGACGACCTTGGCGCCGGAGACGATGAGGCCGGCGTCGGTCTCCTTCTCGACCTTCATGAACACGTCGCCGACCTGGTCCGGCGGTAGCTGACGGTCGACCGGCGGATTGATGATCGCGTGGTTCCAGTACAGGACCTTCTCCTGCGACTCGCGGTACCAGCGCTTCGCGTTGTCCTGGAAGGGCGAGTAGAACTCGTCGTTCGCGCCGAGCGTGCCGAGGAAGGACGCCTTGTAGTCGGGGCTGCGGCCCATCCAGCCGTAGGTCAGCCGTGCCCAGGTGGCGATGGCGTCGCGGTCGGCCCGCAGGTCGTCGGCGGACTTCGGGGTGCGGAAGAACGGCATGGTTACGCCGCCGTTGCCCGTGTCGGTGGGGGTAGTGAGGGTATTGACGTGCTCACCGGTGTGGAGGGCGTCGTAGAGGCGCGCCGTCATCCGGATCGAGTTGCGGAAGGCCGGATGGTTGGTGAAGTCCTTGACGCGCTCACCGTGCAGGTAGATCTCGCGACCGTCGTCGATGGAGGCGATGTACTCGTCGCCGGTCATGGGGCGGGAGGCGAAGTTCTTCTGCTGGTTGGCCGGGGAGTCCGCGGCGACGTTCACCTTGGAACGATCGAGGGTTTCCGAGGGCCGGGGTTCGGTGGTGGTCATGGGATTTCTCCTTGTCCGGGGGAGTGGAAGATGTTCAGGCGTGGGCTGCGGCGAGGTGGAACGGCACGAAGCGGGTCTGGGAGTCGAACCATCCGCTGTGCGGATCGTCGAGCGAGCCGTTCCACGCGGTGGACGTGCTCGGGGCGCCGAGATCATGGAAAGTGCTGCGGTAGAACAGGAGCGGGTCGACCGTCTCGTCGAAGGTGGCGTCGACGATCTCGCCGATGTAGATGATGTGGTCGCCGCCGTCGTATTCGCGCCAGGGCGTGCACGACAGTGTCGCGGCGGTGCCGGCGAGGATCGGGGCGGTGGGGCCCTGCTCCCAGACCGGCTCGGGCGACTGGGGGCGTCCTGCGAAGTGCAGTGCGGTGTCGAGCTGGTTTGCGGCGAGGATGTTGACCGCGAACGGCGCGTCGGACAGGAACCGGCAGGCCTTGGAGGTGCGGGTCAGGGTGACCTGGCACAGGCGGGGCTCGAGCGAGACGGCGGTGAAGGCGGTGACGGTCGCGCCGTGGGGCTCTCCGTCGCTGTTCGCGCAGGTGATGACGGTGACGCCGCTGGCGAACTGTCCGAAGATGTTACGGAGTGTGCGCTGATCCATGTCTGCGTCCTCCTGTCCGGTGCGGGTTGTGGTGGACTTCCATTCGATGTGACACAGACCATATGGACGTCGTGGAACTTGTGCGATCCAGTGAGCGCGGTCACTATCCACCTAGCGCGGTGAGTGGGCCGAAGGGCCCTGTTTGCCTGGGGCCGTGTTCCGCATCACACTGGATCGCACGCGCTCGAACCACACGGATGCGCAGGTCGGAGCGCCGACGACGAGCTGGAAACGAAGGTGAGGGGCCGATGGCAATGGAGCCGACTCCGGGGCCGGTCGATTGGGAAGAGGTGGAAGAGGTTGTCTCGAATGCCTATTTCGAGCACGAACTGACGCCGCTCGACGACGTCGCGCCCTCGCTCCGGCTCCGCACGCTGCCGCTCGGGCCGATCCGTCTCACGCGCATCGGCTGGGGAGCGGCGGTGTCGATCCGCAGCGAACATCCCGGGGCGTACGCGGTGAACATTCCGATCGCCGGTCGGATCGCCGCCGGCAACGGGTTGGTGTCGGAGGTCGGGCACGCCGCCGTCTTCCGTCCCGACACCGCAGCTCCGGAACAGAAGTGGACGAACGACTGTGAGATCGTCGGGATCAAGCTCGAACGCGACTATCTGCAGCGCGAGATGTCGCGCATCCTCGCCCGTCCCGACCTGCAGCTCCCGAATCGGGTGGATCTGACGACGCAGGCGGGGCAGAGCTGGATGACGCTGTTGCGCTCGGTCGTGGAACAGCTCAAAGCGGACGAATCGCTCTGGCGGAATCCGCTTGTCGCGGAGCAGTTGTCGGGCGCTCTGACCACCTCGTTCATCCTCGCGGTCATGCCGGAGGACGCGGATCCGACCGGCGGTGCGCGTCCGCGCATCATCAAGCGTGTCCTCGACCGGTTGCACGAGGATCCCGCCTCGGCGTGGACCACAGCGGAGATGGCCGAGGTGGCCGGTGTCAGTGTGCGGCGTCTGCAGGAGGGCTTCCGCGAATATCTCGGGGTGTGCCCGCGCGACTACCTGCTCGACCTGCGTCTCGAGCGCATCCACGAGGAACTCGCGGTGGGCGATGCGGCGGAGCTGTCGGTCACCGATGTGGCTCTGAAGTGGGGTATCACCCATACCGGCCGGTTCGCGGCGGCCTACAAGCGCAAGTACGGGGTGGCACCGTCGGTCACGCTGCGTGGGTGATCGAGGGCCGTCAGTTGTGGCGGTAGCCGAGCTCGCTGCTGAGCCTTTCGGCGCAGTTCACGACCCTTTTCGCAGCGAGATCACGGAACGAGTCGAGGGTGTGCCGACCGGTCGACGTCGAGCACGCGAGCACTCCCACGGCATAGCCGGAGGGGTCGAAGACGGGAGCGGCGATCGTGATGAGCCCTTCCTCGAGCTCGGCGGAGGTGATCGCGTAGCCGCGGTTGCGCACGTGGGCCAGTTCGGCACGCAGGTCGTCGGGGTTGTCGATCGTCGCGCTCGTGAATCGTACGAACTCGGTTTCCTCGAGCACGCGATCGACGATTTCGCGTGGTGACCAGGCCAGCAGCGCCCGACCCATCGACGTCGCGTAGGCGGGGACGCGGGTGCCGACGGAGACGTTGATGCTCATGATCCGGCGGACCGGGACGCGTGCGGCGTAGACGACCTCGGTGCCGTCGAGTACGCCGAGGGATGCGGATTCGTTGGCGTGCTCGGCGATCTCGACGAGTTTCGGCAACGCCGAGTCCACGAGAGTGTGGGATTCGGTGTAGTGCCGGCCGATACTGAGCACGCGCGGAGTGAGCGACCATCTCGTGCCGTGCGAGGTGACGTAGCCGAGTTTCTGCAGGGTCAGCAGGATCCGGCGGACGGCGGGTCGCGACAGGTCGGTCTTGGCGGCGAGCTCGGCCAGACTGGGGTTCGGGTCCTTGTCGTCGAAGGCGTGCAATACCGCGAAACCACGTTCGATGCTCTGGATGAAGTCCCGATCGTTACTAGGACCATTACCTAGGTCGATGCTCGGCATCCTGCCTCCTACCTGCGTACTTGTTGATACTGCCCGATCCGGTGTTGACAAGCTGTGTGACACCACGCACAGTATGTGATGTACGCACTGCGATACACAAGTACGCACAGCGTACTGACCGGTGATCACCGCAGCCCCGTGTCGCACCGGCCCCACACTTTCCGATAGTTCAGTCCTTCACGAGGAGAGCCATGACCACCATGGAGAACCCCACCGCCCACGGGTCCGGCAACGCTGCGACCGACAAGTTCAAGTCCGAGCGGGTCACGTCCGACACCTCGGTCGAGCGCGCGTCGGCGATCTACAAGGACCTGCTGGGAGCTCTCGCCGGTATCGTCGACAAGCACCAGGTGACCTACGACGAGTACCGGGTGCTCAAGCAGTGGCTCATCGACGTGGGTGAATACGGCGAGTGGCCGCTGTGGCTGGACGTCTTCCTCGAGCACGAGATCGAGAAGGTGCACTACAACCGCAAGGGCTTCACCGGCACCAAGGGCTCCATCGAAGGCCCCTACTACGTCCCGAACAGCCCCAAGCTCCCGGCCAAGTGCACGATGCCGATGCGCGAGAAGGACAAGGTCGCGCCGCCGCTGGTCTTCAAGGGCCAGGTCACCGACCTCGAGGGCAACGGCCTGCACGGCGCCACCGTCGAGCTGTGGCACGCCGACGAAGAGGGCTTCTACTCGCAGTTCGCCCCCGGCATCCCCGAGTGGAACCTGCGCGGCACCGTCGAGGTCGACGAGAACGGCAACTTCGAGATCACCACGCTCAAGCCGGCTCCCTACAAGATCCCGGCCGACGGACCGACCGGCTGGTTCATCAGCTCCTACGGCGGACACCCCTGGCGTCCGGCCCACCTGCACCTCATGGTGAAGGCTCCCGGCAAGCGCGCCATCACCACCCAGCTGTACTTCAAGGGCGGCGAGTGGGTCGAGGACGACGTCGCCACGGCCGTCAAGCCCGAGCTCATCCTGGATCCGCAGCCCAACGCCGACGGCATCGACGAGGTGACCTACAACTTCGTACTCGACCCCGAAGCGTGATCCGCACCGCGGAAACCGCCCGATCCGGCCCCCGCGCGCGAGTCGGTTCTGCGTAACGAATGCCGGTGCCCCACTGGGGTACCGGCATTCGTGCTGAATGCAGGGTCGACGTATTCCCCGTCACACCCCGATCCGATTGTGAGCAATTCCGATGTCCGACCCCGATCTGAAGATCGCCTCCGTCACCACGACGATCATCGACGTACCGCTGATCCGACCCCACAAGTTCGCCACCACCACCGCCGAAGCGCAGCCGATCCTGCTCGTCGCGGTGACCACCGAGGGCGGCGTCACCGGTTACGGTGAAGGCGTCGTGCCGGGCGGGCCGTGGTGGGGCGGCGAATCGGTCGAGACGATGCAGCAGATCGTCGATCGCTACATCGGGCCCTACATCATCGGACGCGGAGTCGACGAGATCAGTGGCGTCATGGTCGATATCGAGCGCATCGTCGCCAACGCGCGATTCGCGAAGGCCGCCGTCGACGTCGCGATGCACGACGCGTGGGGACGCGCGCTGGGTGTGCCGGTCGCGTCGCTGCTCGGCGGTGCCTTCCGGACCGGCGTCGACGTGCGGTGGGCGCTCGGCGCCGCGCCGCTCGAAGAGATCGTCGAGGAGGTCACCCACAAGCGTGAACAGCGCCTGAACTACTCCTTCAAGCTCAAGATGGGTGCGCTCGACCCGGCAGTCGACACCGATCGTGTCGTCAAGATCGTCGAGGCGTTCGGCGGCGAGGTCGGATTCAGCATCGACGTCAACGCCCGCTGGGACCGCTTCACCGCGCTGCGCCACGTCCCGCAGCTCGTCGACGGTGGAGTCGAACTCATCGAACAGCCCACTCCCGCAGATCAACTCGACGTGCTCGCCGAGATCAACCGACGCGTCTCGGCGCCGGTGATGGCCGACGAGTCCGTGCAGACCCCGCACGACGCGTACGAGGTGGCCAAGCTCGGCGCCGCCGACGTCGTCGCGCTCAAGACCACCAAGTGCGGCGGACTGCAGCGCAGCAAGCAGGTCGTCGCCGTCGCGAAGGCGGCCGGCCTGCGGTGCCACGGCGCGACCTCCATCGAAGGTCCCATCGGGACCGCCGCGTCCGTCCACTTCGCCTGCGCCGAACCGGGGATCGACTACGGCACCGAACTGTTCGGTCCGCAGTTGTTCGCCGTCGAACTGCTGCAGAAGCCGCTCGACTACTCCGAGGGCCAGGTGCACCTGCCCGAGGGGCCGGGACTCGGCGTCGAACTCGACATGGACGTCGTGAAGAAGTACGCGCGTTCCTGATTCGCGCTCTCGTCAGAACAGAAGAAGGAGAAACATCATGGCACTGTTCCATGTTCGGATGGACGTCGACATCCCCCGCGATCTCGACCCCGACGTGCGCGCCGAGACCGTCGCGAAGGAGAAGGCCTACAGCCAGGATCTCCAGCGCCAGGGCAAGTGGCGGGAGATCTGGCGGATCGTCGGCCAGTACAGCAACATCTCGATCTTCGACGTCGAGTCGGCCGACGAATTGCACGAGATCCTGTGGAACCTGCCGCTGTTCCCCTACATGAACATCGAGGTCATGCCGCTGACGAAGCACGGCTCCGACATCAAGTGACCCTCGGCGCAGGCGAGTGGCTCATACTCGGGTTATGAGCCTGCCGCTGCGCGACGTCTACGCCGAGCCGACCCTCGCCGACCTGATGCCGTCGGTGCTCTCGTCCGCGGGGGTCGCCGGTGAGACCAACCGACTCGATCTCACCCCCGTCGATCACACCGTCGTCCTACTCGTCGACGGGATGGGATGGGAACTGCTGCAGCGCAACGCGAAAGCAGCTCCGTACCTGACGCAGGCGCCGGGGAGCCCGATGCGTGCCGGCTTCCCGACGACCACCGCCGTCAGCCTCGCCTCCCTCGGGACGGGGCTGCCGTCCGGCCTCCACGGCATCACCGGTTACCAGTCGTACGTCGACGAGATCGAGGCCCCGGTCAACTGGCTCCGCTGGACCCTCGCCGGAACCGCGATCGACCAGCGCGACGATCTTGTACCCGAGACCGTGCAGCCCCACCCGACGGTGTTCGAACGCGGCCGCGAGGCGGGCCTGACCGTCACCACCGTCGTGCCGAAGGCCTTCGAGGGCAGCGGCCTCACCCGGGCCGTGCTGCGCGGCGGCAACTTCGTCGGGGTCTCCGCCTACGGCGATCTGCTCGCCCAGGTCGTCGCCGCGGTGAGCGCCGGCGACCGCAGCCTCGTCTACTGCTACATCGGCGAGGTCGACACCCTCGGACACGTCTACGGACCGGAGTCCGCGGCGTGGCTCGCGCAGCTCACGGTGGTCGATCGTTTCGTCGAGCAACTCGCCGACGCGCTGCCGACCGGCACCCGCCTGCTCGTCACCGCCGATCACGGCATGGTCGACGCCTCGCGGGGTCGCCGCATCGACTTCGACCACACCCCGGGTCTCGGTGAGGACGTCACCGTCATCGCCGGGGAACCGCGGTGCCGCCACATCTACACCGACCACGTCGACCGGGTCCTCGAACGCTGGCGCAACGAACTCGGCGATCACGCGTGGGTCGGCACCCGCGACGACGCGTTCGCGGCGTGCCTGTTCGGATCCGATCCCGATCCGGCGCTGACCAAACGGATCGGCGACATCGTGGCCGTCGGACGCGGCGAATCGACGGTGATCCGCAGCGACGGTGAGCAGGTCATGTCGAACCTTCCCGGGCAGCACGGGGCGTTGACCGACGAGGAACTGCTCGTGCCGCTGCTGCGGATCGGGTGACGCGTTCGAGGTCCGGGGCCGCCGGGTGTCGGAACTCTCGATGCCCGAAACGTATCGGTCACATAGTGTGTGCACATGCGTACCGATGCGGTGACCTGGCACGACCGCAGCAGTAGGGTCGCGCTGATCCTCCTGTGGGTGGTCCGGATCCTCTTCAAGCCGATTCTGAGTCTCTGGCCGAGCAACGACTTCGGCATCGCCGTGCTCGGCCGGCTGTCGTGGGTGGTCCACAGGATCACGCCCACGCCGCGCGCCGTGCACATCACGCAGACCGAACTCGGCGGAGTGCCCGGTGAGCGGATCATCTCCCCGAAGCCGGTCGACGATCCGCTCGACGACGCCACCATCCTCTACTTCCACGGCGGCGGCTTCATCTTCTGCGGCCCGTCCACCCACCGTCAGCTGTGCGTGCAGCTCGCGCTCGATTCCGGTGCCCCGGTGTACTCGATGGACTACCGGCAGGTGCCCGCGGTGCCGATCGCAGGTTCGGTGCAGGACGCGATGAACGCGTACACCGCTCTGCTCGAGGTGGCCGATGATCCCACGCGCATCGTCGTCGGCGGCGACTCGGCCGGCGGTTATCTCGCGGCGAAGGTCGCCGAACTCGCCGCGCGTCGCGGCATCCAGCGACCGGCCGCGGTGATCGGGTACTCGCCGCTGCTCAACCTCGACCTCGACAAGCACGACCCGAAGTACATGGCGAGGGACGCCTACCTGCCCATCAAGGCACTCGGGAAGATCAGTCCGCGCTGGTTCGCCGGGGAAGAGGCGATCGAGGGCGAGACGAACCCCGTCGACGCCGATCCGGCGCTGTTCCCTCCCATGTTCATGTGCGCCGCCGAATACGAGCTGACCAGGCCGGACGTGGAGATCATGACCGAACGACTCGCGTCGGCGGGACGCACCGTGGAGACACATCTGTGGCGCGGGCAGATCCACGCGTGGCCGGTCCTGGCCCGCGCGATCCCCGAAGCCATGGAACTGATCGGGCTCAGCACCCGGTTCGCGCGACGCGCGATCGTCGCAGTGGACGACGCCGCCTGAGCGCTCACAGGTTGGTGTCGGGCGGCTCCGGGCTCTCGGGCAGTCCGGCGCCGTGGCCGTCCCCGTCGCGCGGCGGACAGTTCCCGCCGACGGCGTAGGACGTCATCGACAGCGATCCGTATTCGACACCGTCGACGAGGGTCTCCGGTTGCTCCCCGGACTCGGCGGCCAGACCCGCGACGTACAGCAACGGCAGGAAATGATCGGGGGTCGGCACCGCGTGGCGGTAATCGGGGTGCTCACCCAGCGCCGCGGCGTCACCGGGACGGTCGCACAGAACGGCGAAGGCGTCCTCGTCGAATCGGTGCGCCCAGTCGAACCCCGCGCCCGGGCGTCGCGGATCCATCGCGCCGAGGTTGTGGACGACGTTGCCGCTCGCGACGATCAACACCCCGCGATCGCGGAGTCCGGCGAGACGGGCTCCGAGTTCGACGTGATAGTCGAGCGGCTTGTAGGCGTTGAGGCTGAGCTGCACCACCGGGACATCCGCCTCCGGGAAGGCGTGGGTGAGCACCGACCAGGTGCCGTGGTCGATACCCCACGAGTCGACGTCGGCACCCACCCACGTCGGGTGGACGAGGTCGGCGATCTCCTCCGCCAGTTCCGGAGCACCCGGCGCCGGATACTCGACGTCGAACAACTCCTGCGGGAACCCGAAGAAGTCGTGGATCGTGCGCGGCGACCGCATCGCGGTCACCGCGGTGGCGTTGATGAACCAGTGGGCGGAGATCGCCAGGATCGCGCGGGGCGTCGGCACGGATCGCCCGAACGCCGCCCAGGCCTGCGTGTACCGATTCGATTCGAGCGCGTTGAGCGGACTGCCGTGGCCGACGAACGCGACCGGCATGCGTGACGACACGACCCCTCCTTCCGGTTGTCGAGCCTCAGTTGTCGAGTCGTGTCTTCAACCAGGCCGTCAGGTCGTCGAGCACGCGGTCCTTCTCCGGCTCGTTGAACACCTCGTGGTACAGCCCGTCGTACAACTTCAGTGTCAGGTCCTTCGAACCCGCACGATCGGCGATGAGCTGCGCCCCGGCCGGATCGGCGAGAGCATCGGCGGTTCCGTGCATGACGAGCAACGGCAACGTCAGGCCCGGAAGACGACGTTCGAGGCTCTGCTCGTTGAGCACCAGCACCCGTGCAAGCCCGGCGGGCACGAGACCGTGGTGCACGAGCGGATCGGCGTCGTACGCCGCGACCACTGCAGGATCGCGCGAGACCGCCTTGCTGTCGAGCTTCTGCACCGGCACACCCGGCAGGAAACGCCCGATCAGCTTGCCGATCTCCACGACCGGTTTCGGCGTGCCCGACGTGACGATCACCGCCGGCCCCGACAACACGAGCGCGTCGAGCCGGTCCTGATGATCGAGCGCGTAGGCCAGAGCGATCGCACCGCCCATCGAGTGACCGAGCATGAAGACCGGCAGGCCGGGATGCGCATGGGTCGCCAGATCGATCAGGCTGTCCAGGTCGTCGGTGAACTCGCGCATCTCCTGGGCGCGCACACGCTTGCCGCCCGACCGACCGTGACCGCGGTGGTCGGGGGAGTACACGACGAGGCCGAGATCGGTGAGCCGCGCGACGACGTGGTCGTAGCGACGTGCGTGCTCACCCAGCCCGTGGCTGAGGATCAGCACGCCGGTAGGGGCCTCCGGCGACCACACGTCGTACACGATCGGGATCGCGCCGACGCCGGTGAACGACGATTCGGTGTGCTCCATGAGCGCCTCCTGCGGCCTCGTCGACAGCTGTTCCTCGCATCCTCGCACGAGTACCGGGTCGGAGGCTTGTGTCCGGCCGGAGACGGGAGCACGCTCGGAAGAAGGGGGTGCGACCGAGGAGAGCTGTGATGGAAACCGAGATCACCGAGATCGCTCCGGATGTCTACCGCGTGTCCACATTTCTCGACGCGGCGAACCTGACGATGAACCAGTTCCTCGTGGACGGTGACGAACCACTGCTGTTCCACACCGGTTATCGCGCGCTGTTCCCGTCGGTGTCGGACGCGGTGGCGCGGTTGATACCGCTGGATCGGTTGCGGTGGATCACCTTCGGACACGTCGAGGCCGACGAGTGCGGCTCGATGAATTCTTGGCTCGAGGTGGCGCCGGCTGCCGAAGTCGCGCACGGCGCGATGGGCTGTTTCGTCCAGGTCGCCGATCTTGCGGACCGTCCACCGCATCCGTTGCAGGACGGGGACGTCCTGGACACCGGGCGCCGTCGGGTGCGGCACATCGACACCCCGCACGTTCCGCACGGGTGGGACGCGGGCGTGATGTTCGAGGAGACGACGTCGACCCTGTTGTGCGGCGACCTGTTCACGGCCTTCGGCAGGTATCCGGCACGCACGACGAGCGAGATCGTCGGGCCCGCTCTGGAGGCGGAGGACCTGGGGCGTGCGACCTGTCTGACCCCCGCACTCGGTCCGACCATCCGCGCACTCGCGAGTCTGCAACCGAGCACCCTCGCACCCATGCACGCCCCTGCCTACGAAGGTGAGTGCGCCGCGACGCTCGGAGAACTCGCCGCGGCCTACGAGGAACGGTTCGCCGCCGAGACGGACGCATGCCGTGACCGAGGATCGAAATTCGATTGACGGTGGTCGGGCGCTCGGTACCCTGGAGATCATGATCCAGGCGCTCTACTTCCACTGACGACACCCCCTCCGCGACTCGGGACGTACTCCGAGGTCGCGGTTCGAGCCGTACCCGAATACGGCCGAGTGTCCGGCCGTTCGTCAGCGAGCGCATCCTCCCACCCGTGATCCGGGGACGAGTGCGCCTCCGCTCGGAGGAAACCACATGACCATCAGCATCACCCTGCCCCGGCGCTCCCGCGCCCAACTCGGCGCCGTCGACGTCCACCTCGCCCGGGACGGCCATCCCGTCCTGCGCGGCGTCGACCTCGCGGTCACGCCGGGGTCCCGGCTCGGCGTCGTCGGAGAGAACGGTCGCGGCAAATCCACGCTGCTGCACGTCCTCGCCGGTCGCCTCGAACCGGACTCGGGGACCGTGCGTCGGTTCGGCTCGTTCGGCATCGCCGAGCAGGAAATGACCGTCGCGCAGGGGCGCACCGTCGGCGATCTCGTCGACATCGAGCTGGCGCACGTCCGCGCCGCTCTGCGTGCGCTCGACGAGAGCACCGCAGCGCTCGCCGACGAGCGTCCGGGAGCCGCCGACGCGTACGCCGACGCCCTCGAGATCGCCGAGCAACTCGACGCGTGGGACGCCGACCGTCGCGTCGACACCGCCCTCGAAGCGCTCGGCGCCGTCACCGACCGTTCGCGACCGCTGGCGGAGATGTCGGTCGGGCAGCGCTACCGCGTGCGCCTGGCCGCACTGCTCGGCGCCGAACACGATTTCCTGCTGCTCGACGAGCCGACCAACCATCTCGACGCGTCGGGACTCGACTATCTCACCGAACGCCTGCAGCAGACCCGCAGCGGCGTGGTCCTCGTCAGCCACGACCGCGCCCTGCTGACCGACGTCGCCACGTCGATCCTCGACCTGAACCCGAGCCGTGACGGTCGTCCGCGCCTGTACGGCGGGGGATACGCCGGATTCCGGACGGGACGCGAGGCCGAATATGCCCGTTGGGTGAGCGAATACGCCCGCGAGCAGGCCGAGCGGGCCCGGTTGGAATCGGACCTCGAGTCCGCGCAGGATCGGCTCGTCACCGGCTGGCGGCCGGAGAAGGGCACCGGCAAGCACCAGCGTGCCACCCGTGCGCCGGCGCTCGTGCAGTCGGTGCACCGCCGTCAGGAAGCGCTGGATGACCACGCCGTGGCGGTACCGGTACCGCCGCTGCAGTTCTCCATGCCGGCGCTCGGCGCGGAGGCCGACGGGATCGACCCGGACACACCCTTGGTGCGCGTCGAGGACGTCATGGTGCGCGGCCGACTCGACCGTCCGGTCAATCTGGCCGTCCTCGCCGGTTCGCGGCTCGTCATCACCGGACCCAACGGCGCCGGCAAGTCGACGCTGCTCGCGGTCCTGGCCGGCGAGGTCGAACCGACGGCGGGAACCCGCGAGAGCGATCCCGTCGTACGGATCGGCCGGCTCGCCCAGGAGTCGCCGGCACCGTCGGCCGCGCAGGTGCAGCAGGTCTACGACGCGCATGTCGGCGAACTGATCGTCGCCGGCCTCGTCCCCGACCAGGGAGCCGTCGATCTCGACGAACTCGGACTGTTCACCGAACGCGACCTCGGCAAGCGGGTCCGCGACCTGTCGATGGGCCAGCAACGACGCCTCGACCTGGCGATGGTTCTCGCCGCGCGACCGCACGTGCTGCTGCTCGACGAGCCCACCAACCACCTGTCGATCACGTTGGTGGACGAACTGACCGACGCCCTGGGGGCGACCGACGCCGCGGTCGCGGTGGCCACCCACGACCGGCAGATGCGACGCGACATCGCCCACTGGCCGCATCTGGCGCTGGGGCTCGCCCCGAAGGAATGCACCCGGAAAGGACCGAAGACATGAACGCCCGGGTGCGTGCACTGGCACCCCTGCGGCACCGCGACTACCGCCTGCTGATCGGCGCCGTCGCGGCGGAGTTGTTCGCGGCCGGGATGTGGACGGTCGTCATGGTCTTCCAGGTGATCGCCATCCGCGACACCCCGACCGCCCTGTCGATGGTCGCGGCGTGCCTGAGCGCCGGACTGCTCGCGTTCGCGCTCGTGGGCGGGATCGCGGCCGACCGGTTACCGAAACGGGCCGTGCTGGTCGCGGTACAAGCGGTGAACCTCGTAACCGTTTCTCTCGTGACCGCGCTGGCGCTCTTCGACGCGATCGCGCTGTGGCACATGGCGGTTGCGTCGGCGGTGCTGGGTGCGGGTACGGCGTTCTTCTTCCCCACCTACACCGCGCTGGTGCCGAACGTGTTACCCGCGGAGGAACTCCTAGCCGCGAACGGGATGGAGGGCGCGCTGCGACCGACCCTCCAGCAGGGCGCCGGACCGGCCGTGGCCGGAATGGTGGTCGGGGCGTTCATCCCCGCGACGGGCGCGTTCGTCGTCGCCGCCTTCCACGCATGTGCGCTCGTCCTTTTGTTGTGCGTGCGCGTCCCCCGGGAACCGACGGAAGAGACCGAGTCGCACGAGAAGACGAGTGTGCTCGCCGATCTGAAGGAAGGTATCTCCTTCACGATCACCACACCGTGGCTGCTGTGGACCCTGATCGCCGCGTGTGTCATGACCTTCGTCGTCATGGGGCCGGTCGAGGTGTTGCTGCCGTTCATCACCCGCGAGTTGTTCGACAACGGGGAGCAGCGGTTCGGCACGATCCTCGCGGCGTTCGGTGTGGGCGGAGCCCTGGGCTCGTTGGCGGTGTCGTCGCGACCTCTGCCGCGTCGCTACCTGACCGTCATGCTGATGTGCTGGGGTGTAGGGACTCTGCCGCTGGCCGTCTTCGCCTTCACGACGTCGTTCACGGTCATGATCGTCGCGACGTTCGTCATCGGATTCGCCGACGCCGCGGGCATGGTCCTGTGGGGGACCCTGCTGCAGAGGCGCGTGCCGCTCGGCATGATCGGCCGGGTGGCGAGCCTGGACTTCTTCGTCTCGCTCGCCCTCATGCCGGTGTCGATCGCGGTGACGGGACCGCTGTCCACGGTGGTGCCGCGGTGGGTGTTGTTCACGGTGGCCGGCGTGGCACCGCTGGTGCTGATGCTGATCGCGCTCGTCGCCGGCCGGATGTTCGCGGACGNACACCGGCAACGAGCGCGTCGACATCGTGGTGGAACCGGCTCAGCGTGCCGAGTCGGTGGAGACGGCAGGCACCGGCTCGGACGAGGCGTCCGCCGAGCGTGCCGGGCGCAGTGCGAACAGTGCCACCGCGGCGAGCACGACTACGCCGGCCACTCCGAAGTAGAGCTGTTCGGGCGTCCATCCCGTGTCGAGGAGCACACCGGCCGCGGTCGGTGCGAGGATGGCGCCTGCTCGGCCGATGCCGATGGCAGAACCGACGCCGGTGGCCCGCACCTGCGGTCCGTAGAGGGACGGCGCGAGGGTGTACAGACCGGCGATGCACCCGTTGATGAGACCGCCGATCAGGATGCCGAGCGCGAACGCCAGCGTCAGGGTCGAGATCGACATGATGAAGACGGTCATGGTCGCGGCGGCGGCGATGGTGAAGGTGAGCAGGACCGATCGGGTGGCCCAGCGGCTGGCGAACACTCCGAAGAGCACCGAACCGACGGTGCCGCCGAGGGTGAGCATCATGCCCGCCGTGGCGCTCTGGTCCTTCGTGAGACCGGCGGTCTCCAGCAGCGACGGCGTCCACGAGTTGACGAAATAGAAGCCGAACATGGTGGCGAAGAAGGCCGCCCAGAGCAGGACTGTCGAGCGGGTGTTGCTACCGGAGAACAGATCCGAGATCCGTCCTGCCCGCGGTGCCACCTTGTCGGCGGAACGGGCGAGCGCCGGGACGGGGCTCTGGCCGATGCGTCGCGCGATGGTGTTGATCCGGTCGAGATCGCCTGTGCGTCCCCGGCTGGTGAGGAAGTCCAGGGATTCGGGCAGCAGGACGACGAGGAGGGCGAGTGCCAGGCCGGTGAGGACGGCGCCGGTGACGAAGACTGCACGCCAACCGTATTCGCTCTGCAGACCGACGGCGGCCATACCGCCGATCGTGGCACCCACACCGTATCCGGCGGTGTAGATGCTGATCGCCAGACCACGCCAGCGGGCCGACGAGTATTCGCTAGCGATGACGGTGGTGCAGGCGAGGACGCCGCCGATACCGAGTCCGGTGATGACCCGCCAGATGCCGAGTTCCCACGCCGATCCGGCGCTCGCGGACAGGCCCATGCCGGCGGTGGCGAGTGCGACCGACATCAGGATCAGGGGCCGTCGGCCGATCCGGTCGGCCATCGGGGCGAGAGCGAGAGCGCCGACGGCCATGCCGATCAGACCCGCGCTGAGCAGCACGCCGAGTTCCGATCCGCCGAGGCCGAAGTCGCTGCCGATGCTCTTGGCGGTGAACGCCAGGGCCATGACGTCGAATCCGTCGAGGATGTTCAGCACGACGCACAGGGCGACGACCATCCATTGGTAGGGATGCATCGGCGAGGCGTCGATGCGTGCGCGAAGATCCATCGTGTTTCCTCGTGGTGTGAAAATGCGCGGTGGTCAGGGAAGGTCGAGCGTGACGACACCCGTCGTCGATCGGGGCGATGCCGAATCGCGCACCACGCGTGACACGCAGGCGCACATCCGACGCGAGGAGCGCTTCTGCTCCTCGCTGAAGAAGACATCGCGGTGGTCGACGCGACCGTCGAGCGAGGCGACGGAGACCTCGCACAGGCCGCATTCGCCCTTGCGGCAGTCGAACATCATGTCGACGCCGACACGCCGGAGGGCGTCGAGCATCGATTCGTCGGAACCGACGGTGGTGGTGACGTCGAGTTCGGGCACGGTGACCGTGAACTCCTCGGCGTCGAACCATCCACTGTTGCCGAAGGTCTCGTAGCGGAGGTTCGGCATCGGCAGGTCGCGGTCGTGCCACCGGCGCCGCACGGCGTCCATCAGGCGGATCGGACCGCACATGTACAGCTCGGTGGTGTGATCGACGCCGTCGACGAGCGCGGCGACGTCCAATCCTGTTCCCTCGTCGTCGATGTGGATGTCGAGACGGTCGCTGTGGAGGGCTTCGAGTTCGGGCAGGAAGGCCATCGCGGAACGGCTGCGACCGACGTACACGAAGCGGTAGTCGGCACCGAGGCGGCGGAGCACGGCTCCCATCGCGCGGACGGCGGTGATGCCGATGCCGCCGGCGAGCAGGACGTAGCGCGGTGCGCCGACCCGCAGCGGGAAGTTCTGGAGCGGCTCGGTGATCTCGAGTTCGTCGCCGGGACGCAGCGAGTGCATGTACTCGGAGCCGCCGCGCGAGGTGGGGGAGCGGTGGACGCCGAGTGTGAGGCGACCGTCCGGACCACCCGCCGCGAGGGAGTACGAACGCGTGTCGCCAGAGGGGAGACGCACGTCGATGTGGGCGCCTGGTTCGACGCGGTGGGCGGTGTCGGCGGCGAGGGTGATCTCGGCGATCGAATCGGCGGCCCGCTCGACACTCACGACTCGGGCCCGCTGCCAACGGATCTGGTTGTTGCTCATGTCAGTGGGCTCCCTCGGGAACGGCGGTGGCCGAGGTGAGGTTCCGCTCCGCTTCGACCATGCGCTGGATCAGGCGTCGCACCCACATGCCGCCGGCGTCGATGTTGAGGTTGTAGAACTCGTGATCCGGGTTCGCCTCGATGGCCTTCTGCTGCGCGGTGAGCATCGCCTCGTCCTCACCGAACACGCCGTGCACGCCGTCGCGCAGCTGCGTGGTGATGAGCTGGCTGTCGAGGCGGTAGTTGCGCATGAACGCCCAGAAGTAGAGGGCGGTGCTCTCGTCGACGGGGGAGATGGTGTTCATGACGAAGCCGTTGACGCCCTGGCTGCGGTCGCCCTCGGGAGCACCGGTGCCGGCCTTGGCCACACCGACGTCGATGCGGATCGTGGACGGTGCCTGGAACTCGATGATCTGCCAGCGGTCGACCTTGCCCTCGAAGCCGGGGAACTTGTCGCGCATGTTCTTGAGCCAGAACGGCGGTGCGTCGATGTCGTGCATCCAGCGGGTGACCGTGACGGTGCGGTCGTCGTGGGTGACGACGAAGTCGGACTCGCTCAGTTCGTCCTGGCCGATGGACGACGAGTGCACGAACTCCTCGTGGGTGAGGTCCATGAGGTTGTCGAGGACGAGCTGGTAGTTGGCCTGCACGTCGATCGTGCGTCCGTCGCCCGCCCAGTCGGGGGAGTCCATCTGGAACATGTCCGGGATGAGATCGGGATCGGCCTGCGTCGGGTCACCCGGCCAGACCCACACGAAGCGGTGCCGCTCGACGACGGGATAGGACGCCACCATCGCGGACGGGTTGATCGTCTGCTGGGCGGGCATGTGTGTGCAGCGACCTGCGGAGTTGTACTGAAGACCGTGGTAGGGGCACTGGATGCCCTCGCTACCGATGAGCTTGCCCATCGACAGCGGCGCGAGGCGGTGCCAGCAGGCGTCGGCGAGGGCGACGGGACGGCCCTCCTCGGTGCGGTAGAGGGCCATCGGCTTGCCGGCGATGGTGCGGGCGAGGATCTCGCGGCGACCCACCTCGTGATCCCAGGCGACGACGTACCAGGCGTCGAGCGGGTAGGCCATGTTCTTCGCGGTCGCCCCGGTGGGGCCGAGATCGGTCATGTCGGATCCTCCGAACACTGAGGGTGAAATAACTATCTACATAGATAGTCGGTGAGCTGGAGCACACACTATCTATCGATATAGTTATTCGCAAGGGTGGAATACTCGCCCGAGGAAAGGTGGTGGTCCATGAGCCTGCGATACGCGCTGCTCGCGTTGCTCACCGCCGAGCCTCTGACCGGCTACGACGCGGCGAAACGGTTCGGTGGGTCGGTCGGGCACGTCTGGCATGCGCCCGACTCGCAGATCTACCCCGAACTACGCCGGATGGAGCGCGAGGGCCTCGTCGAGGGCGAACAGGTGCGCTGGGGTCCCAACAGCACCAAGACCCGGTACTCGATCACCGGGGAGGGCATCCGGGCCTTCCGCGAATGGATGTCCACCCCGCTGGACTACGCCCCGGTGCGCGACGCCGCCCACATGCGCGCGGCCTACTTCGAATGGACCGACCCGGACAGCGCTCGCGAGTGCCTGGAACGGCACATCGATCACTACACCGAACAGATCGCCCAGTGGACCACGGTGCGCGATGCGATCCTCGACCTCAGCAACGCGACCATCGCGCGACGCGTGCAGAAGTATCCGGCCGAGGACCACGAGCGGATCATCGCGTTCAAGGCGTTCGCGTACGACGGTCTCATCGGCCGGGGCGAGGCCGAGATCGCGTGGGCACGTCAGGGCCTCGAACTCCTCGACAAGCTGTCGCCGCGCAACTGAGGCGCCCCGGGACCGCAGCGACGCGCGAACTGGTCAGCGGAGCGCGGAATTGCACGCACCGATGACCGTTTCGCGCTCCGAGGTCTGCGATCGGATCACGGCGTGCTGTCCGTCGGCGGCACGATCGAATGGGCGAGCGCCCGCATGAGGAACTCGAGTTCGGGATTGGGCGTCGCGTTGCTCCGCACCACCCCGCACACCGGAACCTGCAGCCGGTGGTGGATCTCGCGCATGAACTTCAGCCCCTTGCGAGGTGTGTCGGCTGCGGTACCGGCATAGAGCACGGTCCACGCCCTCGGGTTGGTGAGCACCTCGAGAGTCGCGGTGTGGTCGCTCGCGATCGGAGGCCCGAGGCGCACGCGACGACCGACCTCGACGAAGGCATCCTCGACCACGCGGTGCAACAACACCTGGTTGCCGCGCGGCGGCAGCAGCAGCGGGTAGTGGGCGAGGTCGCCGAGATCGACGGTGGAGAACGCCGACAGCGGGTGCTCGCTCGACGTGACGATGACGAGCTCTTCGATGCCGAGACGGATCGCCTCGAGCCCCGGGCGGTCGACGTCGCCGCGGATGAGCGCGAGATCGGCATCCCCGGACGCGACGGCGTTGACGCGGTCGGTGAAGTCCTTGATGACGAACTCCACGTCGATCTTGGGGTGACGTTCGCGGACGCTGGAGATGGCGTCGAGGCTCTGCGACGCGAAGCTCATGTTCGCCGTGATGCGGATGCTCTCCCGCGGTTCGTGGCCCACTTCCAGGGCCTTCGCTTCGAGACTGAGCACCTCGGCGGCGATCGGCATCAGGCGTCGGCCGGCCGAGGTGAGCTTGACCGAACGGGTGGTGCGGTCGAACAGGGTGGTGCCCAGTTCGTGCTCGAGCTTCGCGATCTGATGGCTGATCGCCGACTGCGAGATGAAGCAGCGCTGGGCAGCACGGGAGAAGCTGCCCTCCTCGCCGACGGCGAAGAAGTAGCGCAACTGACGGAAATCCATGGCTCCTCCCGGGAACGTGCCATCCGAATTTATGAGCGAAACAGATAACAGTTTTTCGAATATCCCAGGTTAGTGGATAACAAGGGTCCTTCGTACCTACCTTGGGAGTCATACATCAACGGAGATGACAAGTACGTGGAGGTTTACGACAGCATGGACGATGCGGACACAGCGACCCTGGTCGATCGGACAGATGTAGTCATCGTGGGTTCCGGCTTCGGAGCATTGGCCACCGCCAAGAAGCTCGCCAAGGCCGGCACGCCCTTCGTTCTCATCTCGGAGACCACCGAGCATCTTTTCCAGCCTCTGCTCTACCAGGTTGCGACCGGTGTCCTCTCGCCCGGTGAGATCGCCCCCTCCGTGCGTGCGATCCTGGCCGAGTACCCCAACGCCGACGTCCGCCTGGGTCGCGTCGTCGACGTGCTCCCCGAGGAGAACACGGTCGTCTACGAGGCCGGCGGTCAGCGTCTCCGCCTCGGCTTCAAGTACCTCGTCGCCGCGACCGGCGCGCGCCAGGCGTACTTCGGACGCGACGAGTTCGCCGACCTGACGTACGCGCTGAAGACGGTCGAGGACGCCGAGAAGCTGCGTCGCCAGATCGTGCGGTGCTTCGAGGAAGCACACGTCACCACCGATGCGGAGCGTCGGAAGAATCTTCTCAGCTTCATCGTCGTGGGTGCCGGCCCGACGGGCGTCGAGCTCGCGGGACAGATCAAGGAACTCGCGCAGCGCTACTTTGCCGAGAACATCGGCAACATCCGCGCCGACGACGTCACCGTCACGCTCGTCGAGGGCGCCGACAAGGTGCTGCCCCCGTTCGGTGGCAAGCTCAGCGAGTACTCCGAGGAGTCGCTCGAGAAGAGCGGCGTCGACGTCGTCCTCGGGACGATGGTCACCGATATCGACGAGCACGGTGCCACGCTCACCACGCCCACGACCGAGCAGACCCGCCGCCTCACCGCGGAGACCATCATCTGGTCGGCCGGCATCCAGGCCAACGACTTCGCCGACGTGCTCGCCGAGCGCACCGGCTGCGAGACGGTCCGCGGCGGACGCCTGCTCGTCGACCCCGACTTCACCGTCGGCCGCAGCGACAACATCTTCGCCATCGGCGACATGGTCACCCTCGACAACCTGCCGGCGCAGTCGCCGTTCGCGATGCAGGGTGGCCGCCACGTCGCGAAGATGATCACCGGCAAGGTCGCGCTGGGCACCCCGTTCCAGTACAAGGACAAGGGCAGCATGGCGATCATCAACCGGTTCCGCGCCATCACGCGGGTCGGGAAGATCGAGCTCACCGGTTTCATCGCGTGGGTGCTGTGGCTCGCCGTCCACCTCGTCTACCTGGTGGGCTTCCGCAACCGGTACATCGCGGTCATGTCCTGGTGCGGTTCCTTCCTCGGACACCGTCGCCCGCACTTCTACTACGCGCAGGACACCGTCCCGGTGCCCGCCGCGGAGAAGAAGGAGCCGGCAGCGAAGGACGAGCCGGAGAGCGACAAGGAACCCGTGCGGACGTCCGCATAACTCCAGACCCCGAAAGGCCTCGACCACCCGGTCGGGGCCTTTCGTCGNGAACCGGGATCGACGCGGCGTGTTGCGGTAGCGAGCCCCGGTTCACCGCGCGAACTGCCGCTACCGGCGGGTGAAAGTCGGGGTGATTTCCGGGATGTCCCGCGAGCCAGAGCCGTTCGAGTGGTGTAGATCCGCCGACCTGCGGCTAGCGTGTGCAGCGCATCCCGAGGAGTGACCCATGAACGATGGCAGCGGCCCCCCCGTCGCGACGACACGCGTCGGCTGCGATGTCGTCACCGTCCGCGACATCGCGTCGAGCATCGACCGGTTCGGCGACCGCTACCTGCAGCGCGTGTTCACTCCGCGCGCGATGCTCATCTGCGGGATCGCCGGATACCGCGAGGATTCGCAGTACTCGCTCGGCCGCCACCTGCGCGACGCGCACGGTGCCGCCGTGATGGTCAACAACGACCGCATCATGAACAACTCGGCCCAGTTGTCGATCGCCTACCGGGGACGCTGTGACAAGTACAGCCATTACCAGCATCGCAACCGACGAGCTGTCCGAGCTCGAGCGCGCCCGCCTCGACTTCCAGCAGCAGTTGCTCGAGGCCGAACTGCTTGTGGAGACCGGTGTTCCGGGCCTCTACGGACGGTCGGGTGTCTTCGAGGACATCGTCGACGGCATCGACCGCGTGGTCGTCGCGGCGGGTCCGGGCCGGGCCGCGACGCGTCTGCGCTTCCCTCCGGTCTTCCCGCGGACGAGCTTCGAGCGCACCGACTACATTGCCTCGTTCCCGCACCTGACCGGAGCGGTGAACACCTTCGCGGGCAGCAACGCCGAGCACGCCGAACTGCTCGCCGCGCGGTCGCGGGGCGAGGCGTGGGATCCGTGGCTCGAACCCGCCGACACTGTGCTCGTCTCCGCCGCATGCCATCCCGCCTATTCGCGGTACACCGGCACCCTGCGCGAGGACGGCGAACTGCTCGACGTCCTCGGCTACTGCTTCCGGCACGAACCGGCCGTCGACCCCGCCCGCATGCAGGCCTTCCGGATGCACGAGTTCGTGCGTATCGGCACCGAGAACGACGCTGCGCAGCATCGTGATTCCTGGGTGCAGCGTGGATTCGAGGTGCTCGACTCGCTCGGTCTCGACGCGACCGCCGTGCCCGCCAACGACCCCTTCTTCGGACGGGCCGGACGCATGCTCGCCGTCAACCAGCGCACCGAGAACCTCAAGACCGAGCTGACCGTCCGGCTCTACGGCGACCTCGACGACGGCACCGCCGTGGTCTCGTGCAATTGCCACCGCGAGCACTTCGGCGAGACTTTCGAGATCCGCACCGCCGACGGCGAAGTCGCGCACAGCGCGTGTGTCGGATTCGGCATGGAGCGGATTGCCCTGGCGCTGTTGCGGACCCACGGACTCGACGTCGACCGCTGGCCCGCTGCGGTACACGACAGGATGTTCCCGTGAGCGATCGGCTCATCGACGTCCGCGTCGACGGGTACTCACCGCACTTCGTGCACGCTGCCGACCGGATCTGGACCGAGACCAACTGCTATGTCGACCTGTGGGTCGAGGTGCTGCATTCGCTCGGTCACGATCCGGTCCCTGCGGCCGCGTGCGCGTTCTCGGCCCGGTTCGACGGCGCACAGTGGACCTTCCTCAAGTTCCGTCCCGAGGATCTGTTGGCCCTGTACGGGATCGACGTCGCGGAGATGAACGTCTGGCGCCGCCCGGTGGATCACCTCGAGGACAACGCCGCCGCCGGTCTGTTGTCGACGATCGAGGTGGACGCCTTCTGGCTGCCCGACACCGAGGGCACCGGATACCGGGAGAGTCGTTCGAAGACGACGATCGTGCCCAACGTCATCGACCGCGACACCGAGACGCTCGAGTACTTCCACAACAGCGGCTATCACGTCCTCACCGGTGAGGACTTCCGCGGAGTGCTCGGCCTCGACGAGCCGGTGCCCACCTGGCCTCCCTACCTCGAACAGGTGCGCCTCGACGCGGCGCAACCGCAGTGCGGTCTCGATACGGCACAGCCACAGTGCGATGCCTTCGACTCGGTGGTGCTCCGGCACCTGCGCATGCGCGCCGGCTCGAATCCGGTGCGCGAACTCGGCAAGCGGGTGCTCACCGACATCGACCCGATCCGCACCGGTGGGATGGACGTCTTCCATCCGTGGACGTTCGGGGTGCTCCGCCAGTGCGGTGCCACCGCCGAACTCGCCGCGGACGTGAGCGTCTACATGGACGGTCGCGGATATCCCGGTGCGGCTGCCGCAGCCGACGGCTTCCGTGCAGTCGCCGAGGGCGCGAAGAGTGTGCAGTTCCGGATGGCGCGTGCGGCACGCGGCCGCAGCGTCGACCCCGGCGACCCCGGCGACCAGCTGACCGTGATGGCCGATGCCTGGGAGGACGCCATGGCGATCGTCGTCCGCGCCGCCGGGGTGCGGTGACGGGGTTCGACGCACATGGATCTCCTGCACGATGCGCGATGGCGTTGTCTCCGTGTCGCTCCCGGGGCGGTCGAGCATCCCGGTGACCTTCCGCAGGAGGGTTGTTGGTTGCCGGTCCGTATACCCGGGACGGCGGCCGGCGCGATTCGGGAGACCGACGGAGTCGTGGCGGCCCGGGCGTCGTCACCCGACAGCGACGACTGGTGGTTCGTCACCGACGTCGAGGTGTCCGGCGACGGACCGTGGCATCTGACCTTCGACGGGCCCGCGACCCTCGCGGAGGTGTGGGTAGACGGCACATGCGTCGCGACGTCGGAATCGATGTTCGTGCCGCTGACCGTCGTCCTCGACCACCTGCCGTCGACGACGCGGATCGCGATCCGGTGTGCTTCGCTCGAGGCTGCACTCCGCAAGCGTCGGCCGCGCGGACGGTGGCGCTCGTCGCTCGTGTCGGCTCAGGGATTGCGGTGGTTTCGCACCACGATGCTCGGGCGTGCCCCGGTCTACGTGGGAACTCCGGCACCGGTCGGACCGTGGCGTCCCGTGCGTCTCGTCGATTCCGGTGCACCCGTTGTGCTGGAACGCGGGATACGAACGAGTGTGCGCGGATCCGACGGGATCGTCGATGTCGACCTCGTGTTGGCCGGCGCTGCCGTCTCCGAGGTCGCTGTGGAGATCGGCGGGGCGACGGCGCACGCCCGCCCCGAATACGGACCCGACGGGACAGCGCGCGTGCGGATGCAGGTGACGCTCCCCGAGGTGAAGCGGTGGTGGCCGCACACCTACGGCGACCCGAACCTGTATGCGGCACACATCCTCTTGGACAAGCATCGGATAAAGCTGGGCACCATCGGTTTCCGATCGGTGGAGCAGATTTCGGGCGACGGATTCGGCCTGCGGATCCACGACGTCGACGTCTTCTGCCGCGGACTGGTGTGGACACCGACCGACCCGATCGCATTGAACGACCCGGCCGGAACCCGGCGCATCCTCGAACGCTGCGTGTCGGCGGGCGTGGACACGATCCGCATCCCCGGCACGATGGTCTACGAGGACGACGAGTTCTACTCGGCGTGTGCCGAACTGGGCATCATGGTGTGGCAGGACGTCATGCTCGCCACCACCGACCCACCCGACGACCCGCACTTCCGCTCGCTGCTCGAGGCCGAGGTCCGTGCGCTGGCGCGACGATGGGGCGGGAACCCGGCACCCGTCGTGATGTGCGGGGGCAGCGAGACCGAGCAGCAACCGGCCATGCTCGGCCTGACGGAGGCATCCATCCCGGCGCTCGACGACTGGTTGCCCGCGATCGTCGACCGCGAGCTACCGGGCACGGTGTGGGTGTCGTCGTCGCCGTCCGCACCCCCGGGTAGCGACGCACTGCCGATCGCGGTGGGTTCGGGTGTGGCGCACTACTTCGGTATCGGGGGTTACCGTCGTCCTCTCGGCGACGTGCGTGCTGCCGGCGTGCGCTTCGCCGCCGAATGCCTTGCGTTCTCGATTCCGCCCTCCGACACGGCGATCGAGGCCGAGTTCGGCAGTGTGAATGTTGCCGGTCACCATCCGCGGTGGAAGGCGGCTGTGCCGCGCGACAACGGCGCGTCGTGGGACTTCGAGGACGTACGAGACCACTATGTGCGCACGATCTTCGGGGTCGACCCCGCCGAGGTGCGGTGGGCCGACCCCGCGCGGTATCTCGCGCTCGGGCGGGCGGCGATCTGTGAAGCGTTCACCGAGGTGCTGCAGTACTGGCGACGGTCCGGATCAGGATGTCGCGGTGCCCTGGTCCTGTCCGCCCGCGACCTGCAGCCGGGCGCCGGATGGGGCGTATTCGACGCCGACGGGAACCCGAAGGCTCCGTGGTGGGTGCTGGCACGGGTGTTCGCGCCCGTCACCGTCCTCTCACCGACGACCGCCTCGACGGCCTGCGTGTGGACGCGATCAACGACACCGCCGATGTTCTCGACGTCACGCTGCAGTTGCAGGCCCACACCCCCTCGGGTGCGGTACCGGTGGACGTGTCCGTGCCGCTACGTCTCGACCCGCACGAGACCCGGGTGTTCTCGTGGGCATCGGTGACGGGCGGTTTCACCGATGTCAATTTTGCGTATCGATTCGGGCCGCGCACTTTCGACACGGCGACCGCTCGGCTGGTGGATTCCACCGGTGCGGTGCTGGCGGAGTCGGTGCATTTCGTGGGCGGTCCGGCACGGCCCGTCGAGCGCGGAATCGGTCTCGCGGCGACCGCTCGACCCGTCCCGGGCGGGTGGAGCGTGGAGGTGCGAACCGAGGGTGCGGCGCAGTACGTGCACTTCGACGTCACCGGCGGTGACCTGCAGGATTCCTGGTTCCATCTGCCTCCCGGAGGTTCTCGCACGCTCGCCGTGCGGGCCTGTGATCCGGCCGCGACGTTGAGCGGTCGGGTGGGGGCATCGAACTCGGCCACGAGCGCGCCCATCCGGGTGCTTCCCGCCTCCGACGTCCGCGAGGTCGACGGGTAGCTTCCCGGGACTCCCGGCTGGCCGGTGTGCGGCGCGCCGAAATCGACAGGTGCATATCGGGCATCGACGGGGTATATGTATCTCCCAAGGGGTCGCTCACCCGATTTGCACCTTCTGTACGGTGCCGGTGGCCACCTCTCCCCGCCTTCCGAGAGGAGATCGACATGGCGATCCGCTCCACGTCGCAGATGGGTGCCTCGCGCACCGCTTCGTCCACTCGCCGTCCTGCCCGGGTCGAGCAGGACGGACCGTCCTTCACCGAGGTCATCCACTCGCAGCTGTTCTCGAACTACCAGGTGCCTCGCGGACAGACACAGCGCAGCGCCTGATCGGGAGCGTCTCCGGCCCGACATCGTGCCTGTCGGGGTGCCCGCGTGCAGCGTTTAGGACACCTGCGCGCGCGGCACACTGTCGGCATGAGTGAAGCCACGACGAGTCAGAGCACCCGCATCGTTCTCGCATCGCGCCCGGAGGGGGCGCCCACCGCCGACAACTTCCGATTCGAGACGGTGGATCTGCCGGAGGTCGGCGACGGCCAGATCCTCCTGCGCGTCGTCTACCTGTCCCTCGACCCGTACATGCGCGGTCGGATGAGCACCGCGAAGTCGTATGCCGCGCACGTCGAACTCGGGGACGTGATGGTCGCCGGAACGGTGGGCCAGGTCGTCGAATCGCGGTACGAGGGTCTCGAGCCGGGCGACTACGTGCTGGCCGGAGCCGGCTGGCAGTCGCACGCCGTCCTCGACGGTTCCACCGTCCGCAAGCTCGATCCGCAGGCCGCACCGATCTCCACCGCGGTGGGCGTGCTCGGAATGCCCGGCTTCACAGCCTATTCCGGGCTCCTGAAGATCGGACAGCCGAAGGAGGGCGAGACCGTCGTCGTCGCTGCCGCCACCGGGCCGGTGGGATCGGCCGTCGGGCAGATCGCGAAGCTGAAGGGCGCCCGCGCGGTCGGTATCGCCGGCGGACCGGAGAAGTGCCGCGCACTGATCGAGGAGTTCGGTTTCGACGCGGCGATCGACCACCGCGACCCGAACTTCGCCGACAAGCTGGCGGAGGCCGTGCCCGACGGCATCGACGTGTACTTCGAGAACGTCGGCGGCCCCGTGCAGGAAGCGGTGTGGCCTTTGCTCAACACCTATGCGCGAATCCCGGTGTGCGGTCTGGTCGCGCAGTACAACGGTGCGGATCTGAACCGCAAGGACCGCCTTCCTGGACTGTTCAATTCGATTCTCACCAAGAGCCTCACGATCCGCGGCTTCATCCAGAGCGAGTTCGTGAAGGAGATGTACGGCGACTTCCTGCGTGAGGCCTCGGCATGGGTCCGCGACGGAAAGCTCGCGTACCGCGAGGACATCGTCGACGGACTCGAGAACGCCCCGGAGGCGTTCATCGGCATGCTCGAAGGAAAGAACTTCGGAAAGATGCTCGTGCGGGTCGCGCCGGAGTGACGGACACCGGTCCGCCCTCCGGCGCCGGCCGCGTCAGCGTCGGGGGATTCCGGTGGACCACAAGGCCCACAGGATGAGCACGGGCTGGAAGAACAAGCGGATCAGGCGCTTACGGTCGGTGTCGAGACCGAAGGCGCTGCGCTTGCCGAGATACTGGGCGATGTTGCCCGGGAAGACGGCGGCGAAGAACAGTGCGGCCAGACGGCCGACACGGACGCGGTCGCGGTTCGCCACGGCGAGTCCGGCGCCGAGCATGATCTCGACACCGCCGGATGCCATGACCACGCCGTCCTTGTCCATCGGCACCCAGTCGGGCACCTGGGCCTGGAAGTCCTTACGGGCCCAGAAGAGATGGCTCAGCCCGGCGAAGACGAGTGAGGCGGCCAGCAGATAACGCGCGAGGGTCCGGGCTCGTGTCGTAGGCGGAGCAGGGGCTTCGGTGGGTGGAGTTATCTGTACATCGCTCATGATCACGAGCGTACGGACTGTACGGTGCTCGCGACGGGGATCGCGTCGCGAGCACCGTAGGTCACATCAGACGATGCGTTCGAACGGCGTCGGTCGCCGTCATGCGATGCGCTCGAATACAGCGGCGAGCCCCTGGCCGCCGCCGATGCACATCGTCTCGAGTCCGTAGCGACCCTCCCGGCGGTCGAGTTCGCGCAGCAGGGTGGCGAGGATGCGTCCGCCGGTCGCGCCGACCGGGTGTCCGAGCGAGATGCCGGAGCCGTTGGGATTCAGGCGCGGGTCGTCGGCCTCGATGCCCCACGAGCGGGTGACCGCGAGGGCCTGCGCGGCGAACGCCTCGTTGAGTTCGATGACGTCCATGTCGGCGAGCGTCAGTCCGAGTCGGCCGAGGGCCTTCTCGCTGGCGGGGACCGGGCCGATGCCCATGGTGCGCGGCGGCACACCGGCCACCGCCCAGCTGGCGAGACGAGCGAGCGGACGCAGACCGAGCCTCGCCGCCTTCTCGGCGGTCGTGACGATCGCGAGGGCGGCACCGTCGTTCTGGCCGCTGGCGTTGCCGGCGGTGACGGTCGAGTCGGGATCGACCTTGCCGCGGATCGGGCGCAGCTTGGCGAGCGTCTCCATCGAAGTATCGGCGCGGGGGTGTTCGTCGGTGTCGACGACGAGCGGATCACCCTTGCGCTGCGGCACGGTGACGGGAACGATCTCCTGCGCGAACACGCCGTTCTTCTGCGCGGCGACGGCCCGCTGGTGCGACTGCACGGCCAGGGCGTCCTGGTCCTCACGGCTGATGGAGAACTCGGCGCGCAGGTTCTCGGCGGTCTCGATCATGCCGCCGGGCACGGGGAAGTCGCGACCACCGGCGGTGACGCGGGCACGGGCGAGACGATCGGACAGGGCGACGGCTTCACCCTTGACGCCCCAGCGCATACCGGTGGCGTAGAACTCGGCCTGGCTCATCGACTCGGCACCGCCGGCGAGGATCAGGTCGCTGGCGCCGGTCTGCACCTGCATGACGGCCTGCACGATCGCCTGCAGACCCGAGCCGCAGCGGCGGTCGACCTGCAGGCCCGGAACGTCCACGCCGAGACCGGCGTTGAGGGCGGCGACGCGGCCGAGGGCGGGGGCCTCACCGTTGGGGGAGGCCTGGCCGAGGAAGACGTCGTCGATGTCGGAACCGGTGATGCCGGTGCGGGCGACGAGTTCGCGGATGACGGTGGCCGCGAGATCCTCGGGTGCGATGTCCTTCAGGACACCGCCGAACCTGCCCACCGGGGTGCGCAGGGGTTCGCAGATCACTACGTCGGTCATGATGTACCTCGATCGGGGTTGTTCACTGGTGGGTCTGGGTGCGGGCGAGATCCGTGGAGATCGCACCGGCGGTGGCGAGCAGTGCCGGGACGAGCTCGTCGTGCACGGTCTCCATCCGGTAGCGGGCCGCGTGGGTCGACAGGTTCACCGACGCCACAACGGTTCCCGACGCGTCGCGGATGGGTGCGGCGAGCGAGCGCAGGCCCTCCTCGAGTTCCTGGTCGACGACGCAATATCCGTTGCGTCGAACCGTGGCGATCTCGACGCGCAGTTCCTCGGCGGTGGTGACGGTGTTGCCGGTGATGGGGGCGAACTCGGCGCGCGCGAGGTAGGCGTCGAGTTCGTCGTCGTTCAGGCCGGCGAGCAACACGCGTCCCATCGAGGTCGCGTAGGCAGGGAAGCGGGTACCGAGGGTGATGGTGACGGTCATGATGCGGCTGACGGGAACTCGCGCGACGTAGACGACGTCGGTGCCGTCGAGCACCGACACCGAGGTCGATTCCTTGACCTTCTCGGCGAGCGCCTCGAGATGCGGCCGGGCGACCTCGGGTAGCGTCAGCGCCGACAGGTAGCTGTAACCGAGTTCGAGCACCCGTGGGGTGAGCCAGAACTGGGATCCGTCGGTGCGGACGTAACCGAGTTCGATGAGCGTCAACAGGAATCGGCGCGCGGTGGCGCGGGTGAGGCCGGTCGCGCGGGCGACGTCGGAGAGCGACTGCCGCTGGGCGTGCGCGCCGAAGGCCTTGATGACCGACAGGCCACGCGCCAGCGACTGCACGTAGTCGGTTGACGCTCCGGGGTTTTCGCGAGCGACCTCGGGTGCGGTGACGTCGGGAGTGCTCACGAGCCCGCACCTCCCTCGGTGTCGGCGAGTGCCTGCTTGCCGAGCGCGAACGCCCGGTTGCTGTTGGGGACACCCGCGTAGACCGCGGTGTGCAGGAAGACCTCGACAAGGTCGTCGGGGTCGATCCCAGCGCGCAGGGCGGCACGGATGTGCATGTCGAGTTCGTGCTCGTTGCCGACCGCGGTGAGGATCGCGAGGGTCAGCAGCCGGCGGGTGCGGTGGTCCAGACCCGGGCGCGCCCAGATATCGCCCCATGCGGTGCGGGTGATGAAATCCTGGAACGGCCGGGTGAATTCGGTGGCCGACTCGATGGACCGGTCGACGTGTGCGTCACCGAGGACGGATCGACGCACCCGCAGGCCCTCCTCGAACACCGCGGTGCGGTGTGCGGCGGACGGCGTGGCACGCGACGAGATGTGTTCGCGGATCAGCTTCGTGACCCGTCCCGCCTGCTCCACGTTGGCGAGGTGTGCGCCGGGGGAGAGGACGTGGAAGGCCGAGTCGGCGATCCCGTCGGCGAGCTGCTGCATCGTCGACGGCGGGGTGGCCGGATCCTGCTCACCGGCGATCACCAGCGTGGGCGCGACGATCCGGGCCAGGTCGGGACGGCCGTCCCAGGTCGCCAGTGCCTCGCAGCACGCGGCGTAACCCTCGTCGGTGGTGCCCTTCACCATCTCGACGTGGCGGGCGACGAGCTCCGGATCGTGTTCGGCCAGTTCGGGAGTGAACCACCGCGAGACGATCGAATCGGCGATCGAGGCGAGCCCGTCGCTGCGGACCGATGCGGCCCGGTCGTACCAGGGCTGGGCGGGCTGGAAGGCCGGTGAGGTGCACAGCAACGTCAGCGTGCGCACGCGCTCGGGGTGGTGCGCCGCGAGCCACTGTCCGACGGCACCGCCGAGCGACAGGCCGACGTAGTGCACGGCGTCGAGTCCGAGCGAGTCGAGCAGTGCGACGACGTCGCCGGCGAGTTCCCCGATCGTGTAGGGCCCGGACGGCGCGGGCGATGCACCGTGCCCACGATGGTCGGCCGCGACGACGTTCCAGTCGGTCGCCAGGGCATGGATCTGCGGTGCCCACATCGACAGGTCCGAACCGAGCGAACCGAGGAACAGGACGGTCGGCTTCGTGGGGTCGCCGTACTGTTCGTAGTTGAGCGTGACGGTCATCGGGCATCTCCTGTGGTTCGGTTCGTGCTGTCGTGACGGGCGAGAACGCGGTCGACGATGTCGGCGGCATGGCCGAGATAGCGCGTGGGATCCAGAAGTTCGCGCACGTCCTGCGGGTCGAGATGTGCGGTGATGGCGGGATCCTCGTCGAGCGACCTGCCGGCGACCGCCGCATCGGTGACGATCGAGCGTGCGTCGTCGGTGTGTTCGGCGAGTGCGGCCGTGACCTTCTCGGCGAGGATCGCCCCTCCGGTGAGCGCGAGATTGCGGTCGAGCGCGTCGGTGTGGACGTGCAGGCCGTTCAGGCTCGTCGAGAGCTGGTGCGCGGCACCGCCGGTGAGGCGCAGGATGTCGGCGAGCGTCTCCCATTCGGCGTGCCAGGCGCCGGCGGCGCGCTGGAACTCGTGGTCGGTCGACGACAGGATCGTCGAGACGAGACCGGGAACGCGCCGGGCGGCAGCACGAGCGGTGATCGCCGCGACGGGATTGCGCTTGTGCGGCATGGCCGACGACCCGCCGGGCGCATCCTCCCTCACCTCACCGAACTCGGTGCTCGCCATGAGTACGACGTCGGTGGCGGGCTTCGCGACCGCACCTGCGGCGACACCGAGTGCGCCCGCGAGGGTCGTGATAGGGGTGCGGGCGGTATGCCACGGGGCGACGGGACGCGCGAGTCCGAGCAGGTCGGCGACGGTGTCGGCGAACGCGAAGCCGTCGGGATGGACGGCGGCGAGCGTGCCGGCGGCTCCGCCGTACTGGGCGGGCACGGCGCTCAGGACGCGGTCGAGTTCGGTGACGGCGTCGTCGAGGGACAGGAGCCAGCCGGCCGCGAGTGCGCCGAAGGTGGTGGGCAGAGCCTGCTGGCCCAGCGTGCGCGCGACCATCGGCGTCTCGCGATGGGTGGCAGCGAGACGGGCTGCGCCGTCGGCTGCGGAGCGCAGGTTCGCCAGGGCGATCCCTCCTGCGCGGCGGGCGAGCAGCATCAGCGCGGTGTCGAGCACGTCCTGGCTGGTCGCGCCGACGTGCACGGCGCGCGCAGGGGCGTCGGCGCGCTCGCGTAGCAGGGAGACCAGGGGGATGACGGCGTTGCCGCCCGCCGCGGACCGTCGACCGAGGTCGGCGGGATCGAGTTCCTCGACGAGGGAAGCCGCGGCTGTCGCGACGGCGTCGGCGTGGGTGTTCTCGACGCGGCCGAGTGCGGCGGCCGCGCGGGTCAGCGCGACTTCCACGTCGAGCAGGGCACCGATCCACGCGCGATCCGACAGGGCGACGCCGAGTTCGTCCGCGCCGAAGACGGGATCGAACAGCGGGCCCCGGTATCCGGCGTCAGGGGATGAGGGAGACACGGACCTCCGATCCGAAACGTTCGCTATGTGGACGGATGGACGCTATGCGAACAGGCTAGTGCGGCCGTTCTGCGCTCGCAACGATCCTACGCGGATTTGTTCGCATTGCGGACGGGAGTTCACATGACGTACACCTGAGGGTATCGTGGCACACATGGACAAAGTCGTTGCCTCCGCCGCCGAGGCCGTAGCCGACATCCCCGACGGCGTCACGATCGCCGTCGGAGGGTTCGGCCTGGTCGGCATCCCCGAGATCCTCATCAACGCGTTGCTCGAACAGGGCGCCACCGACCTCGAGACCGTCAGCAACAACTGCGGTACCGACGGCTTCGGGCTGGGTCTGCTGCTCGAGAAGGGCCGCATCCGCCGCACCATCTCGTCGTACGTCGGCTCCAACAAGGAGTTCGCGCGCCAGTACCTCGCCGGTGAACTCGAAGTCGAGCTCACTCCGCAGGGCACGCTCGCCGAGCGCCTGCGCGCCGGTGGTGCGGGTATCCCCGCCTTCTTCACCCCGGCAGGCGTCGGCACGGCCGTCGAGGAAGGCGGACTCCCGCTGCGCTACGACGGTCACGGCGGCATCGCCCTCGCGTCGCAGCCGAAGGAGACCCGGGAGTTCGACGGCGAGACCTACGTGCTCGAACGCGGCATCGTCGCCGACTACGCGCTCGTGCACGCCTGGAAGGGCGACCGCCACGGCAACCTCGTCTACCGCGCGAGCGCCCGCAACTTCAACCCGCCGGCCGCCGCCTCGGGTCGCATCACGATCGCGCAGGTCGAGCACCTCGTCGAACCCGGCGAACTCGACCCCAACGAAATCCACACGCCCGGCATCCACGTGCAGCGTGTCGTACACGTCGGCCCCGTCGAGGTCGGCATCGAGAACCGGACGGTGCGCTCATGACACAGGCAACGAAGAAGGGGCTGACCCGCGAGGAGATGGCGGCACGCGTCGCCAAGGAACTCGAGGACGGCCAGTACGTCAACCTCGGAATCGGCATGCCTACCCTCGTGCCGAACTACCTCGAGCCCGGCGTCGAGGTCATCCTGCACTCGGAGAACGGTGTGCTCGGCGTCGGCCCGTACCCGACCGAGGACGAACTCGACCCCGAGCTCATCAACGCCGGTAAGGAGACGATCACCGCGATCCCCGGTGCGTCGTACTTCGACTCGGCGCAGTCGTTCGGCATGATCCGTGGCGGCCAGATCGACGTCGCGGTCCTCGGCGCGATGCAGGTCTCCGCCAAGGGCGACATCGCCAACTGGATGGTGCCCGGCGCGATGGTCAAGGGCATGGGCGGCGCGATGGACCTCGTCCACGGCGCCAAGCGCGTCATCGTGATGATGGATCACGTCACCAAGAAGGGTGACCCGAAGATCCTCGAGGAGTGCGCGCTGCCGCTCACCGGTCGTGGATGCGTGCAGCGCATCATCACCGACCTCGCGGTCATCGACGTGACCGACGAGGGACTGAAGCTCGTCGAGACGGCGCCCGGTGTGACCACCGAGGACGTCGTCGCTGCGACGGCGGCGAAGCTGATCGTCTGATCCGACAGTGACAGGGCCGGGCNNNNGCCCCTTGTCTTTCGGTCGTAGCCGTCTTTCGGTCGTAGCCGTCTTTCAGTCGTAGTCGTCGTTGTCGGCCGTGAGCTCCGGGGCGTCGGGGTCCGGTTCCTCCCCGCCCACCTCCGGGATCAGTTCGTAGCGGTGCCCGAACGACTCGGCGAGCGCCTGCAGGATCGCCACCACCGGCACGGACACCAGCGCCCCCACCGGGCCGAACAGCGTGGCGCCGACGATCACCGAACCGAACGCCACCGCCGGGTGGATCGACACCGTGCGGGCCGTGATGCGCGGGTGCAGCACATAGTTCTCGACCTGCTGGTAGACCGTGCCGAAGGCGATCACCCACACGCCGTCGAGCGGATGCTGCACCGCGGCGATGAGCGCGGGGAGCCCGATCGCCAGATAGGTGCCGAGGGTCGGGATGAACTGCGAGACCACCCCGGTCCAGATCGCGAGGGGCAGCCAGTACGGAACTCCGATGATCAGGAAGAAGATTCCGGTGAAGATCGAGGCCGCGGCGGCGAGGATCAACCGGGAGACGACGTAGCCGCCGGCCTTCTCCACCGAGGTCTCCCACACGTTCGCGATCAGCTGCTGCTGACGGGCCGGGAACCAGCTCGCGATCGTCCGGCGCATCTTCGGCCCTTCGGCCGACATGTAGAAGACGAACAGCAGCATCGTCAGGATCTGGAACAGGGCACCGACCAGAGTGCTGAGGACGCCGAGGACACCGGGTGTGAACCGTTGCGCGAGATCACGAACCGTGTCGGGCGTGATCTTGAACAGCTCGTCCCCGGTCTTGAAGTTCGTGTCGAAGGTGCGGTTCGCCCAGTCGGTGAGGCGCGTGAGCGCGTCCGGCAGTGTGGTGAGCAACTGGGCGATCTGCTCGAACAGGAGCGTGCCGAACACAGCGAAGAACCCGATGGTGAGCAGGATCAGGGAGAACAACACGAGGCCGGTCCCGGCGCCGCGACGCATCCCGAACCGCTCGAGGCGGTCGACGATCGGTTCGATGGTGATGCTGAACAACCACGCCAGGAACAACAGGCCGAGGAAGCCCTTCAGGTTGTGGAAGAGCCAGCCCGACATCTGATAGAAGGCGACGGCCAGCAGTACACCGACGATCGTCGGCCGGAGCCAGCGGGGAGTTCGTGGACGATCGGCGACGGTTGCACGCTTGGCCATCACACCCTCCGCTCTGCAGAGACTCTGTGGCGAAATGTACTCGGTGAGCGCTGTCGGGGGAGCGGTACCGGGACGGAGCGGCAGACACAAAAGAACCGGCCCGGACT